>DAIDGW010000099.1 GCA_027452245.1 Acidobacteriaceae bacterium
TGGTTTTGATAGCGAACTGGTTTGACGTGCATTCATGCAGATTGTAGTCTGCAGCGCAGGCCCACCCTCCCGCAAAAAAACGCGGGAAGGGTGGGGCAACCCCAAATTGGGAATTCCATGAGAAAGGTTGGGCCAGCCCCCTAATTAGGATTCAAGAATGGCAAATGTTATCTTCACTTCCGACCTAGTGGAATCTGCTCGCCGGTCTCTCCGAAACGGCGAAGCCATCTTTGACGCGCTAGTGATCGTCGGCGGTTATCACTTCGAGATGGGCAAGCACGAATTCACCCAGTGGCGCGACGTTGTTACATGTGAAGTGCCCGGTGGCCTAAAACAGGCAGACAGGGACCACATCTTGAAGGAGGCATACGTTCGAATGAGAGACCGAGCGTACGAACTGGCCCGTGCTGCTTCGACCCGCGGCGTGCCACAAACGACGTTGACCGGACCGCTAAACGCCTTCATGAGAATTGATAGATCCAATATGCGTTCGGCTCAAGTTGAAGGCGAACATGGATTTTCGTCAGCAGCCGTCGTCACCGCCTCGGCGACAGCCCTGCAAGCGCCTGTCGAGGCATTGCTAAGCGACCTAAACGCATATATTGGGTTGGACAGAGTAAAAGCCGATGTCAACGAGTTAGTCAACTCACTCCGAGTAGATCAACTCCGGCGAAACGAAGGTCTGGCTGTTCCAGTACGTTCGCGTCACATGGTTTTCTACGGCAACCCGGGGACGGGGAAGACGACTGTGGCCCGGTTGGTTGCCAAGGTCTATGAGGCCTTGGGATTCCTAAGTAAGGGCCACCTGGTCGCTACAGATAGGGCCGGGCTGATAGGACAATATCTCGGTCAGACCGCCCCGAAGGTTAAAGAGGTGGTTGAGTCCGCTCTCGGGGGCGTTCTGTTCATTGACGAGGCGTACTCGCTGACCCCGCCGAATTCGCATGACCTTTATGGCCAAGAGGCCATCCAGCAGCTGATTTTATTGATGGAGCAACATCGCGACGACCTTGTCGTTATCGTTGCCGGTTACCAAGACGAAATGGTGCGATTCCTGGATTCCAATCCCGGCCTCAGGTCACGATTTACGAAAAAACTGCTATTCGAGGATTACACGCCGGAGCAGATGGTACGCATCTTTGCGAAGATATGCTCTGACGAAGAATACAGCTTCGATGCCGGGGCTGAGGCGGAGCTGCTGAACGTTTTCCGCGTTGCATACGGCCGGCGAGATAAGACATTCGGAAACGCTCGCTTCGTGCGTAACTGTTTCGAGAAGGCAACCGCAAACTTGGCAAGTCGCATTGTCAACACCAGCGCGAGAAGTCGGAGTGCTTTGATGACCATCACAGAAGCGGATGTCCCTGGCACGATGGAAGAACCGGGTGAACAGAAACGCTTCTTCCCAGATTTGGGAACATACCTCGCGAGCAAAGGCCAGTCGCAAAAGACGGCGTGCATCTATCCCACCTTTGAGATCACCCACATTGCAGTCGTCGGGCCGGGGCAATACTGCACAACTCAAAATGCAACGTTGGCGGACGGTCGGGAATACTGCGGAACATTCGACTTTGGGGACGATATCCTGCAGCAGATTCTCACGCGGATGCCCGATGAGGACCGTGATGCTGTCGAATCGGATCTCCACGAAGATCTGGACGGCGTCCGTACAATTCCATTGCCACAGGCGGTCAATGTCGGAATAGCTGCGAGGCTCGGGCAGCCGCAGATAAGTTTGCACGAGGAATTCATTCCGCTCGTGATCATCGAGGTTTTCGGCTGAGTCGGCGGGTGGCGTACCCTTCGTGGTTTTCGAAGGGTGGGATAGCGATGGCCTCAGCTGAATGAGAATGTTTCAGGCGACGGAAGGACCTTCCAACTTTGTCTCGGGCCACCGATTCAGCTTCACCGTCCCAGGTTCGTCGAACGCACAGGTACGGTAACTGCTCCAAAGGCCATTGGTCCGGCTCAAGTACGAGGCCCTGCCTCACGGGATTGCGATGCAAGCGGCACGGCTGAAGCCGTGCCCTTTCAAATCGTAGCGCACTCCGGATTCGTTGCAGCTAGGCCGTGTTTCCTGGGAAATCGCATCTGGCAGGCGGTGTTCTCCCGTGCTTGCCGGATGGTTCGGTTGCGACCGAGATCCCTCCGCGCGCTGGTGAAAGCGCGCGCGTTCGGGACGACGCAGTGTGGTGTGGGTTCGACGATGTACCTCAGGCGCTGAAGCGCAATTTCATTTGCGATGCAAGCGGCACGGCTGAAGCCGTGCCCTTTCAAATCGTAGCGCACTCCGGATTCGTTGCAGCGGGCCGTGCTTCCTGGGAAATCGCATCTGATGACCGCATTCTTCCGCGCTTGAAGTGGGGTGCAGATGGCGGGGAGCGTGAATTCCCATTTTGGGAATGAAAAATAATTTCCTTGCGTTGCGGATTGACAAATTCCTATCCTGAATAGATACGGAAAACTTTCCGGTGAATGGCTGCGCCGCGACGGTTGGCGCGGAAGGAGAAGTGTCGGTCGATGTTGGTGGAAGAAGAACAATTCGAGACGAGCGAAGAGGCGGGAGTGGTTGAGTCGTGCGAGATCATGGCGGGGGCGGAGGATTGGGAGAAGAGGCAGCGGCAGGCGAAGCATCAGGGAGAAGTTTCGGAGGCGGCATTTTTATTGAAGGCGACGAGCCTGGGGCTGGGAGTGGCGAAGCCGTGGGGCGACAATGAGCGGTTCGATTTCATCGTTTGCCCGCCGGGAGGGCGGTTGCGGCGGGTGCAGGTGAAGTCCACGGGAGCGAAGCAGCATCGAGGATATGCGGTGAATGCGACGTGCAGCCAAGGCGAGCGCGGGAAGATGGGCTACACGGCGGAGGACATAGATTTTCTGATCGTGCATATTCGTCCGGTGGACGCGTGGTACGTGCTGCCGGTACGGAAGCTTGGGGCGATCAAGCATCTGAATTTTTATCCGGACATTCGGGCGAAGAACGCGCGGTGGGAGCGGTATCGGGAGGCATGGAATTTGCTGGAATGAGAGGGTGCTGCGGGCCATCGATTAGTTTCGCGCCGGCGATTTCGGAGCGGAATCGAGTTGGATTCGACCGGAGGATGTCGCCACATTGTGTGACGCATTTTCTGGCTGATAAGCGGGAGACCGGCGCTAGCCAGCTTGTGAAACGGGACTATCGTCGACATTCACGCGTTGCATGGGAAGAGTCGCGACGACGGTGGTTCCGGCTTCTGACGATAAGATTTCCAGCGAGCCGCCGAGTTGACGCAGGCGTTCCTGCATGCCGCGAATTCCCAGGCCGGAGGATTTTGCCAGGGCTTTCCCGTTGGAAGGGAGGCCGTGGCCGTTGTCGCGGACTTCGACCCGGATGTGGTCGGCTTTGCGCTGCATGCTGACGTGACAAGCGTCTCCGCCGGAATGGCGGTAGACGTTGGTGAGGGACTCCTGGACGATGCGGTAAATGGCAATTTCGAAATCCTGGGGGAGACGGCCGAGATCCGCCGGAATCTGCAGGTGTACCTGGATGCGGCTGCGTTCCGAAAAGCCGTCGACGTACCAGCGAATGGCGGATGCGAGTCCAGCGAGATCGAGCAGCGGCGGGTGGAGCAGATAAGAGATGGTGCGAATTTCTTTAACGACCTGCTCGACCATAGCCGTGCTGTCATTGAGCAGATCGAGCTGGCCGTCGGCATCGCGCGGAACTGCCGCCCGAAGGCGGGAGAGATTCATGGCGATGGCGGCGAGATTCTGTCCGACGCTGTCGTGCAGTTCGCGGGCGATATTGCGGCGCTCTTCGTCCTGAATGTGCTGGATGTGCGAGGCGAGCTCGGCGTTGGATTTTTCGGTGGTGAGGTCGTTCACCAGGAGTCCGATAACGGAGCGGTCGATCGCGAGTACTACCAGAGAGAGCTTCGCGGGAACGCTGCCGCTGCCGCGGCGGAGTTGTACTTCCGCTTCGCAGGGTCCGAGTTGCAAGGAGGCGAGCAGTTTGGCGCAGGCCGGGCGATCTTCCGGCGAGACGAGATCCAGCAGGCTGCGTCCGACAAGTTCCGTAACTGGAACTTCGAGCAGGGATGAGAGGCTGGGATTGCAGTAGATCATTTCGCCGTCGCGATTCAGCATGGCCGCGCCCTGCTGCATTCTCTGCACCAGCGTGCTGTAGGGCAGATCGGCGCTTTCCAGAGCATAGACGGCGTGGCCTTCGGATTCTTCGACGACGAAGGCATCGACGCAGCCGGTGCGAATGGCTTGAATGATCTGTTCAGCATCCTCGAGAAGAGGTGTGTTGGAATGCAATGGATTTTCGTTTCCCATGATGAACTGCCTGCGAGGAGGTGTACCCCTATTATGCCGCAAAAATCGGGCCGAAGAAGTATGAATCAGGATTTTCCCGGGCGCAACTGCAATCCGACGAGGGCGCGTTCGGTGTCGCGGAGGTCGCCGACGACTTTGCGGATGGGCTGGGGAAGTTTGCGAACCAGGGTGGGGATGGCAATGATCTGGTCGCCCGCGGCCAATTGCGGATGTTTCACCAGATCGATAATTTCGATGTTGTAGCGCCCGGCAAGATGCTCTTCGCAGATGCGCTTCAGATTGGCGAAGGCCAACAGGGAGCGCGGGCTTTGCCCGGCGACGTAGAGGCGGAGATCCCAATTGTCATGATCGATTTCCCCGCGTGAATTCCTGGCGATTTCGCTCAGACTTTCCGGCTTCTTGGCGGTTGGGGCTTTGCCAGATTTTTTCATAACGGCTCCATTAGATTTTGGGGGAAGGTTTGTGTCCGGAATTGCCTTGCCGCCGGACGGTCATGGCGCGGCGATCTTGGTCGATTTGCTTTGCCCGCGCAGTTTCCTGAGCGGCCACGAGCGCGGACTCTTCATCTTCAATTTCAAATTCCTTGCGGAGGGCGTGGATTCTGGCTTCCAGGGCTTCGCGTCGGCGATTGCGATCGCGCTGCTTGCGTTCCGATTCCTGCTCGGCAGCGAGCGCGGCGGACTTCTCACGGGCTTCGAGGGAAGCACGCATCGATCCGGTGAGAACCCCTTCGGGGCCGCTGTAGACGTCGAGCAGATGGATGCCATTTTCGGTCAGCAGGAATTCACGAAGCTGGTTAGAGTGACTCATGCCGCGGGACTTGAGCACGTAGAGAGCGCGGTTGCGTTCGCCTCCGAGTTCGATGTCGCGCAGGAGGAGCCAGGTGTCGACGATGGAAGAGATGTCGAGGTCGGTATGCTCCAGGGAGTTCCCGGAGATTGTGAGATTCGTCAGAATGGCGGTGACGCCGTTCACTTTCAGGAAGTCGATCAGACGAACCACCATGGAGTTGGCGTCGCGCTGGCTGCCAGCCTGTACCAGAGCGCCAATGGGATCAAGCACGACGCTGTCGGGCCTGGCTTCCTGCACCATCTTGTGAATCATGGCCAGATGCATCTCCAGACCGTAGAAGGTGGCGCGGCTGGAATGAATCTGCAGCAAGTCCTTGCGGATCCACTTGCCGAGGTCGAGGCCGATGGACTGCATATTGCGAACGAGCTGCCCGGGCGACTCCTCAAAAGCGAAATAGAGACAGCGTTCGTTGCGGGCGCAGGCCGCATTGGCAAAATGGGCGGAGATGCTGGTTTTTCCGGTGCCCGCGGTGCCGGAGATGAGGATCGTGCTGCCACGATAAAAACCTTTGCCGCCCAGCATGGAATCGAGCGCGGCAATCCCGCTGGAGATGCGCTGGTTACTGACGTCGTGCTGCAAACCCAGGGATGTGACGGGAAGGACGCTGAAGCCGTCTTCATCGATCAGGAAGGGATATTCGTTCGTTCCGTGGGTGGTGCCGCGATATTTGACGATGCGCATGCGGCGGGTGGAAACCTGGTCGGTGACGCGGTGATCGAGAAGGATGACGCAGTCGGAGACGTACTCTTCGAGGCCGCGGCGGGTCAGGGTTCCGTCGCCGCGCTCGCCGGTGATGATGGCGGTGACGCCTTTATCTTTGAGCCAGCGGAAAAGGCGGCGCAGTTCAGCGCGGAGAATGCCTTCGTTTTGTAACCCGGAAAACAGGGCCTCGATGGTGTCGAGCACGACGCGCTTTGCGCCGATGGAGTCGATGGCATTATTCAGGCGAATGAACAAGCCTTCGAGGTCATACTCGCCGGTTTCTTCGATCTCGTTTCGTTCGACGCGGACGTAGTCGAGGATGAGTTTTTTCTGGCGGACGAGCTTGTCGAGGTCGAATCCCAGGGAGCGAACATTCTGAGTGAGTTCTTCGCCGGTTTCTTCGAAGGCCATGAAGACGCCGGGTTCGCCGAACTCGGTGGCGCCGCGCACCAGAAATTCCATGGCCAGGAGGGTTTTGCCGCAACCAGCGCTGCCACACACCAGGCTGGGCCGGCCGCGGGGAAGACCTCCACCGGTAATTTCGTCGAGACCCGGAATTCCTGTAGGAGCTTTCCGCAGAGTGCGAAGTGGCTCGCCCTTCTTTGCAGTTAAACTCGGCATGCGATTTTGAATCAGAGTTATATCACAGGCAAGGTCCTGAAAACGGAACTCGATAAACTATTTGGGTTGCAGACCGTGTTGGTGGCGAAGGTAAGTGGCATGGACGTTACGAGGTGTGAGCAGAAGTTAAGGCGATAAACCCGATCAGGCAGAGGCCAGCAGTCCGGACAAGCTACCGGGCGGGGTTCAGGCTGGGCTGGCGTGTTGGCGGCGAGGGTAGTTTCCAGTGATCTTGCGGACCAAAGCATGCAGGCTGTGGGCTCCGTTCTTTTTCCAGAACATAAAGGGGCACTGTCCGGGAACGACTTCAATTCCTTGATCGCGGCAGTACTCGATGGCGGGCAGGCTGACAGCTCCCGCACTGCCAGCGCGATACATCCACACGCGGCGAATCCCAGCCAAGACGCAATCCTTCACGATTTCTTCGGTTACTTCCGGCGAAGTCATGAGGATCGCGGCCTGCACGGGAGGGACGATATCCTGAACGCGTTTGAAGCAGGCTTGGCCGTCAATTTGCGCGATATTGGGATTGACGGGGATCATATCGTATCCACGCCGGCGGAATTCCTGGAACAAGTGCACGCTGAAGTCGCGGGGATTGTGCGAGATTCCGATCATCGCGATGCGGGTCTGCGACAGGAAGTCTTCAATGGTTTCCATATACACGTGAGGAATCTTCATAGTGTCCTTCGAAGGCACAAGGGCGGACCGAACGAGGGTGATTGTGCCTCGATTTCTGGGGGAAATCAGTGACTGTGCGCACGAATGAATTCGGCTCAATGAGGTCCGGTTCGAGAGCGCGAAGCTAAGCAGGGAAGATGCGGCGGAGGGTTGCCGAGCGGTAATCGAAGATGGATTCAACTTCGCGGCGAACGCGCAAGCGATGGACGATGGCTCCAATCCAGCCCAAAGGCAACGCATAGGTGACTTTGTCACGCATGAGTGTTCCGCCACCCTGGGGAAAAAACCGGTGTTCGTGATGCCACAGAGCATAGGGGCTGTTCAAGGCGACATCAATAAAACGGTGGGGCGGGTTCCATTCCGCGATCTCGCTGGTCCAGGAAAGAGGCAGGCCGTGCCAGCGCAGGCGGTAACGGATGAGGGATCCTTTTTCGAGAACGATTGGTTTCTCGATGATAGAAAAATCGAGCCAGCGCGGAGTGATAACCTGCAGGTTTTCGGGGCGGGAAAAGAACGAAAAGACCTCGCCGACAGGGCGGGGAATCCATTGCTCGCGCTCAAGCAGGAATTTTTGCATGGAAGTTCTGCTCTTATTCCAGCATCAGGTTTGACCTGGAGTCAGGGCGGGCCTGCCGGAAATCGATCGGCGCTGGACTGTCAGGCAAAGGAGAACAGGAATTTTTGCGATGGAGGAAAAGAACAAGCTCGGCAGTGAAACGCGGAGCCTTTTCGCGGACTAATTTCTGTGGGCGGATGCGCCAGCGGCAAGTTCTTTCAGCGTGTGCAGGAATCCCTTGGCGCTTTGCGGGTCCGACATGGCATCGAGGGCGAGAGTGGCGGTGAACTGGGGAGATTCGGGACGGAACTGCACCTGGAGCACATCCTGCTGGCGGACCGCCATCAGCGCGTTGAGTTCCGGTGTCTGGTCCTCCTTCCAGTGGGTGCGGGTGGTAAGAATGATGGGACCGGGCTGGTAAATTTCCCATTCGCGGTCGGTGCGCTTGCGAGTTTGAAGTCCGCGGCTGTGGGCGCACCAGCGGTGCCGGATGACCTGCAGGTGGAAGTTGGGGGATCCGCCCAGATCGGCCTCAAAGGTCAGGGTTTCCTTCTGCTTGTGCCAGCAGCTCAAGATCCAGTGCACGGGCAGGGCGCGGGGGCGGAAATGCATGCTGACGCGGACATTTTCAAAAGAGCGAGAAGGGAAGTGAAGGCGAACATTCAGGTGGGAACTGCCGATCCACTCGGAGTCGAGGACGCGGCCCTTGCCGTTACATGCGGATTGAACCCAGCGCAACGCGGCGGCCCCGCGGCGGCGGTTATAGGCAGCAAAGATCAGGTACCAAAGTCCCAGAATCGTGACCGCCCCGACAACGTCAATCAACAGAAGGCGTCCCACTGCGCTTCCTCTGATGCTGATGGTACGTCCGAGGTTGCGAGTCGGGCAAGAGGCAAGAGACCCGATTTCGAGAAAATTTTTCGGTAGGCGCAAGATGGGCGTTACGCGTCCCGGTCCAAGGCACCAAGGGGCATTTGGCGACGGGACAACGGCGTGCTATGGGCATTCAGATTCCTGTATTTACCGACATTTACAATATTCGGGTGGCTTTCTGCATACGTGATTTCCGGCCTGAAGATTTTGAGAGTTTGTGGCGGATCGACCAGGAGTGCTTTCCGCCGGAGATTTCGTACTCCCGTCTGGAACTGAAGGCTTATATGCGGCGCCGGCGGGCATTCACGCTGGTGGCGGAGGCGCAAGGGGAGCAGGATGGAGCGCAGGAGGCACGAACGCCGTCGGCCTCTTCCGCGACGGGGGGAATTGCCGGCTTTATTGTGGCGCATGGGGGGACGACCGGACACATTATTACTATCGATGTAGTGGCCGAGGAACGGCGACACGGGGTGGGTACGTTGCTGTTGCAGTCGGCGGAAGAGCGCCTGACGCGGGAGGGATCTCGCGCGGTAGGCCTGGAAACGGCGGTGGATAACCTTTCCGCCCTCACCTTTTATAAGCGGCACGGATACGACGTGATCGGTACCTGGCCACGCTACTACTCGAATGGGGTCGACGCGCTGGTGCTGAAGAAGGACTTGCCGCTCGTCCAACGGACGGGAACTTAAGCGTCGATCTGCGCGTACCGGCTGAGGACATCAAGTCAGAATGGAGCCCGGAGAATGTCGGCAGCGACCGAACAGGAAATCATGCAGCATGTGGACAGCGGTTCGCGTACGAATACGCTCCTACTGTTTGGCATTGCGGCGGGAATTGTTGTCTTGCATCTGTTGACCAATCAACGTTATGGCTTACATCGCGACGAGCTGCAAACTTTAAGTGACGCTTTACATATGGATTGGGGTTTCGTGCCCTATCCACCGTTTACACCCTTTGTGGAGCGGGTGAGCATTGGGCTGTTCGGATTTTCGCTGGTGGGGCTGCGGCTGTTTTCGGTGATCGCGCAGGGGGCCGTCATTGTAATCAGCGGCCTGATGGCTCGCGAATTGGGGGGAGGCCGTCTGGCCCAGGCAACGGCTGCGTTGTGTGTTGCGCTCTCGCCGTTGCCTTTGTTTGAGGGAACAGAATTTCAGTACACCACCTTCGACTATCTGTGGTGGGTGCTGATTGCTTATTTCGTGATCCGGATGTTGAAGTCGGACGATGCGCGCTGGTGCCTGCCGGTAGGCGGGGTGCTGGGGCTTGGCTTCATGACCAAGTACACAATGGGGTTTTTCCTGGCGGGCATGGTTGGTGGGCTGATCGTAACGCGCGCCCGGCGCTTCTTCGCAACGGGCTGGTTCTGGGCCGGGTCCGGGCTGGCATTCGCCATCTGTTTTCCGAATCTGTTGTGGCAAGCGCGCCACGGATTTATCTCGTTGCATTTTCTGCAGCACATTCACGTTCGCGACGTGGGAGAAGGCCGAGCGGATCATTTCTTCCTTGATCAATTCAGGATTTGTGCGAACTTGCTGGCCGTTCCCTTGTGGATCGCGGGTTTGATCGGCTACTTCCGCAGTTCACGATTTCGCATGCTGGCGTGGATGTACGTGATACCGCTGGCGCTGTTTGTGTTCGGGAAGGGGCGGGGGTATTACCTGGGCGCGGCGTATCCGACGCTGATCGCCATGGGGGCAATGATCGGCGAACGGTGGGTTGCATCGCTCGGGGTGGTTTGGAGACGCGTAGCGGAAGCGGCCTACTTCACGGGACTGGTTGCGGTCGGATTGCTCTTCATCGCGATCGTGATTCCGCTGGCCGCGAGCGGTCCGCTGAGAAGCTTTGCCCTGAGAAATAATGAGGATTTGCGGGAAGAGATCGGCTGGAATGATCTGGTACGAACGGTTGCGGAGATCCGCGACTCCTTACCGCCGGAGCAGCGCCGGAGCCTGGGTGTAGTAGTCGGCAACTACGGAGAACAAGGGGCAGTTGAAATTTTAGGGAAGGCTTACCGTCTTCCGCCGCCCATCAGCCTGACCAATTCCGCCTGGCTGCGCGGATATCCTTCGCCGCCGCCATCCACGCTGATCGTGGTGGGTTTCGATCGGGAAGATGTGGATCAGATTTTCACCGGATGCCGGCTTGCCGGGCATAACGGCAACCCGGAGGGAATAAAGAACGAAGAAAGCCGCTATCATCCCGACATCTTCGTGTGCGGTGGTCCGCGGCTTGCGTGGCCTGAATTCTGGAAGAAATATCAGGCGTTCGGTTGAGAGCCTGCGATCAGTTACCACTGTACTCCGGGATAGAGACTGGGCAGGTGGAGTGTGCGATAAGAGTTCTGGCCGGTGATATTGAGTTCCCACAGGACTTGCGGCGTCGCGGTATTAGTCAATTCCAGAACACGCGCCCCTTTTGGATTGTCGCTGGGAGTGGTTTCATCCATATAAATGTCGGAATTGGGCAACTGTTCGAGCACGCCCCCCCAGAAAGAATAGATACCGGGAGTGTAGGCCCATAACAACTGGGCTGTCATGGTCTGATCATTGACATCGAAGTATGCGCCCCGGCTATAGCAGGGGGCCATGCCATTTACGCCACAGACATCGCCGGCGGCATCGAGGACGCGGTCGTCGCCGTTATCGAACATTCCAATTTTCATGTCGCCAGTGGTGTTTGGGCTGATGATGTTGGCGTAGTGCTGGGCGTAGAACCAGTCGGCCGGGGTGGAGGAATTCAAGAGCGTGAAGTCGCCTTCATATCCGAGGCGCCAGAGGATATCGCCGGTTCCGTGTCCGTTGGCGTAGTCGATTTTGATGATCCAATTCTGGTGCCGCAAAGAAAGGACGATGTTTCCATCGTCGGGCGAGTAGAGAATGGTGTTGGTATGCGTCCAGTCGGGGAATTCCATGGGATGGCGGTTCACATCCAGATGGTCAAAGCTGGACCAGGTCCAAACTGGGGTGAAGTTGGGGTCCAGATCAACTACATGGTCGCCCAGCACTGAAGTGGTTCCCGGATATCCCGGTAGGTTGGTGAAGCTCTTCATGGAGTTCACGAGAATCAGTAGGTGGCCATTGGGCAGCGCAACAATGTCGTGATGAATGGAGTTGGCGGTGAAGTTGTAGCCTGCCTGCTGCAGGGCGATGTTCAGTTGATTGAGAGCTAATTGACGGACCGTTTTGCCTTCCAGATCGAATTCGCGAATGACACCGCCGGACTCAAAGCCGGTACCGCCGAAGAAGACGCCGAGGAAATGTCCGTTGGGCAAGAGTTTGACTGGCTGAGCAATGCCCAAGTCGGCTTCGAAATCGTAGTACCAGATCAGGTTGCCGCTGGGATCGAGTGCAACGATGCGGAGGTTGGCATCATTGGTTCCACCGGGATTCAATGCCAGCAACTCGACACCCGGGGAAGCATTGGAGGCTCCGGTAACAGCGGTTTGCGGAACGCGGCCTGCGGGGGCCGAACCAGTGGTGAAAGTGTAGTCCGGGCCCTCGTCTTGCGTTCCATCACTGTATTGGGTCACCGCGCGCATGTGGTAGGTGGTCTGCGGTTTCATTCCCGCGACAAGGATCGAGGTACTTGAATTGGCGGTGAGAGGCACCGCGGAGGTTTCGAAGCCGTAACGGGTATCGAGGCCGAACTGGACCGAGACAGTGCCGTCCTTGGAAGCGCCAGTCCAGAACGAAGCGACCAAGGGGTTCGATGTCTTGGATACCGGCCCTGCGCCGCATCCGATACCAAAAAGAACGAGCGCAAGGGCGCTCGCGAGACGGGCATTTTTCATGGGTGTTTTCGGCTCCGCACCTGAGGAGAATTGATTTGTAGACGGGATTATACACTCAGTTTCTGATTCGAAATTGGAGCGCCACGCGCTTTGCGTATACATTGCGATCAGTGGAAACTGCGTCAGACATGATAGAGGGCACTTCCCGAACGACGGCATTGCAGGCCGAGAGAATTGCTCCGCGTAGCGAGAAGCTCAGTTGGATGTTCGTGGCAGTGGCGGTCATGTCTTATGGCGGGTGGATGTTTCACCTGATCTCGCGTTACGCGGTGAACATTTTGTTTGCGGATCAATGGGACTTCGATCGCGCAACTCTTTTCCAAAAGCATTCGCTGTGGCAGAGGTTTTCGTGGCAGCACGGATGGCACCGGCTGGGAGTGGGTGCTCTGTTTCAAAAGTTGGTGGATCCACTTTTTGTTTGGAACAGCCGCACAGAGTCATTTGTGGTGGGCGGAGTGGTAGTAGCGGCGACGGTCACTGGTCTCTACCTGAAGAGAAGGATTTATGGGCGGATTTCGATTTTTGACATCGCCATTACCGCAATCCTCTTGACACCGGCGCAGTACGAAAGCGTGTTTATCTCTGCGAATTTTTCGCAGGGAGCACTGACCATCATTCTTATCCTCCTGTTTCTTCTGGTCTGGAGCCTGGACAGAACTACGCTACGCTATTTCCTTCTGCTGTTATTGAATTTTGCAGCGATCTATACCGGCTTTGGATTGTTCCTCGGGATTCTGACTCCGATCCTTTTCTGCATTGAGCGCGTGGGTACGGCGGCGGAATCGCGCATGCACCCGGCAAAGTTTGGGGCTCTCCTGGCGGTATCGATCGGCTCGTTTGCCGCTTTTTTTCGGTTGTACAATTTTTATCCGGGAATGGGGTGCTACTCGTCGGTGGGGACGAGAGCCTATCTCGAGTTTGTGGTCCTGGTTTTTGCGAATTTCTTTAGTGTCAACAGCACGCATGGCGTTGTGTTCGTTCTGGGATGTGGTCTGCTGCTGGCATTGCTGATTTCGTTGATTGCTGCGGGTTGGCGGCTGTTGTCCAAGAAAGTTCCTGATATTTCCAGAATTGATCAGGATCGGCATCTGATTTCCGCCGCATTGATTGCATTGACGATTCTGGTGTGCCTGGTAACGGCGCACGGCCGAGTGTGCGATGGACTGGCGATGGCGCTGGCCCCGCGGTATGTCATCTACCTCGAACCGGGCATGCTCGGATTTTATTTTTTTCTTCTGACGATAAAGCACCAGAGAACGCAAAGGCTCTGCCTAATTGGGTTTCTTCTGGTGGCGATTACAGCGTCTCTGCGCGTGGACCAGTCGGCGATGGCGTATCCCAGCGAAGCCAAGCAACTCTGGAAGACCTGCTACCTGCAAACTGAGGAGATTCAGCATTGCAACGAGGTAGCGGGACTTCCGATCTATGCGCCTCCTCGCGTGGTGCGACTCAGGGGAGAACTGCAATACCTGAAACAAACGCGGCAGAATCTTTACGCAGATTCGAGTGAGCGCTGATTTGAGACAGCGCTTCGAGGTTCCCAATCCAAAATTAGGAGTTGATTGAACTGGCCGCCTCCGGATACCTTGCTGGATTCGGAAAAAGGAAAGACATGAAAGTCGCAATTCAAGGGGAGCGGGGGTCTTTCAGTCACGAAGCCGCTGAACGGATGCTGCCAAAGTGCAAGGTAGTTCCGTGCGCTCGGTCGGTAGAAGTTTTCGACCGTGTGGAATCAGGATCGGCGGATGCCGCCGTCATTCCGATCGAGAACTCGCTGGCGGGAACGGTTGCCGAACATGCCGATCTGCTGGTGGAACGCGGGGTGACGATTCGGGCGGAATATCGTCTCCGGATCGTTCACAATGTGATTGCCGCTCCGGGAGTGAAGCTGAGTTCGCTGCGCAGAGTGCTGTCACATCCGGTGGCACTCGATCAGTGCCGGAATTTCTTTCGGCAGAATCCGCAGATTGAAGCCGTCCCTTTTTATGACACGGCAGGAAGCGTCAAGTATGTGATGGCGAACCATCTTAAGGATGCGGCCGGAATTGCGGGACGGCAAGCGGCGAGGGAATATTCCGGCCGGGTCCTTCGCGCGGGAATCGAAGACGATAAGCAGAACTTCACGCGTTTTTTCCTGATCGAGAAATCGGCAAGACAGGGCCGCAGACTGCTTCCGCGCGGTGCGGACAAGACTTCGATTGCATTTAAGGTGAGAAATGTTCCTGGAGCACTATTCAAATCCCTGAGTGTTTTTGCTTTGCGGGACATCAGCCTCAGCAAAATCGAGTCGCGTCCGATGCGGGGACGGCCATGGGAGTACGTCTTTTATGTGGACTTTCTGTGCGGAGATGATGAGCTTGCCCGGAACGCCTTGCGCCATTTGCGCGAAGTGGCGGAGTTCGTCAAAGTGCTGGGCGTCTATCGCGCTGCCTAAGGTAAATTCCGGCATGTCAATGGTTTGCCGTAATCCCAGACGAGTTCTGGCTCTGGTCTAGGTCACATCATGTTGTGACTGCACACACATTCGATTTCGCGGTCTGCTCACTAGAATTTTTTGAGGTCCCAGTGTGGACCTTGGAATGATGCCAGGAGGAATTCATGCGCTTGTATAAATTCTTTAGTCTAGTCGTGTTGGGTGTGCTCGCATTCGGCCTTGTGGCGGGCGCTGCAGATAAGAATCTGGGAATTGCCGAACATCAAAAGATTACGTTCAGCCAACCGGTTCTGCTGGGTGGAAACCTGCTGCAGGCGGGAGATTACAGCATTCGTCATGAAATGGTCGGCGACGAGCACATCATGATTTTCAAACGTGCCGGCGGCAAAGAGGAATTCAAAGTGAAATGCACGCTGGTGAAGCTGAACGAAAAGGCTAACCAAACCAGGACGACGCTTGAAATGAACGCCGCCAACGAGCGGGTGGTCACTGAGATCGTGTTCCGCGGTGACACTGCCAAGCACGTATTCGCGAACGAGTAATGCTTGTCAGCAATAGCCGACATCGCATGGCTTCGTGAATCGCGTTCTGTAATTCAGGCCGGGGCGGAGGTCCCGGCCCTGCGTTTCCCCACACCGACCCGTCCTGGTTCGCATCTCAGTACCATACGCGTTAGCCTCGGTACCCTGGAGATAGTGCAAAATTTGCGTGCGCGGGGCTACAATTCGATACCTTGATTGGGCTTTAGGCTTGCCTGCACCTTTTTGAGCAGGCGATCATCTAAAACTTGAGCGAGTTATACTCAAGGAGAATCATGTCATCTACAGAACGCACTCCTAAACCCAAGGAAATGCAAGATCAGAGGGCGCTTCCGGTGTTGCCAGTCCGGGACACGGTTCTGTTCCCGCACGCGGTTTTGCCGCTGACGGTGGGCCGGGAAAGCTCCGTACAGCTCATCAACTCGCTCGGTGAGGATAAGACCATCGTGGTGGTCGCGCAGCGCGAAGCGCGCGTTGACGCTCCGCAGCCGAGCGACCTGTACACCGTCGGAACTTCGGCCGTGGTTCATAAGGTTGTCAAGATGCCCAACCAGAGCCTGTTTGTATTCGCCGAAGGACTGGAACGCGTGCGTCTTGGCGAATTTACACAGTTACAACCGTTCATGCGTGCGCGCGTGCTGCCTATTCCTGAGCCGCCACCTCCGGGTGCGAGTTCAGAGATGGAAGCCTTACAGCGCAACGTGCTGACGCTGTTTCAGCAAATCGTTGCCGGTTCGCCGACCTTGTCGGACGAACTGTCGACCGTTGCTATGAATATTGACGAAGCGGGAAGGCTGGTCGATTTCATCGCCTCGTCGTTGCCGTCGCTCTCCACGCCGGACAAGCAGGATACGCTGGAAACAACCGATGTCCGCGTGCGGCTGGAAAAGATCAATCAGCATCTGGCGAAAGAGCTGGAAGTCCAGCAGCTCCGGAACAAGATCCAGAGCGAAGTGCAGGATCGCGTGCAGCAGACCCAGCGTGAGTACTACCTGCGCGAGCAGATGAAGGCGATCCAGAAAGAATTGGGCGAACAGGATGAAGGCCAGCGCGATGTCGAGGACCTGAAAAAGAAGATTGAAGAAGCGGGGATGCCCGACGAGGTGAAGAAGGAGGCGCTCAAGGAATTGGGACGCCTCTCGCGCATGTCGCCGATGGCCGCCGATTATTCGCTCACCCGGAATTACATTGAGTGGCTGGCGGTGCTGCCATGGGCAAAAACTTCGGGGCAGGAGATCGAGATTCCGAAGGCGAAGGAGATTCTCGACACCGATCACTACGATCTGGAGAAGGTCAAGAACCGCATTCTTGACTATCTCTCCGTCCGCCGTTTGAAGCCTAATATGAAGGGACCGATTCTTTGCTTCGTCGGACCTCCGGGCGTGGGCAAAACATCGTTGGGCAAGTCAATCGCACGCGCATTGGGACGCAAGTTCGTCCGGCTATCCTTGGGCGGCGTGCACGACGAGGCCGAGATTCGAGGTCATCGGCGGACGTACATCGGCGCATTGCCGGGACAGATCATCCAGGGCATTCGTCGTGCAGAGACGAAAGATCCGGTGTTCATGCTCGACGAGATCGATAAGGTGGGGCGCGATTTCCGGGGAGATCCGGCGTCGGCTCTGCTCGAAGCGCTGGATCCCGAGCAGAACTCGACGTTCCGCGACAACTATCTCGACGTGACTTTCGATCTTTCGAAGGTGCTCTTCATCACAACGGCGAACATGCTCGATCCGATTGCCGAGCCTCTGCGCGACCGCATGGAGATCATCGAATTACAGGGATACACGGAAGAAGAGAAGGTTCACATCGCGTTCCAATATTTGATTCCGCGCCAGATCGATGAGAACGGAATCATGCCGGAACAGATTGAATTTCCGGAAGAAGGCGTTCGCTACGTTATTCGCCATTACACGCGTGAAGCCGGCGTCCGCAATCTCGAACGCAATATCGGCACGATCTGCCGCAAGCAGGCGCGCCGCCTGGCGGAGGGGAAGAACGAGAAACTGGTGGTCACCAAGGAGATCATTCAGGAGTTCCTGGGTGGCATCAAGATTCGCAGTGAAGGCGAAATCGAAGAGCGCACGGAGCGTCCGGGCGTGGCCGTCGGCCTGGCATGGACTCCGGCGGGAGGCGATGTGCTGTTCGTCGAGGCCAATGCCATGAAAGGCAAAGGCGGATTCACCATGACCGGCCAGATCGGCCAGGTCATGCAGGAATCGATGCAGGCGGCACTGACGTGGGTGAGATCGAACGCGCTGCGACTGGGGATTGCCGACGATTTCTTCGCCAGTCACGACCTGCACATTCACGTGCCAGCGGGTGCAATTCCCAAAGACGGCCCATCGGCCGGCGTGACCATGGCAACCACCCTGGTTTCACTGCTGAGCGGGAAGCGAATCCGTCCGCTCACGGCAATGACGGGAGAGATTACGCTGAGCGGAAACGTGCTGCCGGTGGGTGGCATCAAGGAAAAAGTGCTGGCGGCAAAGCGGGCCGGAGTGCGAGATGTGATCCTGCCGGCGGAAAACAAGATGAACGTGGAAGAGGATCTCACGCCTGAACAGCTGGAGAACCTGAACATTCATTACGTGAAGACGATTGAGGAGGCGATGAAGATTTCGCTGCCCGAGGTCATCAACACGGCCGCGGCTCAGATTATTCCGACACCCGCGCCGGGAGAGTCGAAAGAGAACTATCCGAATCCTCCGGTTCCGCAACCAGTACACGCGCGAGCGTAAAGAGGTTGCAAAGACCGAATCCCCATCCTTTCGAGGATGGGGATTTTTATTTGCTGATCGAGAGGAATGTTCAGCAGGATGAAAGAATGTGCACAGCGGGTATGTTTGTTCCGAAACCAGACCAGGCGCCGGATTCAGCTCAGGACAACCGCTGGGCGCTCCGAGGTCCGTACAGGCTGGTTCGTCCTGACACTGCTTTGTTACAAGAAGGTGAATCTTCGCGCAAGAATGATGAGCGATGTTCAATTTGTGAGCGCGCGACTTGCAACCATTGTCCTTGATTTGGGCTTCTAAACTGCGCCATTTCAATCCGCTCTGAAGTGCAAAATTTCACTGTGAGGACCGCCGTATGCCTTATCGCACCAGGGTCATGCTCGCCCTGTTCGCATGTGCTTGTGTTCTTCCTGTTAGTGCACAGAAGTTGGTTACCAATATCACCATTCCTGGAACGACCAATGCTGTAGCTGTAAATCCCAACACCAATCGCATCTATGTTGGTTTTACGAACGCGAGCGGCCCGGCCGTGGGTGTGATTGACGGAGCCGCGAACACGATGCTTGACACGATCTCCACGCCCCAGGGCTCTCAGCTTGTGGCAGTGAATACAACAACGGGACGCGTCTATGCGGCGGGATGCAATTATGGAAGCAACTTCAGTTGCGGCGTCACTGTAATCAATGGGAGCACGGGCGCCATTCTGACCACGGTGCCGGTCGCGGGCTCAAGCGGGGTCGGAGTCGAGGGGATCGCAGTGAATCCTGTGACGAATCAGATTTTCGTCTCGGATGATGTGAATTATGAGATTGAGGTCATCGACGGTTATACGAATACGGCGACCTATCTCAGTACCAGCAATTCGTTGATGTTGGGGTTGGGAGTAGATTTCGCTCATAACTTGCTGCTGGGAGCGCCAAGCGGCGGAGCGCTCGACATTTTCGGGAACCATACGCGGTCGCAGGTGCTGGTGGGAGAAATCAACCAGGACGTTGCAGTAAATTCGTTCACCAGCATGGCGTACGTGACCAATAACGCCGGGAATACTCTGGGAGTGGTGAATCTCAAGGATATGCAGGTTGTTACGAACATCACCGTCGGAAATGCTCCCTACGGCGTGTGCGTGGACTACCTGTCGAACCTGGTGTTTGTTGCCAACTCGGGAGACGGTACAGTGGGAGAGATCAACGGCGAAACCAACACAGTGAAGGGTACGGTAAGTGCGCCGAGCAATTACGTGGATGTGAATCCGGTTACGCGGAAGGTTTACGCCACTCAGCTAGGTGGCAGCGTAGTGTACGTCATCGCTGAATAATCTGAACTTCTGCGCTTCGCCCGAACTTTGCTTACGCGCAGGAGTTTTTCTTCATACGGAGATTGTCCAACTGTCTTTAGGAGCGGACAGCGTCGCTTTCCAGCCTGCGTGTCCAAGTGACGAGATTTTCGAGCAATTGGCGGATTAATTTCTTCGCAGTCTCGTCTTTAAGATTGCCATCCTGATCGAACTTCTCGTGTGCGCCGGCGATCATCACTTCGGGCTGATTCACGGGGTGCATGTTAAGAAAGACGAAGCTTTGGCGAAGATGATATTGCGCGCGGGCTCCGCCCAGAATAGATGGCGATGCGCTCATGATCGCGACCGGTTTATCGTTCCACGCACTGTCGCCATAGGGGCGGGAAGCCGCGTCCAGAGCATTTTTCAGGACGCCGGGAACGCCATAGTTGTATTCCGGAGTGGAAATCAGGATGGCGCCAGCCGCGCGAATGCGCCGTTTGAATTCCACTACGGCGGGAGATGGGGCGCGTTCCTCATCCTGATTGAAGGGCGGGATTCCATGCAGATCGAAGATGTTCAGCTGTGCGCCTTCGGGGACAAGTTTCTGTGCGGCTTGTAATGCAAGCCGATTGAATGATCCTGTACGCAAGCTGCCGCAGATACCAAGAATTTCGAGAGGAGAGCTCATGGTTTGCCTCAGAGTAACGGATAACAGATGCGAACCAGATTCGGGGGGATGCGATTTTTGTGGATGGCGGGACGCACCCAGCCACTTAGAGACGAAGACTTTTTGAGTTGATTGGTTAGTTGGTGGAGATCGTGAAGTTTACGGTGATTTTGGCCTGGGTTTCGACAGGTTCGCCATCTTGGTAATGGGGTTTGAAGCGCCATTGGCGGACGGCGTTCTCGGCAGCCGCGGCCAGAATGCTTGGGCCGCTGACGATTTGCAGATTCTGAATGACGCCGTCTTTGCCGATCAGCGCCCGGAGGATCACCGCGCCCTGTACTTTCATCTGACGGGCGAGCAAGGGATATCCCGGATTCACCGACCGCGTTACTGCCTGAGTTGTGTCGGAAGACATCTGCACCCGCTCGGAGGCGTTGGTCGTGATGTCGGCGGTGGTGGTGGGGTCCGACATCCGCTGGTTGGGGGCTCCCGGCTGAAGTTCGACGCGAACCGCGTTGCTTCCCGGGCGCAGCGTTCGGTGCGTGTCTCCAGCGACCACTTCGACCTGAAGCGGCGGCAGCACTGTGCGGGTCGTCGTAGCCGACATTGGAGGCGGCAGTACGGCGGTGCTGGCTTCGGCTTTGGCTGCTGGCGCCGATTTTCGCTCTGTGCGGTGCTTGACGTGGATAGCCGGCGTAGCTTGCGTGATGGTTACTGGGGGAACAATTTGTGCGGGAGTCGAGGTGTCAGTTGTTGTGTCGGCTACGTCCGCCTCATCGTTATCGGAAGGAAGCCAGAAATCGCGTTCGCGATATAGCGAGCCGGCCAGTGTAATGAGCAGCAGGATCAGGGCGGTCAGCATGAGGCGGCGCTGGCCGGGGTCCTCAAGGGCGGACCGCGGTGCCGATTTCGGAACAACGGGAGGTTGTATCCGCCTTGCTAAATCATCGGTCTCGGTTTTTTTCGGAACTAATGTTTCCTGCTCAAACATGGTGGCCCCTGGGAAAAGGCCCCCTTTTGGGAGTTGTGCCTAGTATGCCTCGAAACGGGCTGGAAAACCACAAAAAGCGCATGTGCAGCGTACATTAAAGAGAAGGAATCGGCTATTTCAGCATTTTTGTGGCACGAAAGTGCCACTTTTCATGAGCTTTGGGGCATCGAAACAGAAAGGGGGCAGCCTGTTGTATAGTCGTTCCCACTACCCATCTTCTTCTGTAACTTAACTGCTTCCGGCGAATCTGATTTTGAGGCGCAATCTTTTAATTCCTATGGCGACAAAGATTATCGATCCGGTGACCGGGCGCAAGATAGATGAACGGAGGTTCTCGAGCATAAGCCGACGCGAACTGCTGAAGCTCACTCCGGTGATGGCACTGGGAGCATTTGCGATTCCGGCCTTGCAAACGCCGCTCCTGAAAAAGGGATTGGCATTCAGCGACTGGGCATCGGCGCGCGTGTTCCGCTCAGGACATCTGGCGCAGACATTTTCAGACGGCGAAGTTACTCCCTTCAACAAATTCCCGATTAATGACTACGACGTGGATGATCCCGGAGTGATTTTTGAGAACTGGACATTGACCGTGACCGGCGCCGTGCAAAAGCCGGGTGACTACACGCTGGCGCAAGTGCAGGCGCTGCCGCGATACCGGCAGAACACGCGGCATGTGTGCGTGGAAGGTTGGGACGTAATCGGGCGTTTCGGCGGCGCGCGGCTTTCGGATTTCCTGAATATGATCGGCGCCGATCCCACCGCAAAATACATTACGGTTGCATGCGCCGACGATTATTACGAATCGCTCGATATGGCGACGGCACGGCATCCGCAGACTCTGCTGTGCTACGAGATGTATGACCAGCCGCTAACGCGCGAACATGGCGCTCCGCTGCGATTAACCGTTCCCACCAAAATTGGCTACAAGCAGGCGAAATACCTGACGGATTTGAAGGTCAGCCACGTGCTTGACAAGGTGGGATATTGGGAAGATCAGGGGTATTCGGAATTTTACGGACTCTAGAAGCAAAGTTGCTGTTTGGCTCTGAATCGATGAATGCTTGGATCATCCGACACTATGTCTACTGCCGTTGAAATTGTCCAAAACAGCAAAGACGCTGAATCTATTCCGGTGGCACGAGCAGTTTACGAACATCCGCTGATTGTGCGGCTGTGTCATTGGATCAATGCCATTTCATTGTTTGTGATGGTGGGCAGCGGATTGCAGATCTTTCGTGCCTTCCCGAGCTTCGGGGCAAAAATTCCGCAGCAGGATCTGGTGCACTGGCCGCGGTCGCTGGCGATCGGAGGATGGCTGGGCGGTGCTTTGCAGTGGCACCTTACATTCATGTGGATTTATCTAGGCAGCGGATTGGTGTATGTCGCCTACCAGCTTTTCAGCGGCCATTACCGGCAGGTGCTGTTCACGCACAAAGATGCTCGCGGGGTGTGGCCGATGGCGCGGCATTATTTTTTCTTCGGTCCCAAGCCGCTGCAACGCGAGGCGTACAATCCGCTGCAGAAGCAGGCGTATACGGCGGCTATCCTGCTGGGTGCGCTTTCGGCGCTAAGCGGTTTTGCCATCTGGAAGCCGGTACAATTTTCCTGGCTGGCGTGGTTTTTCGGTGGATTTCACTGGGCGCGCCTGGTGCATTTCATCGTGATGTGGGCGATGCTGGGGTTCGTGTTCGGACATCTGGTCATGGTGATCCTGCATGGCTGGAATAATTTTGTTTCGATGCTGACGGGTTGGAAGAAGGATCCAGAGTACTGAGAAGGAATCTCCTTAGCAGCTCGGCCGAAGCCGAGCCCTTTCAAAAGTGATGGCGGAGATGCCTTTGGATGGCTGCTAGAAAGTAGCTGGGGGCAGCAGCGATGTCGGAAGCCAGCATGGCTTTGAACAATCCGTCGGGGGCGGCTGTCACGCGCGAGCAGGAGTTGATCGCGCGCGTGCAGCGCGGGCACAACGACGAGTTCTATGAGCTTGTGCGGCCCTATGAGCGGCGGTTGTTTGCCGCGGCTGTGGCCATCCTGAAAAACGAGGCGGACGCGGAAGAAGTGGTGCAAGAGGCCATGCTGAAGGCATTGGCCAACATCCGACAGTTTCGCGCGGAAGCGCGATTCAGCACCTGGCTGATTCAGATCACCGTGAATGAGGCGCTCATGCGCCGGCGAAGGGAACGCACGGTCGCCATGGAAGCAATCGACGAGAAACAGGAAGATGAGCCCGAATATACGCCGCGGGATTTTGCCGACTGGCGCGAGATCCCCTCGGAGGCGCTGGAGCGCAAAGAGGTCCGCCAGAAACTGGCCGCGGCACTGGCCACGCTGGATCGCAAATACAGGGAAGTTTTCGTTTTGCGCGACATGGAGCAGTTGAATATTGAGGAAACCGCCGAGGCGTTGGGAATCTCGGTCGCTTCGGTCAAGACGCGGCTGTTGCGCGCACGCCTGATGCTGCGCGACCTGCTCGCGTCCGGATGGCAGCAGGGCTGGTTCAGCCGCCTGCCATTCGAGAAGGGAACCAAGCCATGGGGATGACCTGCGAGCATGTGTGGCGAGAGATCTCGAATTATGTTGATGGAGGTGTCGAGGCCGGCTTGCGCGCCGCCATGGACGAGCACATGCGCGAGTGCGCCCGCTGCCGTTCCGTGCTGGCGGGAATGCGGGACGTGGTGCGGGTTTACGGCGATCAACGGATGCTGGACGTCCCCTCAGGATTCGGACAACGGTTGAAGCGGCGGTTGGTGCGAAATGCGCGTCAGCCGCGCTGGTTATTTTGGACAGCCTGGCTCGTACCGGTCTCGGCTGTTCTGTTGATCGCGGGCATGGTGGGGTATGTGAATTTCAGCGGCAGCTATCATGCGCTGAAATCGCCGCATGCGCAGCCCGGAAAAAACATTCCGCCGCAACTCGCAGTGGTAATGCAGCCCGGAGCCCGCATTTTTCATCTCGCGGGTTGCGATCTGATCCGCAACGACCACGATCTGATCACGATGACGGCGAAGGATGCGATCGCGCAGGGATTCACGCCGTGTACGCGCTGCCTGCGGAAATACCTGAGTATCGTGCTGGCACCGAGGCCCCCGGGGCTTGATCTGGATGGGGATGCCAGGCCGTTAGAGGCGCTGCGAAGGCCGTAGAGGGTGCTTAGTGAGACATCAATTCACACCTGAAACAATAAAGCGCAGCCATAGGGCTGCGCGGACAAGACCGCCTCTGAAGACGAAGTTACTGCTGCTTCATGGTGTTGTTGCTCTTCATGTTGTCGCTTTTCATTGAATCGTTCTTCATTGAATCTTTCTTCATCTTCGATTTCTTCGCCTTCTTCGAGGTCTTGGCCTTCTGCTCGTGCTTCATCTCACTCTTTTTCGAACCGTCTTGCATTTGATTGCTCTGGGCGAAGCTGGCGAGAGGCAGGGCGAGGACGCCGGCCAACATCAGACTGGCAAAGAGTTTCTTCATGATTTCTCCTTTATTTTTGTGGTTGTGGGTGCAGCTAACGGGCCTGAAGAGAAGATGATCCGGTTGGCGGAAAGTTACAGGGTGGAGATTTGAGCATTGAGTGGTGCTTGCATGTGGAAACAATATAGGAGCCTTTCACGGCAGAAGCAAGCGCCAAGGGTGAAAGCACATAACAAGAAATCTATCTCAGCAGGCGATCTGTTCGCGAGACAATTTCAGCCCATTGAGGTTGCCCAGAGCGGTGACGGCGACGGCTTCGGGCCGGAAAAATTCCTGAGCGAGGGTTTGCAGATCGTCTGCGGTGACGGCTTCGATTTTTTCGATCAGTTCATCGAGATCGTAAAAGTGCTCGAAGTACATCTCCTGGCGGGCCAGGTTCGACATGCGCGCGGTGCTCGATTCCAGAGAAAGCATCAGGCTGCCTTTGAGCTGATCTTTGGCGCGGCGTAATTCGTCTTCCTGAACTTTGTCGTTCTTCAGCTTTTTGAATTCCGTCACGACAGACTGTACCACCTTGGTCGCCGACTCACGCGATGTTCCGGCGTACACCGCCATGCAGCCGGTATCGCGATAAGGATTGAGATCGCTGTAGATGGAATACGCGAGTCCCTGGCGTTCGCGAATGTTCTGGAAGAGCCGCGAACTCATGCCTCCGCCCAGCAGCGTATTCAGGATGTAGCCGGCGTGCCGCTTTTCGTGCGCGATGGGATGCGAGGGGACTCCCAGGCAAAGTTGTACCTGCTCAAGAGCCTTTTTATTTCGCAGGATGATGCGGGAGACGATTTTCGGGGTGGACGAATGGAATCCGTTCTTCGTCGGCTTCATGTGCTCGAAATGCCGGGTCACGAGCTCCACGAAGGGAGCGTGTTCCAGATGACCGGCGGCAGAGACGATGATGTTTCCCGGGGCGAAGCGGTGGTGATAGGCGTCGAGTACCGGTTCGCGCTCAAAACGTTTTACCGTATCCTTTGTGCCCAGGATCGGCTTGCCCAGTGGATGATCCTTCCAGAAATTCTGGGTGAAGATCTCGTGAACCAGGTAATCAGGATTGTCCTCGTCCATCTTGATCTCTTCCAGGATGACGCCACGTTCGCGCGCGATGTCTTGCGCGTCGAAGACGGGGTTGAGGACGAGGTCGCAAAGAATCTCAAGCGCCAGCGGAATATGTTCGTCTAGGACTTTGACGTTGAAGCAGATACACTCCTTGGCGGTGAACGCGTCCATGTTGCCGCCAATAGAATCGACTTGGCGGGCGATCTCCTCGGCGCTGCGGTGCTTGGTCCCCTTAAAGACCATGTGCTCGATGAAGTGAGAGATGCCATTCCATTCCGCGTCTTCGTCGCGGGAACCGGTCTCCAGCCATATCCCGATCGAGGCCGAGCGGATGTGCTGCATCTGCTCGGTGATGATGGTGAGGCCGTTGGGCAACACCTGACGACGGACGTTCCTGACTTCTTTGGTCATGAATTCTCGAATCGACCCACAGAATTTATTGGCGCGAGGGACGTTACTATTCTGACATAGGGGGCGGACCTATGCGAGAATAGATTAACCTTTCAGAATCAATAGCTTGCGTCGTAGCTGCTCACAGTCCGGCGGGGAAATGGTTCAGCCGGAAATCTCTCGTGGGCATAGATGAATCAAACGAAGCGGCGGTTGCGTGTGAGTTATGGCGAATGAGGTTCACAATTTGTTGCTGGGGCTCGACCGGGGCGAGATTATCGAATTGGTAACCCGTTCCGGCGAGCCGGCCTATCGTGCCCAGCAGCTGCTCGATGGCATCTACCGGCAGCGGTTGCAGTCGCTCGCGGAGATCTCGACTTTGCCAGTGACATTCCGAAAGAAGCTGGCTGAAGCGGGATTTAGCTGCGGATTGCCGCAGATTCAGAAGAAATTCTCGTCGGCGGACGGCACGATCCGGTTCCTGGTTGAGTTCGCGGATGGGCAGACGGTTGAGACTGTCTGGATGCCTGAGGGCGATGGCGGTGAGGAGGGCGACGGAAGTGAAGTCGAGGATATCTCACAGGGAAGACGCACACGAGATTGGGACCGCGCGACCATTTGTGTTTCGAGCCAAGTCGGTTGTGCTGTCGATTGCCAATTTTGCCTGACGGCACAACTGGGTGTGAAGCGCAACCTGACGGCTGGCGAGATTGCCGGCCAGGTTTGTGCCGTGCTGCGCGAGCAAGGCGTTACTCCGCCAGAAGACCGAATCAATCTGGTTTTCATGGGAATGGGCGAGCCGTTCCTCAATTACGGCAATTTCATGAAAGCGGTGCGCCTGCTGGTGGAAGAAGTAGGGATTGCCGAATCGCGCATGACCGTGTCGACGGCCGGCATTGTGCCGCGCATTCATGACTTCGGCTTGGAAGCGATTCGTCCCAAGCTGGCAATCTCGCTGAATGCACCGAATGACGAGGTGCGCGGCAGGGTCATGCCACTGAATCGCAAGTGGAATCTGGACCGCTTGATTGGAGCAGCGAGGGAATTTCCCTTGCGCCATCGGGAGAAGCTGACTTTCGAATACGTTCTGTTGCGCGATGTGAACGACGCGGCCGAGCACGCGAGAGAAGTAGCGGAGTTGTTGCGCGGATTGCGAGCGAAAGTCAACTTAATCGCACTGAATCCCGGGCCCAGAATCGATTTTCAGACGCCTGCCCAAGATCGGGTGGCGGCTTTCCAGGAAATATTGATTAAATCGGGAATTCCGGCATTCGTACGCCGTCCGCGCGGACGGGATATTTATGCGGCCTGTGGTCAACTCAAGCGAACCATAGAGATTACGAAAGAGCCGTAGCCGCAGCCGCACTAACCTTCAGATGCGCGGCAGGCGCATTCGTGGGTAACTCAATACGGATGATGCTGCCTCTATTCTGAAACTGTTCGCAGGAGATGATGCCTTGGTGTTCCTGCACAATGCCAAGGCAGGCGGTTAGACCGATTGTTTCCGGGAGGATAGCGACAGAAGTTAATGGAGCTGCGCCCGGAGTTCCGTATGCGATCTGCAGGATGCATGTTCCATTCTGTCCGCGCGTGCTGATGCTCAAATGACGGTGCGTACCTTCGGTGAGGGCGTGAAGCGCGTTATTCACAAGTTGTACGCAAAGCTGCAACAGCTGATTGGAGTCTCCGATGATGCGGGGCAATGCGGTGTCAAGATCCATCCGCACATCGACTTTGAGAGTCTGGCATTGTGCTTCGCTCAGTTTGATGGCCGTGCGCAACATTGTATTCAGATCGACGGACGCATGTGCCGTAGGGGTTTTCCGGGCGAAACTCAGCAGGCCCGCAACCAGAGATTTTGTCCGGCGCACATTTTGCGTGATCTTCGAAGCCAGATCTTTTTCAGCAGAACTCATGGGAGTACTCAGAAGAAGCTCAGAATATCCCAGCATGGCAGTGATGGGATTATTGAGTTCATGAGCCGCACCGCCGACCAGCTGTCCAATGGAAGCCAGCTTTTCCTGATGAAGGACCTGTTCCTGGAGTTGTTTGAGATTGTCCACCGACTCCCGGGACTGTTGCAGCAGGCGCGTCAGTTCCCGATCAAGCAGGCGCTGGCGCACGAAGACCATAATGCTCATGATCAGGGCGGAAGCCAAAGTCACAATGACGCGGAAGGTGCGCACTGTTGACGGAACGCTGTGATCTGAAATTGCCCACGCGGCGAAGAGGGGCAGCGAAAAAGTCGCAATCATGCCGCCGCGAGCAACCCAGACTCCATAAGCGCTGAAAACTCTGCCCAGGCCTCCCTGGGGTGCGCTGGCATTTGACCAGAGCCCGATCATGGTTAACCAAGCCATAGATGTGGCTAGCGGGATGTCGTACCAGCTGCCGCTGAAGTAGGTCGCGTTAGCAATAGCCCAATTCGCAATGTAAGAACTGGTGGCATAGATAAGAGTAGCGCCGAACAGGTTTGCATAGAACAGGCGCCACGCGCCGCGGCTGGTGGCACAACAGGCGGTGAGCGCAATCAGGAGGGTAACTTTTTCGACCAGATAGAGGGCATTCAGATTCTGGTTATAGGCCGCTTCTTTCGGCACTGCATACTGCCAGCTCATTACCAAAAAGATGTACAGATAGATCCACCAAACCAACAAGAGCGCAAAATCGAGGCGCCCGACGCGGGCTGCATACTCATCCGGTTGAATATGAGGCCGCAAGGCAATCGCCGCAATGATCGGCACCAGATGCAAGAAAAGAATGATGTCGCCGGAGAACAGGCTGGGAACGTCCTGGTGCAGGGCAACTTCTATATAGGTCCAGAGAAGCTGGTAGCCAAGCCAGAACCCCACGCCCATGGAGAGGAGAATCCAGAACAGGCGGAGTCGACCGTGGGACTTTATGGCGTGGGGAATGAACACCACAGTACCTGACAGTAACAGCAGACATTGAGTCAGGTCGCTGAACGCAGTGAGCGGCGCCGATCGGTGCAGGATTGGGGTGGCCGCGAGGAGAGCGGCGAGAGCTCCAATCACAGCGACCGACCAAATCTTCGCGCGTCTGAGGACAGCCTGTGTCATGGTGGGAGTATCCATGACATTTTAAGGTGGGAGTTGGCGCAACCGATGGTTACTGTCGTAACCTGCGATATGCGAGAAGTGATCGAACGAGTTTTGGAGTAGCCGAAACTTTCACTTGCTGCAAGTTTTTGCTTTCAATAAGATGCGACGTAGCCGCCACTTCCAGGAGATGAAATCGATTGCCTGCTCGTCCTGAGCGGAAGACGTCTGCTTCGCGATTTCGGGCACCAGCCGATCCGAGTGAGACCAGAAGAATTGAACGATGGCTGGCGACCGCGCGCGTTTTTCTCGCCCTTACAACACTGGCTGCGATTTACATGGATCCCACGCAATTCGGGCCTTCCCCGGTTGCGATTGCCCTTCTGGGTCTTTACCTGATCCATGGAGTGCTGGTGATGACGCTGTTGCGGCGGCGCGAGAAATCGACGTATGGATTTCGTTTGCTCGTGCATACGGCCGACATCATCTGGCCGGCATTCATATCGGTTTTTGCCGAAGGGCCTCGTAGCCCCTTCTTCCTGTTTTTTGTTTTCGTGCTGGCGGCGGCCGCCTATCGCTGGGGCCTGTGGGAGACACTGGGAACGGCCGCCGCTGAAGTAGTTCTGCTGTGGATCGAGAGTCTTGTTTTGCTGAACGTGTCTTTGCCTGTGAGTGGCAGGCTCCCGTGGCACTTCCTCAACGGGTTGCGGGTGAATGTCACCGAGTTCGAACCCAAACGTCTGTTCATGCAGTCGGTGTACCTGGTGGTGATGGGATTGTTGCTGGGCTATCTGGCGGAGCAGCAGAAAACCTTGCGTGCGGAAAAAGCCTTCGTCACTCAGATGATCGCGAAGGCGCGCGTAGAAGAGGGGCTCACAGGTACCTTGGGAGCGATCTTCGGCGACATTCTGCGTATGTACGGCGCATCACGTCTGCTGATTGCGTCGCATGAGCTTCACAGCCACCGGATGTTCCTTGGTGAACTGCGTCCCAATGGCGCTGCTCCAGGCGAATTGCGCTGGTTGGAATCGAAGCCCGGTGACATCAATCTGTATCTGTACGAATGTGCGGGAAGCGTCTGCTATGCCACTCAAAAGAACGGAAAACTTTCTTTGCTGGTGATTGACACCAATGGGGCAATGCTTCCAGCTTCGGATGCGGAACCCTTAAGCAACTTGCGCCAGGCCCAACCGTTCAAGTCCCTGATCACGGTCACGTTTGTATTTGGCGGTGACTGGATGGGACGCGTGTTCCTGCTTGATCCGCTATGGCACGGAGAGAAACTGGAGGAATTGCGATTTCTCCTGGATCTGGTTCATCAGGTAGGCCCCGCCATTTATAACGTTTACCTGCTGCATCGTCTCCGCCGGCGCGCGGGAGCGGCGGAACGCGCGCGTTTCGCGCGCGAATTGCATGACGGAGCCGTACAATCGCTGATCGGAGTGGAATTGCAGGTCGACGTGCTGAAGCGGCAAGCATCATCTGACGGCAAGGTTGGAGCCGAACTAAGCCGGATACAGGGTCTGCTGCGGGAAGAAGTGCTGAAGCTGCGGGAACTGATGCAACAGATGAAATCGATGGACGTGGACTCCGAACGTCTGCTCCCGGTCTTGCGCGATGCGGTCGAACGTTTCCAGAGAGAGACGGGGATTTCCGCGCGCTTCGTCACGGATATGGAGCATCCGGACATGCCGCAGAAGGTATGCCGCGAAGTAGTACGAATCGTACAGGAAGGACTGGTGAATATTCGCAAGCACAGCGGAGCTCAGCATGTGCTGGTTCGTTTGAGTTCGGCAGGCAAAAAGTGGCGGCTAAGCCTGGAAGACGATGGCAAGGGATTTCCTTTTGCCGGTCGCTTCACTCAGATTCAATTGGACGAAATGGGCAAGGGGCCGATGATCATCAAGGAACGAGTGCGTTTGATTGCGGGAGAACTCACGGTAGAATCAAATCCCGGACAAGGAACGCGCCTGGAAGTTACGGTTCCGCAAAACGAGGAACCGCAACAGGAAGTGTAAGAGCTTGACATGGTAAGAATCGTAATCGCTGATGACCACCCGATTTTCCGCGATGGATTGCGTCGTCTGCTGGAAGCGGAATCGGATCTGAAAGTGCTCGGGGAAGCGTCTGACGGCGCCGAGGCAGTTAAATTGGCGCGGCAATTGAAGCCTGACATTCTTTTGCTCGACCTTGCCATGCCTAAGCATCCCGGCCTGGAAGCTTTGCGCGAGCTGAGTACTGCGAACAGTGCCACCCCCGTTCGTGTGATCTTGCTGACGGCAGCGGCCGAGAAGAGCCAAATCGTCGAGGCACTGCAGTTGGGAGCGCGCGGAGTAGTGTTAAAGGACTCAGCAACCCAGTTACTCCTCAAGGCGATTCACACCGTCATGTCGGGAGAGTACTGGGTAGGGCGGGAGAGCGTCTCAAATCTGGTGCAGTATCTGCGCACGCTGATGCAGTCGACGCACGATGAAGCCCGACAGAGAAAGTTCGGACTGACTCCACGGGAACTGGAAGTTGTTTCGGCCGTTGTTGCGGGATATTCCAATAAGGAAATCGCGGAGTATTTCAAGATCAGTGAAGACACCGTTAAACATCACCTGAGTAATATTTTCGATAAATTAGGTGTCTCGACCCGATTGGAGCTGGCCTTGTTTGCAGTGAATCAGGCGCTCCCTCTGAAGAGCATTGCCTGAATTGGTCGATTTTTGGGCTGCAAATCCCTTTAAACTCGTAAAGAATCAGTAACTTAGGTGTTTCGTTGGGTGGCACTTTGGTGCTATTGGCGGATTGCGGGAGAGACTATAGACTCTGGTTAAATGTAGCAAGCACGAGTGTATCAAGGGGATTGACGAGCCCGTTCACGAAGGCTGAACGAGCCGGCTTAGCGATAAAGCGCAAAGAGAGGGAGCCCGTGACTAAACTTATAAATCAACTTTGGAATGATGAGAGTGGTCAGGACATCGCCGAATACGCTGTCATGCTGGCAGTGATTCTGGTCATCGTTGTCGGCACCGTACGTTTGATCGGAACGAATGCGAACAACGTATTCTCAAACGTCGGCAGCGCGATCCAGTAATCCCCACACTCATCTGACAATTCTGCAAATATCCTCGTGTGTAGAGCGGGAACTCGAGCCACCGCCCTATCGTAATCTTCTGACCTTATCAGCAACGCACCAGATTTGAGCTTTCAATTCCGCGCGTGGCGTTCCGAGTGTCGACCACAAGCTTGGCTTCTTTTACGATCCGCTTGTAATCGTAGTCGGAGTGGTCTGTGACGATCAGCACGCAATCATATTGGCCAAGATTGTCGAGTTCCGTGCGCTTCATCTGCAGGTCGTATTTGCGGCCGCGACCGATGAACGGGAAATACGGATCGTGATAGCTGACCTGAGCTCCATCTTTTTGCAGCAGTTCGATAATCGTAAGCGATGGCGATTCCCGCAGGTCGTCAATGTCTTTCTTGTAGGCGACGCCCAGTACAAGAACACGCGCACCGTTCAGCGATTTCTTATGCCGATTCAGGGCATGACTCACCGATTGCAGCACGTGATACGGCATATTGGTATTGATTTCGCCTGCCAGTTCGATGAAGCGAGTACGAAAGTCCCATTCCTTGGCCTTCCAGGAAAGATAAAACGGATCGACGGGAATGCAGTGCCCGCCGAGGCCGGGCCCGGGATAGAAAGGATGGAAGCCGAAAGGCTTCGTCGACGCGGCTTCGATGACTTCCCAGATATCGAGTCCCATCCGCAGGCTGAGCAACTTCAGTTCATTAACCAGTGCAATATTCACGCAGCGATAAATGTTCTCCAGCAGTTTGGTCATCTCTGCGGCTGCCGGTGACGAGACTGGGACCGTGCGGTTGAAGATCGATCCGTACAGCAGCGAAGCGATCTCGGAAGCGGCCGGATTGAGTCCACCAACAACTTTGGGGATGTCGCGCCGCGCAACGGATGTATTGCCGGGATCTTCCCGCTCGGGCGAGAACGCGACTAGGAATTCTGCCGAACCTGCCCCTGCGCCCCGAGCTGCCTTCAATCCCGAGAGATTCCCTTTTTCGAGAATCGGAATCATCACTTCCTCCGTCGTCCCCGGATACGTCGTACTCTCGAGCACTACCAACTGTCCCGCGCGCATATGAGGTGCAATGGCGTGCGTGGTGTTGGTAATGTAACTGAGATCGGGCTCGTGATATTCATTTAAGGGGGTCGGTACGCAGATGATGATGGCATCCATGCTTGTGATCTGCGTGTAATCCGAGGTAGGGGAAAAGCCCTGAGATTTTGCTGTCTGAATTTCCGTGGTGGAGATCCGGTAGATATAGGAGCCGCCCTGCGCCAGAGTGTCTACCTTGCGCTGGTCAATATCAAAGCCAGTTACGGCGAATTTTTGTTCACTAAAAAGCAGGGCCAGTGGAAGGCCTACGTAACCGAGGCCGATAATGCCGACGCGCGCTTGGCGCTCGCGGATTCTGGTTTTGAGCTGTTCAAGAGTTGTGGATGAAGCAGAAAGAGTCGTCATAAGAAGTAGCGGAGGGGAGGACGAGATTAAAGAACGCATGATTTTAACACGCAAGGCAAGGCCCGATAGTGACCCATCTCACTTGTCGGAAACCATTTGCCGGAAGGCGCAATAGGACCCAAGAAGATGAGATTTGAGGGCCGGAAACACCGTTTCTTTCACTGGATTCTTCTGCTGTGTTTGGTTTTCGCCTGCTTTGTGGCGTTCTTTGCCGGAGGTTACCTGGTTATAGACGATCCAGATCGCTCCGATGTGATTGTCGTTTTGGCCGGTGAAACTGAGAAGCGGCCCGCGAAGGGACTGGAAATGTTAAACGAGGATTACGCGCCGTTCATGATCCTCGATGTCCCTGCGGTAGCGAAGATTTACGACGTTACCCAACTCGAGATCGCACGGCAATACGTCCAGAAGCAGCCCCGAGCCCCTCAGATCGGCATCTGCCCCATCGCTGGATTATCCACCCGGGGAGAATCGCATGATGTCGCCAAGTGCCTTTCCTCCATAAAAAGCGGACGTGTGCTGATCGTGACGTCCGACTACCATACACGCAGGGCGCTCAGTATATTTCGCCATGAATTGAAGGGGCGAACCTTCTCCTCCTCCGCTGCCCGTAACCCTGTCGAATATGGAGTACTCTGGTGGAAGCACCGCGAATGGGCGAAGACGTTCGTCAGCGAATGGGCCAAGCTGATTTGGTGGAAAGCCGTGGACGCGTGGCGATAAGTCGGTGATCTTTACACCACTTCGGATGCGGCGGACAGGGCCTGCTCGGCAGGAATCTCGATGGGCCGACGCTTCCTTGACTGGTGCATCAACGGATCGGCAGCCGCGAGCGTGGACATCACATAAAACAAGGCGGCATTAGCCGGAATGTGCAGATTGAAGTCGACCGTACTGTGAACGAGAATACCAATTACTCCCAGAAGGCAGGCGAGTGTAAATGCGCCGGTTACTTCGGAATTCCATTTGTTGATTTTGCGCAACGCGTTCCGAAACAGCGCGATTAAGAACCACAGCATAATGGCGGTGCCTGCAAGGCCTGTTTCTACCAGCAATTGCAAATAGTCGTCATGTGCTTCGTTGATAAAGAAGTTTGTATAGAACGTGCGGTATTGCGGATAGACGATGGGAAATGACCCTAGTCCCCAGCCCAGGATGGGACGGGCATGGAACATTCGCAGCGCGTCGCGGTTGATGTGCAAGCGCACGTCCGCAGTCAGGTCAGCGTGAACATTCCCCAGAGTCGACAGGCGTTGGGATAATTCATTTCCACCGAGCCAGACCAGTACACCGGCAATGATCAACGTAAAAACCCCGCCTGCAATTGCGGCTTTCATATCCTGCTTCTGTCTAAGGACTAGCGTCCCCAGGACGATGATTTCGACTGTGATCGCAAGCATTCCTCCACGAGAACCGGAGAGGAAGACTGTGCCGCCCATGATCGCAGCAGCAGCAGCAGCGGCCATCCGCTTTCTGGAATGAGTGAAGTGCGTCAGGGACAGCACCATTGGGACGGGTAGCAGCAGTTCCATCAGCCCGGCGTAATGGTTGTGATTTACGTAGGGTCCGTAGATCCAGCCTCCGAGAGCCGGCTGTCGGAGCCAGTAGAGCTTGCCGTTGGGCGATATGCCTTGCAGCATGGCGAAGCTGGCAACCGCGGTCCCATAGAGGCTGAAGATTATTGCCAGCTTTTTGGCTTGCGATGTTCGGAAGACTGCTTGCGCGGTAAGAAAACAAAGAATTCCGTAGGTGCAATCCAGCAATGCTTCCGAAATTGTGCCGTGCGGGTACTCGCTGCGACGGAATGCGATCTGCAGGAGGATCAGTAAGCCGAATGCCGCCATGGGGAGGAATAGCGGATTTCGTCGGATACTCACCGCTCCATCAAGCAACTGCTTGGAAATCCATAACAGGGCGAGCCCAACTGTGCCGACTTGCAGTACAAATATCGACCACGGCTCCACCGCTCCAAATGCCAGAGGGCCGAACAAGAGCAGGCTCAAGGTGCCGTAGAGCAGCACGGAGTTAAGGGGCGCGGAGGGTGCACTGGTTCGCATAGCCGGACTCTTTGAGGCTGACATAAGGGCTGCCCTTGCTGAATCCATACACTGCTAAAAACGGATCACACATTACAACTGGAGCCTCACTGCTGAACCCTTTTGGCGGTCAGGCGGAAGTCATCAATCCAGAGCTTTCCCCTGATCGGACTACCGGCGGGAAGGCGTCGCACATGCAAAATCAGCAATCGACAATCCGGCCCAGTAGTGAATTCTCCAATTACTGACTTCCAGTATCCCGCCTCTTTCAATTCATCGCTGTCGTAATAGATTGTCTGGTGGTAGCCGTCCTGCAGCGTGAAATGCGGAGCTCCAGCGCCTTCCATCCCGCCGATCTTGTAATAGGCAGAAAATTCGTAGCTTGTATCGGGCTGAACCGGAACCATTTGCGTGATCCCGGCGTCTGAGATTCCCGGCCCGTCGAACGTAATCAGCAGCGAACGTCGGCCGCCGTGAAATTCGCTGGGATCCAACATCAGCTCTACGCCGGATTGTTTCTGGTACTGCCAGTCGAATCCACCATTGAGAACATCAAGGCCGAAGTTGCCATTGACGATCAAGTTGGCGGCGGTGGGAAGGTATGCATTGAGCGAGAACCGGCGGGCGGTGTCTCGCCAGACGCGCTGCGCTTCATCCACATCTTTTTGCAGAATGAGATAACGGAAATAGGTAAGTCCGGTGCGCACTCCAAAGGGCTGCTGAGAGCGGACCATCGCGTCCCAGACTTTTTCCGTCTGCTGAGTCTCTCTTTTGTCGATGAGCAGACTAAGCAGCGCTGTGTATGCATCGGTCGTGGGAGGGATGACATCGCGGAGCAAAGCATCAATATCGGGTTGAATGCGCCAGCAGAACTGCACGGCTGCCCCGGCGAGACCAGGATCATTGGCCAGCACCACACGAAATTCGCGCAATGCCCGCTGACTTTGCCCTTGTGCTAGATAGAAATTTGCTGCTTCCCAGGCAACGTCCGGAGTCGTGGGATCGGCCCCAATCGCACGTTCCAATGAAGCTGATTGCTGCGAGGTTTCCCCCAGAATTTGATAAACGCGCGCCAGATCGAACCAGTAGCGGGCAGAATGCGGATTCAGTTGGGCGGCCCGCACATACGAGACAACCGCCGCCGAAGGGTCGCGCGCCACGAGTTCCTGGTAACGGCCGATTTGGTCCGGGTAATCCGCATTACGAGGATCCAGTCTGGAAGCTTTGATCAGACTGGCTATGTCCTGGCGACGGCCGTAATGGGATGCGAGAAATTGACATGCGACCAGCGCCAAGTATACAGATGCTAGCAATGCTGCGCTGCCAGCGACGATTGCTTTGCGCGCAGAAGAGTGCAGAGGAAATTCCATCAGCGCGGTCTTGGTTTGTCGGTTACTTGCGTCGGACACAGTTACGCACTCGTCGGCGGTGCAACCGGATCATCGGCGCCATCGCCCTCATCGAATTCATCGTCATTACGGTAATAACGCGAGTATTTTCCTTTGTATTCGTAATAGTAGTAATAATCCGGGGAACTCAGATCGACCGCATTCAACAGGACACCCGCAACTTTCCCGTTGACCTGCATCAGGATGTCGCGCGAGCGGCGCAATGCCTGCTTGGTCGTGTGCCCGGAACGGATCACGAGGACGATCGCGTCGGCGCGGGGTGAAAGTACTACCGCATCGGTGACGGAAAGAGTCGGTGGCGTGTCGATTACGATGTGATCGTACTTGTGCCGCAATTCTTCGAGCACATCCCGCATATTGGAGGAGGCCAGCAACTCCGCGGGATTAGGGGGCGGTGTTCCGGCCGGGAGCACCTGCAAATTGGGCAACAGAGGTGTACGAGTGATGGCCTGCTCCAGGCTCGTGCTGCCGGTGAGCACGTTGCTGAGTCCGCTGCGCGGCCCCATCCCGAGTGTCTTATGAATGCTGGGTCGGCGTAGGTCGGCATCGATGAGCAGAACACGTACTCCTTTCTGCGCCAGCACGGTGGCGGTATTGATACTGGTCGTGCTCTTGCCTTCCTGGGGGAGCGCGCTGGTCACCATGATGATCTTTGGCGGGGCACCTAAATTCGAGAGCAGCAGAGAAGTACGCAACGCGCGATATGATTCCGCCATTTGTGACTGCGGACGAACGTGGGTAATCAGTTCGACGGCTTCGTTCGAGGAAGCCAGCACGAGGCGTTTCGCGCCTGTTTCGCGAGCCGTCTTCGATCCCAGAGGAATCATGCCCAGCGGTGCGAATCCGGAAATCATATGCGCCTGTTCGGTGGTGCGCACGGTGTTGTCGAGTCCCTCCAGGAGGAACGCGAGCCCGATACCTGTGGTCAAACCGAGCACCAGCGCGAAACTGAGATTCCGCGGAACATTCGGTTCCACCGGAGAGGTCGGCACACGCGCGCTATCAACGATGCGGAAATTATTCGATTTCAGTCCGGCCGAGACTCCCGCCTCCTTAAGCTTTTCGAGCAGCCCTTCATAGAGTTGGCGGTTGGTCTCGACGTCGCGTTTGAGAAGGCTATATTCAATCGCACTCTCGTTCAGTTTGTTAGCTTCCTGCTTTTGCTTTTCAAGAGCATCGCGCAACATGTTCTCGCGCTGTAGCGCGGTCATGTACTGGGCACGTGCGCGAGCTACGAACTTTTTTACTTCTCCCTGAAGCTGCAGGTCGATTTCCTTGATCTGGCTGTTGATCTGTACCAGGCGGGGATAAGCTGGGCCGAACTGCGTGTTCAATTCTGCTGCCTGGATCTGAAGATCGGCGCGCCGGCTGCGAAGAGTTTCCAGGAGACCCGAACCGGACTGTGCGCCCGAATCGACAGGAGTACCGCTGGTGTTGGAAGCAATGGCAGCGGGGTCGCCGGATTGGAGCATACGGTAATACGCTTCTTTGTCCATGCGTTCCGACTCAGCGCCGGTAAATTCTTTGTTCAACTCATCAAGCTTCTCCGTAATGATGTTCTGCTTTTCGTCGATACCAAGAATCTCGTGTTCTTTCTGATAGCGAACCAGCTTCTCCTGGGAGGTCTCGACCTTCATCTGAAGGTCAACCAATTGCTTCGACAACCAATCCGAGGCTTGCATGGTGGATTCGAAGCGCGCTTTGAAGTTGTTCTCGATGTAAGTCTGCATCAGCGTGTTCACCACATTGGCAGCCGTTTGCTTATTGGCACTGCGGTAGTGAATTTCGATGATGCGCGAATTGGGAGCCAGTGCCACCCTGAGTCCGCCCTTGAACGAGCCTAGAGCAGCCGATGCGCGGGAGGAATTTACCTGCAAGGGATCGGGTGCCAGATCGATCGAAGACTGCAATGCAGGAGGAGTTGCTGGCGCTCCGTAATCCGGACGGCGGTCGAGGTTCAGTTCGCGAATGACTTGCAGCGCGAGCAGATCGCTTTGCAGAATTTTTACTTCGGTGTCCAATTCCGTGGGATCGTAGTAATCGATGCTGAACGCCGCTGAGTCTTTGAAGTTCAACGTGGAATCGGGTTTATTGATTGCGATGCTGCCGCTAGCTTCGTAGACCGGGGTCATTTTCAGGCTAGCCACTGCTACAACGGAAAAGATTGTGACCAGGCACGAAATGACGACCCACTTTCGCTTGACCAGGATACGAAGATACTCGCCAAGGGTCGATTCCTGCCCAGGCAATTCGGTGTAGAGTCGGGGCGCCGTCCGATTCAGATCAAAGGGCGTCGGCTGCATTTCGCGGACAATCGAGCTGTTTGTTGGCACCAACGGTCCCGAACCCATTCCTCTTCCTCGATCAGTTGCGCTGCTATCCCACCGCGACTGCGCATTTTTGAATTATGAGAACGAGCCCTCCCTCAGGCCGGCGTGACTTTCAAAGACCCCTGCTACCAGAGTTGGCACACGACTGCCAATCGGAGGCGTCAAACGATTAAAGCAAAGATCAGATTCTCTTCAGAGTGCCTAATCGAGTTCCTCGGCAGGTTCCAAGTGTGCTGAGAGAGTCACGTCCACCTCAGAAAATTCTTGGTTATACTACCCATCAATTACTCCAGTCAGAAAGAGAGCCCAGGTGCTGTTTCGATCTTCACCGAAACGCAAAGTGATGGTGATCGGGCTGGACTGTGCCGACCCCGAATTGGTCTTTGGGCCGTCGCTGCAGGAACTTCCCAATATTCGGCGCGTCTTGGAAGCCGGTGTTCATGGAAAATTACGCAGCATCACGCCGCCCATCACGGTTCCCGCCTGGATGTGCATGATGACCAGTCGCGATCCCGGGGAGTTGGGGATCTATGGTTTTCGCAATCGCAGCGAATATGATTACGACAAGCTTTCGGTTGCGAATTCGGCCAGTATCCACGAGCAAACCGTCTGGGATTTGCTGAGCAGGGCTGGCAAGAACTCCATCGTTATCGGGGTCCCGCCCACCTACCCCGTCAAGCCGGTGCGCGGCTCACTGGTCAGTTGCTTTTTGACGCCGGGAGCGCAGAGCCAATACACCTACCCGCACGAATTGCGCGGTGAACTGCAGCGGATTGTCGGCGATTACATGGTCGACGTCAAAGGCTTTCGCACCGACAAGAAACAGTGGCTTCTTAGTCAGATTTATGAGATGACTACCAAGCGTTTCACCGTCGCGAAGCATTTGCTAAAAACGCGTCCGTGGGATTTCTTCATGATGGTTGAAATGGGCACGGACCGCATCCATCACGGCTTTTGGCAGTTCATGGATCCACAGCACGTGCTCTATGCCGGAGACGGCAATCCCTTCCGCAATGCAATTCATGCATACTACAAGTATGTCGACTTGCTTATCGGTGAGTTGCTCGAGTTCGCCGATAGCAACACGCGCGTCCTGATCGTTTCCGATCACGGCGCCAAGCGCATGGATGGGGCAGTCGCGCTGAACGAATGGTTGATCCAGAATGGGTATCTTTCTCTGAAAAAGTATCCCAGCGCGCCTACCCGGTTCGATCAGTTGGAGATCGATTGGTCGCGCACGAAGGCGTGGGGTGAGGGCGGATACTACGGGCGCATCTGTCTCAACGTGGAAGGACGCGAACCCCAAGGCGTGGTGCCTAAATCCGAGTACGATTCGCTGCGCGGAATTCTGAAAGAGCAACTTGAGTCTTTAGGCGATGCCGAAGGGGCTTCTATCGGTACCCGCGTCGCGCTTTCAGACGAAGTCTATCGTGATACGAAAAACATCGCTCCTGATCTCAGTGTTTTCTTCGGAAATCTGTATTGGCGTTCCAGCGGCATGGTAGGTAGCGGCAAAATTCACACTCGCGAGAACGACACTGGGCCGGACGGCGCCAATCATAATTGGGATGGAATCTTCCTGATGGCGGAAGGCAAAAACTTGGCGCGCAGCCAGCAACGAGCCACGCTCGAAGGACTGCGCCTATACGACGTCGCGCCCACCATTCTGGAAGCATTCGGCATGAAGCCGCTGGCACAAATGCAAGGCCATCCGATCGCAGCATAGTTTTGGAAGCGGTTGGGAACTTTATCGAGGCAAACGGATGAATTGGTCACAGGAAGTCGTTCTCGTCACCGGCGGTACCGGTTCGTTCGGCAAGAAGTTCGTGGAAATTATGCTGCGCGAATATCACCCCAAGCGCTTGGTGGTCTTCAGTCGCGACGAACTGAAGCAGCACGACATGCGCACCGCCGGCTTGGACGATCCGGCCCTGCGCTATTTCATCGGCGATGTTCGCGACGCCACTCGGTTGGAGCGTGCTTTCTCCGGAGTGACCATCGTAGTTCATGCTGCCGCTCTCAAACAGGTGCCGGCCTGCGAATACAACCCGTTTGAGGCCATTCAGACCAATATCATCGGTGGCCGCAACGTGATCGATGCTGCCATCAATCAGGGTGTCCGCCGCGTGCTGGCATTGAGTACCGATAAAGCCGTGAATCCAATCAATCTTTATGGCGCCACCAAGCTCTGCGCCGAGAAAATGTTTGTGCAGGCCAATGCCTACGCTGGCGGACAGGATTCCCGCTTCAGTTGTGCGCGTTATGGAAATGTCGTGGGCAGCCGGGGTAGCGTCATCCCCGTATTTCTTGAGCAGCGGCGGCGCGGTCGCATCACGCTGACCGATTCGCGCATGACCCGCTTCTGGCTGACGCTCGAGCAGGGCGTCCGCTTCGTCGTGAGCAGCCTTGAGCGCATGCACGGCGGAGAAATATTCATTCCAAAGATTCCCAGTATGCGCCTGCTCGATCTGGCAGAGACGATCGCGCCCGGGTGCGAGATTGAGACTATCGGTATTCGCCCCGGCGAAAAGTTGCATGAGGTGCTCGTCTCGGAGGATGAGGCACGCAATACGCTCGAAGTGCCAGACCGGTACATCATTCAACCGGCGCACACTTGGTGGAAACGCGAAAATTGGTCGGACGCGACCCCGATGCAAGAAGGCTTCCGATATGCGAGCGACACCAACGATCGCTGGCTGACCAACCGTGAATTGCGGGAATTGGCGGGGTTGCCTTCGCTGGAAGACCGCATTTATTCCGCCGGCATTCCGGCATAGGATCGTCATGAGTGCGACTTCCGTCACCCCGCAGACGCTTGCCATCGACGGCGGATCGCCCGTCCGCGATACCTTTCTGCCTTATGGACGGCAATCGATCGATGAATCCGATATCACGGCAGTGACGGACGCGCTCCGCTCCGATTGGCTTACGACGGGCCCCAAAGTGGGCGAGTTTGAGGAAGCCTTCGCAGCCAGGGTGGGCGCGAAGTTCGCAGTCAGTTTCAGTTCCGGAACGTCAGCGTTGCATGCCGCTGCTTTCGCCGCCGGCCTGAAAAGCGGTGATGAGGCAATTACCACGCCCATGACCTTCGCTGCGACGGCCAACTGCATTCTCTATCAGGCCGCGACCCCCGTCTTTACGGACGTGCAGGCAGATACTCTCAATCTCGACCCCGGCCACTTGGAATCAAAGATCACGCCGAACACGCGGGCGATTCTTCCGGTCGACTATGCGGGTCACCCCGCCGAATTGGAGCAGATTCTAGCCATTGCCGACCGGCACGGGCTGATCGTTATTGAGGACGCATGTCACGCGCTCGGCGCCGAGCACCGCGATCGTCCGGTCGGCAGCCTCGCGGATATGACCGTGTTCAGCTTTCATCCGGTGAAACACATTACAACCGGGGAAGGCGGCTTGGTCGCCACGAACAGCGCGAAGTTCGCCGAGATTCTGCGGCGCTTTCGCAATCACGGAATTTGCAGCGATGCCCGTCAGCGGCAGGCTAACGATCACTGGCATTACGAGATGGTCCTGCTCGGCTATAACTACCGCTTGCCTGACCTTGCGTGTGCTCTGGGCTTATCGCAGCTGCAGAAACTGGATCGCAATCTGCAGCGACGGCGTGATATCGCCGCCCGCTACACCGCCGCGTTTCGCGCCATGGACGCCGTAATCCCTCCAACGGTTCGTCCCGGAGTGAACCCGGCCTGGCACCTATATCCCATCCGCCTCGATCTTTCGAGGCTGAGAGCAGAACGTGCGCAGATCTTCCGTGCTCTTCGCCGGGAAAATATTGGTGTCAACGTTCATTACATTCCGGTGCATTTGCACCCATATTACCGGGAGCGCTTCGGATATACAGGCGGTGAATTTCCCGTCGCCGAAGACGCCTATCAGCGGTTGATCAGCCTGCCGATGTTTCATGGCATGAGCGATCAGGATGTGGAGGATGTGATCCACGCAGTGGAGAAAGTAGTGAATCACTATCGGAAGTAGTCTTTCACGGACCTGGAGAGATTGGCACCACGACATGAGAGCCGCAGTCATTCTGCAAGTGCGGACAACGAGCACACGCCTTCCTGGAAAGGCGATGCTGCCGATTGGGGAATATCCGAGTGCGCTGCTGGCGGCATTACGCGCGGGAAATGCGGGGCATGAGCTTATTGTGGCCACATCGGACGATTCGTCTGATGATGCACTCGCGGAAATCTTCCGCGAGAAATCGATTCGGACTTTCCGTGGGCCGCTTGAGGATGTGTTGCGTCGCTATACTCTGGCCGCTTCGGATGTTCCGGACAAGTCGATCGTAGTGCGGATCACAGGGGACAACATCATTCCAGACGGTAGTTTCATTCAAGACCTGATTTTCGCGCTCGAGAATTCCGGCGCGGAATACTCGAGTCATGTATGGCCGAGCGGACGTCTCCCTTACGGGCTGGTTGCGGAAGCATTTCGTGCGCGGGCGCTGCGAAAAGCAGACGCATCCGCGACGAGCCAGTACGATCGCGAGCATGTTACCTCATGGCTCGCTCGCAATTGTTTGGCCGCGGCTCATACGCCATCGATGATCCGTGGGGCAGATTACAGCCATCTGAGATGCACAATCGATGACAACGAAGATTATGCGCGGATTTGCCGGCTGTTCGATGGTTTGGCGGATCCCGTGGGTACGGGATGGTATGAACTTATCCGGAAGCTCTCTGGTATGCCTGGCGAGCCGAGATTCAGGGTGCCGTACAAGATCATCTCTGGAGAAGTTCACGGTGAGTTGGCTTTGGGCACAGTGCAGCTTGGAGCGGAATACGGAATAGCCAATCGCACGGGGAAGCCGAGGTGTTCGGTGGCAGTCGAAATGGCCCGATGTGCGATTGCGCACGGCGTGACCGCGCTGGATACTGCTCGCGACTATGGCGATTCCGAGCAAGTGCTTGGGAATGCGCTTACCGGTGCCTGGCGGTCGCGGGTTGAAGTGATCACAAAGCTTGATCCGCTGGATGCGCTGCAACGAGATGCTTCGGCAGAACAGGTCCGTGCGGAAGTGGATGCCAGCGTCACGTCTTCTCGGGAGGCGTTGGGAGTTCAACGGCTCTCAACCGTGCTGCTTCACAACTGGGAACACCACGATTCTCACCGCGGGCATATCTGGGCACGGTTGAAAGAACTGCGAACTGCGGAAACTATTGGGAAACTGGGCACTTCGGTGTACGAACCCAGTGAGGCGGTGGCTGCGTTGCGAGATCCGGAGATCCGACATCTGCAAATTCCGATGAACATTCTCGACTGGCGCTGGAGAGTTGCCGGAGTCGATCGTGCACTCTCTGAGCGTCCGGATGTGGTGGTACACGGGAGGAGTGCGCTGTTGCAGGGAGTTCTGGTGAACAGTCCGGAGATATGGCCGGCATCTCAGAGCTATGCGACAGGATGTGCGGCAGTGCTGCAACACCTTGCGACGGAATTCGAGCGTGAGAGCGTACTGGACTTATGCTTCGCCTACGTTCGGTCACAGCCGTGGATCACAGCCGTTGTCGTTGGATGCGAGACGCTCGAACAGTTGGAAGAGAACCTGCGGCTTTTCTGTTTGCCTTATCTCACGCCGGAGCAACTCGCCGAGGTTGATCGAGTGGTGCCAGGGGCGCCGGAAGAACTTCTGAACCCATCGCTATGGAAGCCACTGCATGAATGTTCAGCACGATAGCGCGAGAGATGTCACTTCTTCATTTCGGCTGGATGGCCGCGTCGCGTTTTTATCGGGGGCAACCGGGCTGCTTGGCCGTCCGATGGCCAAAGCATTGGCAGGGGCGGGTGCACACGTTTTCGTGAATGGGCGCAAGGCCGAAGCTGTTCGAGAATTGACTAACCAGTTGCAACAAGACGGTTTCAAAGCCAGCGAAGCCTGCTTCGATGTGACTGACTACTCAGCGCTACGCGAGAACGTCGATCGGATCGGACAGAAGTACAATCGCTTAGATGTGCTGGTAAACAATGCAAGCATTGGGCGCGCCGGAACTTTCGAATCCGTGACACCTGCAGATTTCGATGAGGCATACCAGGTGAATGTGGTGGCAGCATTCAATCTGATGCAATGCGCTCTGTCTCTGCTCAGAAGGGCAGCGGCGCTCACTGCGGGCGGCGCTTCGGTCGTTAACATTGGCTCCATGTATGGCAGCGTGAGTCCGGATGGTCGTATTTATGGTAGCAGTGGCGCGAATAATCCCCCGCAGTACGGAGCAGCTAAAGCGGCATTGATTCAAATGACGCGCTATGCTGCCTGTCATTTTGCTGCAGACCGCATCCGAGTGAATTGCATCAGTCCTGGGCCTTTCCCTGACCGAAGATATCTTGATGCGGACCCTCAATTTCACGACCGCTTGAGAAGCAAGAATCCGATGCGTCGCACGGGTGATCCGGCCGAGATGCGGGGCCCGCTTTTATTTTTGGCGTCGGATGCTTCTTCGTACGTCACTGGAATCAACCTCCCTGTGGACGGCGGTTGGACAGCATGGTGAAGAGATTGAAAGAGTGCGACTCAAAAAACAGAGGGGGACGAGCAGGAGATGCCTGTAAGTAGAGTCGACAATTACTTCGACGCCTATCGTTTGCGAGCACAGGCCGAAGACATCCATGAATTGGCGGCCAGACCAAACAAAAAAGCTCTAACCGAGTTTGTCAGCCAAGCGATACTAGACCGGATAAACGTCCAGCCTGGAGATGTACTCGTTGACATAGGCTGCGGAGACGCGTCTTTGCTCAGAGCAGTCGCTGGAATGACCACGAACCGAATTGGAGTCGTTGCTACGGCCGAGGAAAAGCAGCGACTCGAGCCCATGTTTCCCGGTATTCGTTTTATTGCGGCGAGGGCCCAATGCCTGCCAATTGACTCAAACAGCGCGACCAAAATCGTATGTAACACTACCTTAATGTATCTGGTTAACACGCAGGATGTAGTCAGCGCCCTCTCCGAAATGGTTCGTATAGCGCGCCCAGGGGCGACCATCTACATCGGTGAGATTCCAGAAGTTGATGAATATGCCTACTATCAGATGTACCGCGGAACCTCAATTGTCCGATGTATATGGCATCTGCGGAGATACCATGGTCTTCGAAGTGCGCTGGGCATGGTTCGGCGGTGGCTCCGGGCTGCTGTCGGCCTGGAAACGATCGTTCTGAATTCAGCGGGACTCTTCTATGCCACGGCCAATGATTTTCTTGCGCTATCAGAGCGGAGCGGTCTGATTCTCAAAGAGTATTTCCGCCACAGAGAGCGGGCAAATGAAGGAATAACTGAGTCGGAAGTTAGGTACGATTACGTCTTTACAGTCTGACTTTTCGCGCCCATGGTATCTCGCAGATGATTTCCGTTCTTTTTCGTGCTGATGCCGGTGCCCGTATCGGCGAGGGCCATATCATGCGCTGCCTCGCGCTCGCCCAGGAGTTACGGAAAGCGGGGGTAAAGGCAATGTTTGCGGTCGCCGCAATCGCCGAGGAACTTCGGAAGCGAATTCGGTCGGAAGGGTTTGAGGTCTCTTTCATCGCCGCGGAGCCAGGATCCGCTACCGATTCCCTGTGTACCTCGAGTCTGCTATCGAGAAACGACTGCGATTGGCTCGTCTTGGACGGCTATCACTTTTCAGATCAGTATCGACGCAGCGTCGCAGCCGTGAGCCGGCACTTGCTGCTGATGGATGATGGCGACCCTCGTCCATTATGCGATTGCGATATCGTGGTAAATCCTGACATTGAAGACTGGAATACTCGATATCCCGCACGTAGTCAGCGGACCCAATTTCTCCTGGGACCAAAATTCGCTTTTTTACGGCGAGAGTTCCTCAACGCACGTGCTAATCACTTGCCATCACCAATAGCAACGCGAATCCTGGTCACAATGGGGGGCGCCGACCCCAACAATGTGACGCTTCAGGTGCTCGAAGCATTGCAGCATATTCCAGAACCGCACCTAGAAGTTGTGATCGTTACAGGCGCAAGCAATCCGCATACGGAACGGATCCGGCAAGGAATTGTAAAGTCATGCCACAAGGTATCGCTATTGACCAATGTCAAGGATATGCCGGAACTGATGTTGAATTCGGATCTCGCCGTGACCGGGTGCGGCGGGACGTGGTGCGAATTGGCATATATGAAGGTCCCGATGTTGCTGATCACAATCGCTGTAAACCAGGAGTCGCTTGCCAATTCATTAGCTCGTGAAGAAGCCGCTCTGTCGTTGGGTTGGTTTGGGTCGCTGAGCCCTGCGGATATAGCAAAGGGCTTGCAATCATTAATCGCGAATCAGAAGCTTCGCTCGGGCGTTATCGCGAATGCTGCCGAGTTGGTGGATGGAAAGGGCGCGGAGCGTGTCGTGAGTGCTATGAAGATGGTTAGTTCGAGCAAGGATTCGCCCCGCCTCTTGGTTGTTCGCTGAGAGCAACACTTATGAAAATCGCAATTGCGCAGCCAACATACCTGCCTTGGCTTGGATATTTCGATCTTATGGATCAGGTCGATACATTTGTGATTCTCGACACGGTGCAGTTTGAAAAGCAATCGTGGCAGCAAAGAAACAGGATCAAAACCCCGACAGGATTGCAGTGGCTGACTGTGCCCGTTGTTTTTCGGGGAAGGCTAACGCAGAAGATTAACGAGGTGGAGATACGAGAGGCAGATTTTTGGCGAAATCATCTGCGGGCGATTGAACTGAATTATGCTCGCGCTCCTTTTTTTCGAACCTATTTTGATCCGCTTTCCGAAATTCTGACTAATACTGGACAGAACCTGGTGCAGTTAAACGTTCGAATAATAGAGTGGATCACGGGTCTTCTACGGATCAGCACGAACTTGGTCCTTGCCTCTACGCTGTGTCAGATGGGCAAGAGGACGGAATTGCTGGCGAACATCTGTCTAACCCTTGGGGGCTCGGACTACCTTTCGCCTCTTGGTTCAGCCGAATACTTGTTGCCGGAACTGGAAATAATGTCGAATGTTAACATTCGAACGTCATTTCATCATTACGAACATCCCTGCTATAAACAGCAATTTGCGCCGTTTTGCCCTTTTGCAGCCGTGATTGATTTACTTTTCAATGAGGGCGATCGCGCAATGGAAATCATTCGTAGCGGACGTCGTGAACCCTTTGCTCCTCAACAGGTGGCGAATATGGCACAACGGGAGCCCGCATGAATTCAGCATCCCTTCAAATTGGCTCGCATATGATCGGCCCAGGCCACCCCGTCTACATCATTGCTGAACTCTCGGCGAACCATAACCAGGATTTCGAGCGAGCCCAGCGGATCGTGCACGCGGCCAAAGAAGCCGGTGCAGATGCCGTCAAACTTCAGACCTATACCGCTGATACGATCACCATCCCATCGGATCGCAAATCGTTCCGCATTGGCGGGGGGACGCTGTGGGACGGGCGCACGCTCTACGGACTCTATCGCGAGGCTTATACGCCTTGGGACTGGCAGCCTAAGCTCAAGGTCTTAGCCGAAGAGTTGGGACTCGATCTGTTCTCCAGTGCCTTCGATGCCACCGCCGTCGATTTCCTTGAGCAGATGAATGTGCCGGCCCATAAAATCGCGTCTCCGGAGTTGGTCGATCTGCCTCTGATCCAGAAAATGGCGCGCACGGGAAAACCGCTGCTGATTTCCACCGGAATGGCCACGCTCGAGGAGATTGACGAAGCAGTCTCCGCCGCACTGGAAGCTGGGTGCACACAGATAGCCCTGTTGCGTTGCAGTAGTTCTTATCCTGCGCCTGTGGAAGAGATGAACCTGCGCTCCCTTCCCGATCTCTCGTCGCGCTTTAATCTCCCTGTCGGATTATCGGATCACACGCCTGGCATTGCAGCTTCGGTGGCAGCGGTTGCGTTAGGGGCTTGCATCATCGAAAAGCATCTCACGCTTTCCCGATCCGATGGTGGCCCGGATGCGGCGTTCTCGCTTGAGCCCCAGGAATTCAAGGAACTCGTTGATTCTATCCGCATGGCGGAGAAAGCTCTGGGCGAGGTCCATTACGGGCCCACCTCGCACGAATTGCGGGCCCTCCCATTCCGCCGCTCTTTGTTCGTCGTACGCGATATGAAAAAGGGAGAGATGTTCACCGAGGAAAACGTAAGGTCAATCCGTCCCGCCGAGGGCTTGGCGCCTAAGTATCTCGGCGAGATCCTTGGCCGCAGGGCCGTCTGTGACATCGAGAGCGGCACGCCGTTAACTTGGGAACTCCTGGACGCATCTGAGTGTGTGGCAGGCTAGGACGTTTCCGAATGATCGTCTCCATCCATCAGCCTGCATATCTTCCCTGGCTTGGATATTTCCATCGCATCGCTATTTCGGACGTGCATGTTGTGCTCGATCATGTTCAATTCGAAAAGAACAGTTTCACAAATCGCAACAAGATTCGAACCCGGAATGGCTGGTCCTGGCTGACCGTGCCTGTCAAAACAGCAGGAAAATTCTGCAACTTGGCCATAGGCGACATGGAAATCGACAATCAGAAACCTTGGGCCCGCAAGCACTGGGAGAGTCTGCGGCAAAATTATTCTAGAGCTCCATTTTTCGCCGAACACTCTATTTTTTTTCGCGATCTCTACGATCGTCGCTGGACCAACCTGACCGATCTGATGACCGAGATTTCCACCTACCTGCTCAATGCTCTCGATATCCGCACGAAGCTCTATTTCAGCTCCCAGATGCATGCTTCGGGAGCTAAAGAGCAGCTTGTGTTGAACCTGTGCCGCGAACTCGGAGCCACAGTTTACTTATCGGGACCCTTGGGACGGAATTATCTGAACGAAGTCAGTTTTGAGCGTCACAATGTTAAGGTCCGTTATGACGACTACCGGCATCCTGTGTACTCGCAGATATATCCGGACTTCGAGCCGCATCTGGCGGCGATTGATCTGCTTTTCAATAAAGGTCCCGACAGCCGGACTGTTCTTATGGAACAACGAGAGCGAGTGCTGGCATGAATATTCTCGTCATGGCGGCGCATCCGGACGATGAATTGCTCGGCTGTGGAGGCACCGTGGCGCGCTTGACTCGTGAGGGGCACGTTGTGTTCGTCACCATTTTGGGAGAAGGTGTTAGCTCGCGTTTCGCCAAACTGGAGGACACAGATAAAGCATTGATACGGCGCTTGGCTGAGTGCTCCCACAAGGTCGCTCGCCTCCTCGGAGTGAAAGATCTCTCCCTTCACGGACTCCCCGACAACCGCTTCGATTCCGTAGATCTACTCGACGTGATCAAAATCGTTGAAGAGTTGATCGAACGCTGGCAGCCGCAGGTGGTCTATACACACCATGGCGGCGATTTAAATGTGGATCATCAGATCGTCAGCCGAGCGGTTCTGACCGCGGTCCGTCCGATGGCAGGG
>DAIDGW010000100.1 GCA_027452245.1 Acidobacteriaceae bacterium
GCCGGCACGCGATCCTCCGGCGAGACATAACTGAACATCGCGCTTTGTTGGGTGTCCTGGCCTCTCATGGGTTAAAACAGTAAGACGCGCTTTTGTCTTATTCGGTAACCGCCGAATCTTACTTTTTCAGGTTCCTGCTAAAGAGCTTTCCAAAGCCCTAGCGGAGCCGTTTAGGGGGCCTCGCCTATCGGGCCACGTTGCTTTTGGAGAGGGCCTCGATAATGCGGCATTACGACATAGGTCGCTCACCGCTGCAAGATGACGTGACGCGTCGTAGTTCGGTAAGCTTTCGGCGAGCGTGCGTGGAAAGTATGCGACGAATGCAACTCGGACCGGACCGACTGTCTGACTCAGGCCTCATCCGGAGGAAGTGACTGGTCCGAGAGAGGCGGACGGCAATTTCCCAGGCATGCGGCATTCGTATAGCGTGTACGGCTCCGGTCTTTACAAAGTTTTTACGCGCTCCAAGCACTTTCGGGTTGAGCTTCTGGCAGGATCGTGTAGGAGACGGCGATTCAAACGAAATTAGCGCTCGGTTCCGGCGAGCCGATGGGGCACTTGGGCTGATCATCGATTCAGGTTGTAAAACGTTGTCAAGAACGATTTTTGTTGTTCCGTCCGGAATCCCGACCCGTCTCATGCTGTAAATAGGTTCAGCTGTCCTTCGCGGACCTAGAAGGAGTGCGGAGTTAGGGACTTGAAGCGTTCGCATGATGATTTCGATAAAGGAGAAGCGATTCGTGCAATTGCCTATTCGCAATGCCGCGATTCTCGCGGTCGGCATAATGTTTGGCGGAGTCTGCGCGACCGCGCAGGCCGCGGGACTACAAGCGGAGCTACGCAGTTCCAGTGCATTGATTCCAGCCGGGACAGCCGGCGCAGTTGCGCCTACAGCTCCCGCGGGCGCGATAGTAGCAGGCACGCAGGCCTGGGCTTGCGATGCGGCACAAGGATTCCGGCCCATCGTCCCTATCGACAATACGACTGACCCGATTCTAGCCATCGGGACCGCTAGCAGGTTCAAGCTCCCCATTTCGCCCACCACCACGCCGGCCACCTGCGGACAAACGGCGATGGCCAGCAACGGCACCGCGTACATCACGCAGGCCGTGGTGGATACGACGGTGACACCCTCGTCTTCGCGCGGTGTGCTTCGCGCAGTCATTGATCCGACAACCGGAACGCTAGCGGGGCCCACCGCGTACATTGCGACCACGGCCGGTCTGGATGGGAACCAGCCCACCGCTGTTGCGCTAGGGCCGGATGGCAGCCTCTATGTGGGCTTTCTCAAGAGCGGTGATGTCAAGAAAATCATCAATCCCGGAGTTGGCACGACTCAGATTGTTCAAAAAATTGGCAGCACGCCATCCGGGCATCCGGCGCGCGCGTTCACGTTCGTGGGTAACGACCTGTATATAGCCTCGATTGACGCGTTCTCAGTCATAAAGAACGCTACCAGCGCCTCCTGCACCGGAGGCTGCAACGCCACAGTGATTTTTGACGGATTTTCCGGCGTTGTCCACACCGGCATCACTTCGGACAGCGTAGGTAACGTGTATTTTGCCGTAGCCGGCACTTTCTCCGGCGGCAGCCAGGTATGGCGTTACGTGCCATCGACCCAGCTGTACACTTTCGTGTCCTTGGGCGGCGCAGACCGCAACGGGGCCGATGCCTCGAACTTCACATTCGCTGCCGGCAAGACCAACATGCTCGCCATGGATGCGAACGGCAATCTGTGGATCGGCGACGATGCCAGCAATGCCACGGTGCAAGGCGCCGGGCGCGTCTGGACCGTCTCGGCAAACGCACTGGCAACCCTGACCCGGGGCAATTTTACCGCGGGCACGAACGTGCAGACGATTTTCAACGATCTTCGCGGTCCCTGGTTCCTGGGCTTCACGACCAACAATTTCACCATCACATTCTTCGCGGATGGTACCTTTACCAGCGTCGGACCTGTCGATTCTGGCACGTGGACCATTGGTCCACCAAATGTCGTGCAGTCCTTCGGCAATCCGCAGTGCCATTTGACATTCACCGATGCACAGGGCGTCGTGCTATTCTCCGCGGATTTCATCATGCTCAACCTGGACCAGATCGCGGCGCTGCAACCCTGGGTCAGTAACCTGGGGACCCCGATCAGCGGCGTGATGTTGAAGCAAACTCCTTAAACGACGGCCGATGCGGCCACCACAATCCTAAGTCGAAAGTCGGATCAGGTGGCCGCGATACTTAACGGCGGGCTGATCGCTCTACTGCAGAGTTTTCTATTTGGCTTCGCTGATCATTTCGATAATCGTCTCTTCGACCTCTTGCGCGATGGTGGCGAGTGCTGGAGAATCAGAAAGCGCTTTCAGCATTGCAGACGGTTTCATCATGCCGATCTTTGTCTTGCCGCCCTCGGAATAGATGGAGATGCGACATGGCAACGCCATGTTCAGGTCCATATCCTCGGTCAGAACCTCTTTGGCCCTTTGAGGGTTGCATATTTCGAGGATCTGGCAGGCATTGGGAAAGTCCACGCCCTTCTTCTTCAGCGTTTCTTGCAGATTGTGGATGTGCAGGACACCGAACCTGTGCCGCTGAACGGCGGCCTGCAAATCCGCCACGGCCTGTTCCACAGACTTCGGCGTTTCCACGATATATTTCATTGTCTTCTCCTGCTGCTCTGCGACAGTTCTAGCATAGTTTCCAGTTCTTGTTATTGCTCAAACGGGTTGCATGAATGCGGAGATAGGCCTGAAGGTTATGGGTGTGTCTTTGGTCGTGATCAGTAACGCGCCTCGTCTATTGCCCATATGGGCGTGAGCGAACAGACTGCAACTTCGGGGAGATGCAATTTACACGTCCGAGGCGCTTCAAGGAAATTTCGGGACCACAATGGCGCTCAGGTCGGAAAAATATTTTGTGCCGATTTTGTACCAGATACCTGCTTTTGATGCCTTTGACGACTTCAGCGACTTTGTAGAATCAATAAGTTGCGAGCCTTCAGAATCCTGTCACGTTCGTGGTTCGAATCCATGCCGGGGAGCCAGTACCAATTGTGAAGCACGCGGAGTTCGTTCATTTGTTTCTGAACTTGCTGGCTGGGGCAGAAGCGAGGGCTCTACGCCAAAAACGGGGGCAGCCCCGATCCCAAGAATAGTTAACCACACAAAACCTGCACTCGCTGCCGGTAGTTTTCAAGGTTGCGGAACCCGTAGGCCTGCCTGCTAGCCCCAATACTGTTCACGTAACAACATTCCCATGCTATTCTGTTTGGGGCGGGAGGCCCCAGGAATGGCCCGTACCGTCGCATCCTTACCTGCCGGGAGCCGGATCACCGACTACATCAGCCTGGGTGTCATCGCCAAGTTCTTCCCTGTTGAGAAAGTCCGCGAAGCATTAGCGCAGACGAATCGCGCCAGTGGTCGCGAACGTGATTTGCCAGCGCACGTGGTGGTTTATTGCGTGATCGGGCTGGCGTTGTACATGCGGTCTTCCCATCGCGAAGTGCTGCGCTGTTTGCTGGAGGGCGTGCAGTGGCTATTGGACCCGTCGGCCGCGGTAAAAGTGGCGGGCAAGTCGGGGATTTCGCAGGCGCGCAGCCGTCTGGGGCCAGAGCCCTTGAAGCGACTCTATGCCGCCGTCGTGGCTCCGATTGCGGAAAGGCGGACCAAGGGCGCCTGGTATCGGGAGTGGCGCTTGATCAGTCTGGACGGCAGTACGCTCGATACCGCCGACACCGTCGAAAACGAAAAAGCCTACGGACGGCCCGGTGCCAGTCGCGGTTCCAGCGACTTTCCCAAGCTCCGCTTCGTGGCTCTGCTGGAGAACGGGACCCATGTATTGTGGGCGGCGCGGATGAGCAAGTATGCCACCGACGAGATCGCGCTCGCTCAAGACGTAGTGCCGGCACTGCGCAAGGGGATGTTGTGCCTGGCCGACCGATTCTTCCCCGGCTACAAGCTCTGGCAAACTGCGGTCGGCACGGGAGCCGATATGTTGTGGAGGACTCGCCAGAACGCGCGCTTGGATGTCGATGAGCGCCTCGCGGACGGCTCGTATCTCAGCCGCATTTACTACTCGACTTCCGATCGCCGGAATCGGCGCAATGGGATCGTGGTCCGCGCGATCGACTATTGGCTGAAAGGCCTAAAAGGGGCAGAGTCGATTTACCGCTTGATCACCACCATCCTCGACCCCAAGCTGGCTCCGGCCCAAGAACTGGCTGCGCTCTACCATGAGCGCTGGGAGATAGAAACCGCCCTGGACGAACTCAAGACGCATCTGCGCGGAGCCCCGATTGTGCTGCGCAGCAAGACGCCAGAACTGGTCGAGCAGGAGTTCTGGGGCCTGCTCATGGCCCACTTTGCCATCCGCGGCTTGATGCACGAAGCTGCGCTCAAAGCCGATGAAGACCCCGATCGGCTCTCGTTCCTGCATTCCGTGCGAGTGGTCCAACGGCGCATGGCTCGCTCCGTTGCTATTCCCCCCTCGGCATAAGCGAGCCCTGCAGGAGGCAATCCTCGACGAGATCCTTCAGGAGCGCGTCGTCTCCAGCAGAAACCGGGTCAACTTCCGCGGAGTGAAACGGAAGATGAGCAACTACAGCCTGCGGCCGAGGAAGCGCCAACGCACGCGCCGCACTGAGGTTTCCAAACACATCAGGATTGTTAAGTGAACAGTATTGGGGCTAGGGCTTTGGAAAGCTCTTTAGGTGTGAGCGTAGTTCGTCTCGCACTTGCCTAGCGCCAAGCCGCTTTTCCTCCGAGCCTTCCAACGTTTCGCTACTCCAACCGCCACGGAGAGCGCTCGCTCCAGTGACGCATCGCGTCTGTTGCCCATGTCGTGTTTTTGTCGGTGTGGCACGAAGTGCAGGGATTAGG
>DAIDGW010000101.1 GCA_027452245.1 Acidobacteriaceae bacterium
GACGGTCTCCGCCTCGACCAGGGATACGAGACGCATGCGTTCGTCACCGGGGATGTCGGGATCCGACTGGCGCATCAAACTGCCACACCGTAAGAAATTGACATTGTGAGCGATTCGCTGTCGAGAGGTATTTTAGTGCGCACCGACCGAATTCCCGTTAAAGCCGTATGGGCCACGGCGTATTCAAAAGATGACTTTCCCGCTATTCGGGCCGACGACAGCCATACGCTGCAGTTCACGGATCGCTCTTCGCGTTTGAGCATTGAGGTCGAACCAGCACCCTGGGTTTCAGACTGCGTCGCACGACTCCAACAGGCGGCTGCAAGTGGCATTCTCCAATTGGTGGTCGGAGATTATACGGAACCCGGTGCGTCCGCCAAAGGTGGTCGCTGCGCAAATGCCGCATTGATCGAAGCCGACCTCGTTGCGGGACGGGCACGCGCCACGTCCTCGCTTGTCGGTCTTCCGCCGATCATAGTGCGGACGGATTCCCAATCTAGCTCCTTCAGCTGCCCCCTGCTGCCGAGCACCAAGACCCCGAGCAGCGTTGACATTGACGGCATAGCCGACACGTTGCGCTGGGGGCACCCCCTGGACGGTCGAACCCTGTATAAGGACTTGGCCTTAGTCCCTCCGCATTCGTCGGTGACCCTAGAGCCTGGTCAGTCTGCCACGGTCGAGCGGATCAGCGCCACGGGTGCCTCCGCGTCGTACGAGTCCATGAGTGAGGCCGAGATTCTCGAAGCACAAATTGCGGCCATGTTGAGTGCCGCGGCGCGTATGCCGGCGTCGGATGCGTTTCTCAGCCTGAGCGGCGGCCTTGACTCACGCACCGCACTCGTCGCACTTCTGACTCAGGGTCATAAGGTGCCCTGCGTCTCCATGGCCGGTTCCCCTTATGCTCTCGACGCCAGGATTGCTCGACAATTCTGTGCTGAAAATGGACTACGGCATGACATTGTCGAATTCGGAGAGGACTTTATCCGGCGGCTTCCCGACCTCGCCCGGCAATCAGCCAAGTTGACCGGCGGAGTAGCATGCCTGAGTCAGACAATAGACCTTTATCTGTACTCCCAGCTCAATCATGCGCCGACAATTCGCATATCGGGACACCTCGGCAACCAAGTCGGACGCGGGGGAGTGGAGAGTATTGCGGCCGCCTCCCTGAATGAACAGATTTTCTCGGAGAATCTACGTCACGCACTCGGGCGCAGACCACAGCAGCCATGGTTCGTACCCAGAATGGCCGATGCAGGATTTGCTTCGGTCCTATTCGAACAGGAGGTTCACTTTTGGTCGGTCGCGAACTACATGCTGGGCAGCGCCAACGCGCTTCAACTCAGTCCTTATGCCGACGTCACGTTGCTGGAATTGTCCACCGCCGCATTCAGCCGGGATCCGCGATTTATCAACCCCACCAGGGCATCCATCAGACGCCGCGATATGCGACACCGGCTGGTCGGTCCACCCAGGGAGCAATCGTTCCAGCGGACGCTACTGACCCGGCATGCCGTTGCGGGTAACAACGTGCCCATGAATTTAGGCTGGCGCGCACGCGGTGGCTGGTCCGTTCGCGCAGCGCCGATCACCCTGCGGTTCGCCGCCGATGCGCTCGCAAATAAGCTGGGAAAGCAATATAAGGCACTCAAGCGTCCCATGACGCATGTGTCACAGGCTTTAGGCACCCCGTCTGAGCTGGTGGCGTGGCCCGAGATGATGCGCGGCCCGCTACGGGACTTTGCGTACGATATTCTCTTATCCAGGGACATTGCCGAATCCGGGCTGTTCGAAGCGACTCAGCTGCGACGCACTCTCGATGAGCATTTCGAAGCACGGACGGATCACCACAGCACCCTGTTTCGCGCTCTCGAGATCGCACTCGGATTGGCATCCCGCCGCTAGGCTGACAATGCATTTCCTCCGACAATGCGCCGATGGGAACCCCGCAACTTGGGGCGTGGACTGCCGGAGACAATTGCGCCCAAAGCCGGGAAATGAGATAGTGCATCAGAGCAGGCTCAGACCTGCGGACTAAGCCAGGTATCAGAAAATCGCGATGTTCGGTCGCATTTTACTCGCGAGACTCAGCAGCGAACAGGCTGAAGGTGAGGGCGATGCCGCGGCCTCTGGGGACCCGCTTTCAACACTTCTGTCATCGTATCCAGATCTCTCCGACCTCGTTCGCGGTAAAACCGTACTGGACTTCGGCTGCGGGCGGGGAGACCAGGCAGCAGCCATCGCTCAGCGGTTTTCCGCAACGGTAACAGGCCTCGACACGAACCAACGTACCCTTGCTCGTGCGGCAGCGAATTATGGAACCGCAGTCGAGTTCATAGGCGCCATCCCCGCCGGCCGCACCTGGGACATTGTAATTTCCCTTAATGCCATGGAGCACTACAATGACCCGGCTTCAGCCTTGGAAGCGATGCGGCAGGCGGTAGCGGTCGGCGGCCTAATCCTCATCTCCTTTGGGCCGCCATGGTGGGCGCCGTACGGATCGCATATGCACTTCTTCTGCCGGATTCCTTGGCTCCAGCTATGGTTCTCTGAAAAAACCATCATGGCCGTTCGTGCGAAATACCGCAGTGACGGCGCTCGACGTTTCGAGGAAGTGGAGTCCGGGCTTAACAGGATGTCCCTTGCGAAATTCGAACGCATCATCTCTGCATCCCGACTTTCCCTGATTCAATTGAACTACACGGGAGTGAAGGGAATGAATTGGGTCGCCAGACTTCCCGTTCTCCGTGAGCTCGGCACCGTCCATGCAACCTCAGTTTTGCGGAGAGACGTCCCATGACTTTTCGTGGACGATCTGCGCGATTTCTGTTCGGCGTCCTTCCGGACCAATCCCCTGCAGCCGCGAACATTGCTCTTTTCGGGAAAGTAACGCACCCATGCCGTCACATCCATGCGTTCCCACATAGGGCCGATGACATTTCACTCCAAACAGCAGCGCGCGGAACGCGCGAAACGAATTGAATCCGAGCGTTTCGCTTCCTTTGATATGGAACCGATCGTCAGCGTCATAATCCCTTGCTACAACCGGGCAAGTCTGGTGACACAGGCCGTACGCAGTGTAATCTCCCAGACATATGGACATCACCAAATCATAGTCGTCGACGATGCCTCCACGGACGACCTCGAGGGCGCATTACAGCCTTACCGGGACAAGATTACCTACATCCGGAAGCTGAACAACGAAGGAGTCTCAGCTGCGCGAAATGACGGACTCAACGCCGTGACCGGGGAGTACGTCTCATTCCTGGACTCGGACGATATTTGGCTACCAAACAAGACGCAGGATCAACTACAAACATTACTCGCTCACCCGAACTGCGGGATGGCCGTAAGCGGGTGCGAATATATAGACATCGATAACCGCCCCATCCTGAGTCCCACCCTACCAGATCCCGACATCACATACTCAGACTTGTGCATATACACTGCGATCCCCGGCAGCACCTCCAATGTGCTCATTCGCCGAGTCGTACTCGATGACGTTGGCGGCTTCGATCACTCACTACACAATGGTGAAGATCGGGATCTATGGATGCGCATCGCCGAGCGATACAAGGTTTGCGCGTCCCAAACAGTCACGGCGCGGATAAGAGTCCACGGCTCTGCCCGGAAAAATCGTGACTTTCATCTGATGTTGGCGAATCGGCGAGCCATAAATAGCCGAATAAAGAGTCCCGAACTTCGACGCAAAGCTAATGCATGGATGTACTTCTCGGCGTACATGTCTCTCCGTGGTCATCCGTTTCAAGCAATTTACTATCTATCCCGCTCAATCGCCTGCCATCCATTCCCAGTTCATAGAAGCCTGAATCGCCTGTCGCGCGTGATTGAGAGGATTCTGCCCAGGCCCGTGCACTACTTCCTGTCAAAAGTGAAGCATGCAATTTCCGCCTAAGTTCCGGCGACTACGCGATCCGCTCCTCACCTCCTCGGCGCCCCGCGCGGACGTGTCTCCGGATGTTGCCTGTGCGAATTCCATACCAGTCGCGAGAATGCGCCGATTGAAGAGCTGCGCTCTTGATTTGTACCCGCGCCGCCGATCTCGCGACTGCCAATGCGACGGCCAGACAAACCCCTCACTCAGCCAACAGACGTGTTCAACGTAAGAAGGAAGCTTAGAGCGACCCTAGATCGAACGGCACTCCCAGATGTGCTCGTTCGCCTCTATGAGCGCTCCACCGGGATTAGCCACCCCTCCGCGCTGATCGGACGCCGCAACGTACCATCAACCGCTCAAACGCCGAGCGCTGTACTCGCAATAGCCGCACATCCGGACGATGAAGTACTCGGTCTCGGCTGCACGCTATACAAGCACCGGGCGTGCGGTGACGCTGTAACGGTCGTCTTTATGACGAACGGCTCCGGACCAGACTGGGGAGCGCACAAAGCATTGCAACGCACTGTGGCGGAAGCGAGATTCCACGAAGCGTGCAATGCTCTCGGCATTATTGGCATTACACCTGCACACATTCTCAATCTCGGATTTCCCGACCGCGGCCTTATGCGGTACATACCCGAGGCAGTGAGCGATGTGACGACCCTGTTTGAGATCTACCGTCCAAAGCTCGTATACGTGCATGCAATCGAGGGAGGACACCGTGATCACGATGCAACGAGCTTCATAGTTCAGTACGCGAGCACTCTTGCCGGATTGAGTTGCGTCTACGAGTGGGCCGAATACAACCGGGACGCCCCGATGAACGGAAACATTTCTGAGGCTAAGTTTCCGCACGATCCGTACATATCTGATTTCACGCCCTCACCTACTCCGTTTGATTACACGGCAGCTGATATAAGGCAAGCAATGCTGAATGAATACGTATCGCAAAAATATCTAATTGAGCGTTATCCATTTACAGGGGAAATATTGCGTCGAGCGCACCCCGAATACCTGCTCGAGCGGTTCGCGTATTTTCGGTCAATGTCCCTCGGACGAGCCAAGCATCTGACTCGCGGGCTGCCGAAACCGAACCGATCAACGCACCCCGCTACAACCTAACTCTGACCGGACTATATATTTTTTCTAATCAACGCCATCCATCGTCAAGAGTACAAACTCAAGAGTAGGCGCTCCTTCCTTTCCATAAGCGCACGCACCTGCTCGTCCAATTCGCCCAGCTCTTCTGCTCCCGTAGTTGACGCATTCGCTCTCTTCTCGTCCCTAAAAAATCTTTCAACTTTCTCCTGATCAAAGAACTCCGGCTTGATCCGTGTCGACAGTTCAATGAGCCCTTCATTTAGGCATTCGTTGTAGATGATATGATTGATGATGCTATTTTCCCGCACGAAGTCTGATACTTCCATCGCCTCCGGCTTCAGCAAAATAGATTGTTCCGGATTTGCCAGACACATCATCAAATAGCGAAACGACAGAAATCCGAGGCTAAAGCTCTCAGGTATCCTCTCAAAACCTTCACCCAAATATGCCGCATTCCGGTAATCCATAACGAATTGCAGCCACTGGCTGAATGCGCCATCTTCCCTGCTATACAGCTTTCCGTTGCCAAGACTTGACAGTCGCTCATACAGCCCACCGCGTCCATCCAGTCCATATCGAAACAATGACGAATATTGATCTAACGGATGACGTACTGTAACAAAGTAAAAGGCACCCTTCTTTGGTCGCCCATTGAGCCGCCCATGTTTCCATTCTCTCAGTTCGGGAAGAATACACGTCTCGCTCAAGAAGCGACTGACGAAAGTCGATCCTGATTTCTGCAGGTCCATGTACACTAACTTTCCGAAATCGTGCATAGGATTTGATACCTATAATCCAGGACGCCCTGTACGAGCGAACTTCGGCAACTCACGCATCACGGTCTTGAACTGCGACCGCGCGGCCCAACGTAGCCAACGGCAGCGACAGCTTCTCGACCAATGCTGCATCCAGCATCGCAATAGCACGAACTTCTATTACGACGACCGGCACACCGGCATTAACGAATATTAGCGACCTCACAACCGAATCGAGGAACAATCGCCGCCCTTGCGGTAAGATGGCCGAACATGCGTATTTGCCGACTCTGAATTAGAGCAACCAGCGCTGCAGGGCCGAGACTGATTAGCGAATGATAATATAGCCCCCGATGAAATCGAGAATAAACAAACCCCGTAACAGACGCAAAAGCACTGCGCCCCAGCAATACCTATAAGCCCGTATCGCATAATCCGCTTTCGGTATGCAATGATTCTTATAAGTGTTATTAGGTCCTGGCACGGGCTGCCTATCTTGGTGCTATCGGTTACGAGGAAGCTGACGAAGAGGGGCTCAAAAAATGCGAGCGCAAAGGTCAACAGCGCGATAACGCCATAGACCGCCTACGCCGAGACTCACATGTAACATTGCAAGCATCGCGAAGCCGACCAAATGACACGCGACATTCCCGACAGCATATCCGGCCGTATGCCCCCGAAAGTTTGGTGACCTTTTCTCAGCCACTCGACGGATCCATGCTCTTGAGCGGCACACGGCTCAAGGGGACAATGACGCTATTCGACTCCCTCATCTTCTCGGTCTTGCGCACGATGTTTGCCAGCGCGACGGTCAACGCAAGATTTATCCATATGAACGGATAGTATCCGACCGTGTTGAATTGTCCGGCAATAACAAACCCCCAGGTCGTGATCGCAAGGCCTCGTGCTACGTTTGGCGCGAATCCGGGAGCGGCATTCGACGACGTACATCTGCGACTTATCTCTCGCGTCAATCTGAGGTTCCGATAAATCAGTATTAAAAATAATGCCAAGCCTATCAAGCCCGCATCAGTCCCAACCTGAATGAAGATATTGTGCGGTAGCTGTGCTATACCAAAAAATATTCTATTGGGATCTCGGATCGCGTAAAGGGGCGCGAAATTGAAAAATCCAACGCCAAAGTATGGATGATGCTTGATCATGTCAATGCCGGCTTTCCAGTAGTCCAGGCGTTGAATCGATGTCTTGTCCGTACCCGCAGTCGCGAATCGCGCCTTCTCCGTCGCTGGCAGGAAGTGATAGCCGATGACGATGACAGCGGCGATGCCAATTAGGATTTTGAGCTTGAGTTTGCGCTGGATTGCCATATAGGTAGCCTGGGCACCGAGGGCTACTTGGGCACCGCGACTGCTCGCACCGAGAACCGTCATTGCACCGGCTATCGATCCGAGCATCAGCACCCAATGGGTAATGCGCTTGACATGTGGTTTGACGAACATGGCCAGCTCAAACGCAATTGGCGCGAACATCAGCATTTCCGTGGACAGGTCCGCCGAGTTTTCAAAGAAGCCCGCCGGCCCCTGGATTCCCCAACTCACGAAGCCAAAGCCGCGGGAAATCCAGGTTCGCGCTCCAAAGATCGCCAGTTTGAAATTTGCGAATAAAAATATGGCAAGAACGAGGAAAAACCGTTCCGGCGTGGTTACGATGTTGATAATGACAAAGTAGATGACGTACCAATTGAAGAAATCAAACCAATGCTTCCATGATATAGCGGGATAGGTCGCTAGCTCGCACGCAATGGTAATTACGATCAGGAACAGCGTCATCCACACATTGGTTGCATCTTTGACCCGGCCTCGCTGGGGATCCATCGGCCAGGCCAAAAGGGCAAGTCCGAGGGACACCTTATCCCACGGCAAGAAATTGAGCTTTGGATAAATCTCTTGCGGATCGAAGTACTGAATGACGAAATAGAGACAGATCATCCAGAAGGCGAAATGCTCGCGCTTGAATTGAGCCCAGAGCGCCTTCGGATTCAATGTATACAGTTTGTCCATGCGATCACTCATCGGTCCGACAGGCTTTTCTGCGACGAAGCGGCGCCCGCCCGTTCGCGCGCGCCTGAGCAGCCTGCGAGCGATTCGTGCGATGTGATGCGACGCGCGAGCACTTCAATGTTCCGGTCGATCGTGGAAAAGCAGTGCTGAAAATATCGGTCGCTCCGTCCAAATGGATCCTGAATGCGCGGGTAAACCGGCCGATCCCAGATGCCCATCAACGTGAGGCCTGCGAGGTCCGCTACATTTTGCCGGAGCACTTTGGCCAGCTGCCGCGGTTCGAAGACCACGACGAGATCTCCCCGCTCAAGCAGCGGCGCTCGCAGCCGAACTGACCGATGAGCCGACAGGTCGACGCCGCGAAGCAGCGCGTTCCGCGAAGCCGACGTATCCGCAACTGCGCCATCGGATGCCTCCAGCCCAAATGATATCGAATTTATACCGAATTCGCGGGACCGGGCGCATGCGTATGGACTGCGGCAGATGTTACCGTGACATACGAACACGAGTCTTGATATTGCGGCCCAGTCGATATTCTCCGCCGACCGATACGAGCCTAGGGCGTAAAGCACGCGGGCGCCTATGTGCCCGACATATGCTCGCCGTCCCCCAAAAAAATCGACATCAACCATTCTCTCGACCTCGATCGCGGCCTCGGTTTACCGCGCGCGAAGTCCGGGGGCCATCCGCGCGTCGCTCAAATCTGCTAATCTTGGAACTCCACTGAACTTCAATAACTCGTTAGCCGACTCACGACATGCGCAAGGTACTGGTGCTTGACGCGAATCAGCGAAGCGCCCTTGCAATCATTCGCAGTCTTGGGCGGCGAGGCCTGGAAGTCGTCGCCGGGGATCCGAATACTCATTCTCTCGGCGGCGCATCACGGTACGCCGCATCCTCAGTGCGCTACTCTGATCCCGCCCTGGGCCCGGGTCGGTTCGTCGGCGAAGTCATTCAAATTGCACATCGTCTAGCCATCGATACCATCATTCCGGCGACAGATTTGACGACGATGCTGCTCGTGAGTCAATCGGAACTGTCGCACATTGCGCGCGTGGCGTCTGCGCCATCCGTCAGCTACGAGCAATTGACTGATAAGGCGCGCTTGATTGGGCTGGCAGATCACTTGGGCGTTGCGGTGCCGGAGACCCGGGTCGCTGAGAGCGGAGCCGCCATTACGAAAGCGGCGCAGGCGTTCGGCTACCCGCTCGTGCTCAAACCGGCACGGTCTCGCTACCTCAAAGGAGACCGGGTCGTCTCGACCAGCGTGGATATCGTGCGCGATTCGGAGGAACTCACGCGCGCCGTGCACTCGATGAACTGGCTCGCTGATATTCCTTGCCTAGTGCAGCGCTTCGTGCCAGGTCATGGCGCCGGGGTGTTCGCACTCTACGGGCCCTCGGGCCCGGTGGCCTGGTTCGCCCACCGGAGAATTCGCGAGAAGCCCCCCGCAGGCGGTGTCAGCGTCCTCAGCGAAAGCGCCCCTATTGATCCGGGCCTGCAGTCTGCCGCCGAAAGGATCCTAACGGCTGCCGCCTGGATCGGGGTGGCCATGGTCGAGTTCCGCGTCGGCGTAGACGGTACGCCGTATCTCATGGAGGTGAACGGCCGCTTCTGGGGTTCGCTGCAGCTCGCGATCGACTCCGGCATCGATTTTCCCTGGCTCTTATACCA
>DAIDGW010000102.1 GCA_027452245.1 Acidobacteriaceae bacterium
CTTCTTCGCAGCGGAGTTTCCCCGAAGGTTGTTTCGGAAATTCTTGGGCACTCGGACGTGCAGATCACACTTGATGTGTATGACCATCCTGAGATCGAGAATTTTCGTGCGCCGCTGGAGTCCGTAGCAGATCAGTTGTTACGAGATGTTACGAACTCGGCTTGAGGTTCTGAGCAGGTACTGAAAACAAAGAAGATGGAGCCGACGATCGGACTTGAACCGATGACCTGCCGATTACGAATCGGCTGCTCTACCAACTGAGCTACGTCGGCTTAAGGGCGGGACTGATTTAGTTTATCAGACAGCTCGCAGGATTCTACCAATGCGAATCGTGCGCGGTCGCGCTCTTCGCCGTCCGAAAAGTCATCCGGGACGATAACGAAACGTAACGGGCGGCGGGCTTCGCAGTTGCAAACGCGGGCGGCGATGATGACAATCGTTAGGTGCAGAAAAGTGCCGCGAGCCAGGATGCTTCGGCGATCCAGATGCCGGAGGGCGGACCGTTTGCCCCGGGCGCGATTGTCATCGTGACGCTATCGAGTCCGCGGGAAAAGTTCTGGGGGATGATTCTGCGTCTGGCTTCGGAAGGTTTGAGCCTGAGCGGGACCGAACTGGCATCCTTTGAGGATCTGGCGGTGATGGTGCGGGATGGCGAGCCCTTCACTCCGGCGGTCGTGTTCTTTCCGATGCACCGCATCGAGCGCGTGGAACTGGATCTGCCGGACGGAAGTCTTCCGTCGCTCTCGCAACGGTTCCTGGCGAAGACGGGGCTGGAGCCGGCTGCGTCTCTGATCCCGTTAACGATGAAAGAAGGCGCGAGCAATCGCAGCCGGGGGTCCGGAGAAGAGCGCGCGTGAAACTTTCGAAGGTGCTGACCGCGCCGAATCAGTTAACGATGCTGCGGCTGATTTTCGTTCCGTTCATCGTGATTCAGCTGGTGGACGGCCATTACCGGTGGGCGCTGATCGTGTTCGTCATTGCGGGCTTGAGCGACGGACTCGACGGCCTGCTGGCGCGCACGCTGCATCAGCAAACGCTGCTGGGACAATATCTCGACCCGATCGCCGATAAATTCCTGCTGAGCACGATGTTCCTGGTGCTCTCGATTCTGCACAAGATTCCGTGGAAATACACGATTCTGGTATTTGGCCGCGACATTTCGATTCTGGCGGCGAGCGCAGTGCTGTTCGCCATTGCCGGATTGCGCAATTTCAGTCCCAGTATTTTTGGCAAAGCCAATACGCTATCGCAGATCAGCGCGGTATTCTTCGTGCTTCTGCTGCAAGTGGATGCGGTGCGCTGGGTTTGGATCGTGCGCACGGTTTTTCTGCGGGCCACGTTTCTGTTCACGATTGTTTCCGCGGTGCATTACGTCTTCCTGGTGCAGCGGCGACTGCGAACCGATCTTCCGGCTTTGCCGGAGCACACTTCGGCTCGGGCCGGACGGTAGCCTGCGCAAGGTCGTTGGCTCAGGATGACATCTGAGATTTGACCCTCCATTTACATGTCCCTAGAATCGTAAGTTCGTTGCTGCATCCAGAAAGCATCTATGGGCCTTCGCCTTTACAACACGATGAGTTCGCGGATGGAGGAGTTCGCTCCGCTGGTGGACCGGGAAGTCCGCATGTATGCCTGCGGTCCAACCGTGTATGACTATGGACATATCGGGAACTTCCGGACATTCATCGCGGTCGATATCCTGCGGCGCTATCTAAAGCAGAGCGGATACGCGGTGAAGCATGTCATGAACATCACCGACGTGGACGACAAGATCATCCGCAACGCCGCGCGGGATGGCGTGACGGTGCAGCAGTACACGGCCAAGTACGAAAAGGCGTTTCTGGAAGACGCGGCCATGATCGGGATTGAACAGCCGACGCTGGTGCGAGCCACGGAGCACATCCGGCAGATGGCGGAATTCGTGGCGAAGCTGGAGAAGAAAGGAATTGCTTACCGGACCGACGATGGTTCGTATTATTTCCGGATTGCGAAGTTCCCGCAGTACGGCAAGCTTTCAAAAAAAGACTTCAGCGGGATGGTGGATGGGGCGCGGGTGGATGTGGATGAATATGAGAAGGACAGCGCGCGCGATTTCGCATTGTGGAAGTCTCCGAAACCGGGCGAGGCGTCGTGGGAGACGGTGATCGGGCGAGGGCGTCCGGGGTGGCACCTGGAGTGCTCGGTGATGTCGATGCAGGAACTGGGCGAGAGTTTCGACCTGCACGCAGGCGGAGAGGACCTGGTGTTTCCGCATCATGAAAACGAGATTGCGCAATCGGAATCGCTGACGGGCAAGCCATTCGCGCATTTCTGGTTTCACGCACGGTTTCTGCTGGTCGAGGGCGAGAAGATGTCGAAGAGCCTGGGCAATTTTTTCACGCTGCGCGACCTGGTGCTCAAGGGACACAAGCCGTCGTCGATCCGGTACCTGCTGACGTCGGTTCCCTACCGCAACCAGCTGAACTTTACGTTCGACGGATTGCGGCAGGCCGCGGTTTCAGTGGAACGGTTGCGCAATTTTCGTTCGCGGCTGGAAACGGGAAAATTCGCGGACGGCAGCAACGACGAAATGCAGGCGCTGGGGAAAGAGACTGAGGAGCGCATGCGGGCCGCGCTCGACGACGATCTGAATACGGCACAGGCGCAAGCGGCTATTTTCGAGATGGTGCGCCGGGCAAATATTGCGCTGGATTCAGGCCAGTTGCGGAGCAACGATGGGCCCGGCCTGGTGTCGGCGCTGAACAGCTTCGATGAAATCTTTGCCGTGCTGAAGGACGACGATCTTCCGAAGATGCGGCATGTATTGGACTGGGCCAAGGCTGACGGACGGGAAGAGCAGGTCAGTCCGGAATTGCGCGACCTGCTGCGTTCGGGCCAGTTGCCGGACGCGGAGATCGAGCGAAAGATCAGCGACATGAAAGCGGCGCGTGCGGCGCGGAACTTTCAACTGTCGGATTCGATTCGCGGCGAACTCACGGCGGCGGGCATCCTGGTGGAAATCACGAAAAACGATATTCGCTGGCGGCGGAAGTGAGCTGCTAGTTGCACTGTTAGTCTGACTCGAAGGCTTGCGAGCCTGCTCCCATGAAATCTTTCGACGAATATCTTCGCGATGCGGAACGCGCCCACGGGCACTTGTGCGCCGGGCAGGTACTGGGCGTGCGGATGGCGATGCTGGGGCTGCAAAAGCTGGGCATCGAAGATCCGCAGGGTAAGGATCGGAAGCGGCTGGTCACGTTTGTCGAGATCGATCGCTGCGCGACGGACGCGGTCGCGGTCGTGACGGGATGCCGCCTCGGCAAGCGGGCGCTGAAGTTCCGCGACTGGGGAAAAATGGCTGCGACGTTTGTCGACGTAGCGAGTCAGAAGGCGATTCGGGTTGCGGCGAAGGAATCGTCGAAGGACCTGGCGCGGCAGATACATCCGGAGATCGCGGACAAGAATCAGCAGCAAATGCTGGCGTATCGCGAGATGGCGGATGACGACCTGTTCGCAATCGAGTGGGTGAAGGTTGAATTGCCGGCCGAGGAGTTTCCCGGATACAAAGGCGAGCGCATCGTATGCGAAGAATGCGGGGAAGGCATTAATTTCAAGCGCGAGGTTCGGGAGGACGGAAGGATATTGTGCCGCGGGTGCGCGGGCGAACGGTACTACGAGCAGCTGTGAGTTAGCTGGAGGCCTGTTCGTAGGCGTGCGCGACACGCAAAATCGTGGATTCGTCGAAGTGCCTGCCTAAAATCTGCAATCCAATCGGAAGATTCTCTTTGGTCTGGCCGCAAGGGATGGAAAGGCCCGGAATACCCGCAAGATCCGCGGTCACCGTGTAGATATCGGCCAGATACATCGAAAGGGGATCGTTGGATTTTTCTCCGAGGCGGAAAGCGGCCGTGGGACTGGTGGGCGTGACGATGGCGTCAACTTTCGCGAAAGCCTGCTGAAAATCGCGGGTCAACAGCGTCCGCACTTTCTGGGCTTTTAAGTAGTAAGCGTCGTAATAGCCGGCGCTGAGCGCATAGGTACCGAGCATGATGCGGCGCTTGACTTCGGGGCCAAATCCCTCGTCGCGGCTGCGACGGTACATCTCCGATAAAGTGCGGAAGCCGCGCGCGCGGTGGCTATAGCGCACGCCATCATAACGCGCCAGGTTGGAAGAAGCCTCGGCGGTCGCAATCAAGTAATACGTCGGGATGGCGTAGGGCGTGTGCGGCAGCGAGACGGGAACGATCTCGCATCCCAGCTGTTTCAATCTGTCGATAGCCGATTCGACAGCGTGGCGAATTTCGTCATCGAGTCCGTCGGCGAAATATTCCTTGGCGACGCCCAGTTTCAAGCCAGCGATGGGTTTCTGAAGATCCGCAACATAGTCCGGAACAGGAACATCGGCGGAAGTTGAATCCATGGGATCGTGCCCGGCGATTACTCCCAGCACAGTGGCGGCATCTTTGACAGTTTTTGTGAGAGGGCCGATGTGATCGAGCGACGAAGCGAAGGCAATCAGGCCATAGCGGGAAACGCGGCCGTAGGTGGGCATGAGGCCGACAACGCCGCAAAATGAGGCAGGTTGACGGATCGAGCCACCGGTATCGGAACAGAGCGTTGCCACTGCCATGTCGGCGGCGACGGCGGCGGCCGAACCTCCGGAGGATCCCCCGGGAACGCGGTCAAGGTCGCGCGGGTTGCGCACGGGGCGATACGCCGAATTTTCGTTCGACGATCCCATGGCGAACTCGTCGCAGTTGAGCTTGCCCAGGATCACGGCGCCGGCAGCCTCCATGCGAGAGACGGCGGTGCAGTCGTAGGGCGGGACATACGTGTCGAGGGACTTCGAACCGGCCGTGGTACGAACGCCGCGGGTTGACATCACATCTTTGATTCCCACCGGAACTCCGGCCAGCGGCGGCAGCGGTTTGCCTTCGGCCGCCATGCGATCGATGCGTTCGGCCTGCTCCAGCGCGCGGTCATGCGAAAGAGTGAGGAAGGCTCCGACCTGGCCATCCTCTTTCTGGATTTTCGCGTAGCAGGATTGCGCCAGCTCGACAGCGGTCGTGGCGCGCTGCTCGACGGCAGTGCGGGCAGAATCGATGGTGAGGCGATCGAGATTCATTCTCTAAAGATATTTGCTCCGCGCGAGCGCGTGTTCTCGTCGCTTCAACGTTCGATCACCTTCGGAACGAGAAAGAAAGTTCCATCGGAATCAGGAGCATTCTGCACGGCTTGTTGGTGCGGCAGCGACTTTCGCAATCCGTCGATGATGTCTTCGCGCAGAACGGCGCCGAATGAGGCAACCGGCGATTTGTCCGCCGCCGTGCGGTATTGATCCGAGACCTGCGCCATGGGTGGTACGCCAGAAGTGTCGAGTTCGTTCAGGCGATCCATGTATTCCAGGATGGAATTCAGGTCGCGGACGAGGCTCGATCGCTCATCGGCGGTGAGTTCCAGATTCGCCAGGTCGGCAACGTAATCGACATCTTTTTCGCTGACTTTCATCGCGAAGGTCCGGATGCGAGATGCTCCTGTTTTTGCAGCACGAATTCCAGCCGTTGCACGCGATGTCCCACGTAACGATTTAACATCGCCAAGTAGCGCGGAGCCAGTTCTTCGAGTTCGTACTTCCATCCGGCATGCGCGACTTCGATGCGCAACACGCCATCGCTAAAACTGAGAGCGCGCGTGCGCTCGGCCAATCCCGAGCCGCAGACCAAAGGCCAGGCAGCCATGGGCGCGTCGCTCGCAGGTACGCGCCGGATGGAATCCGCGACAACCTTTTCCAATCCTGCTGATGCCGGCTGCATAAGGTCTATGGAGAAATCCGATTTTAACATTCGCGGCGCCGGTCGAAACGGCTCACACCGGAAATTCGTGACGCACGAATTCCAGAGCGGCGTCCTTTGAAGGTAGCCGTCCTTCAAGCTGCGCGTCTTCCACGGCGTTGAGGATTTCGCGAAAACGCGGGCCGGGAGCGTATCCCTGGCGGATCAAGTCGTCGCCGCTGACCAGTGGTGCGGGACGCATCTCTTCTTCCGGAGTTTTTGCCAGTTCGTCGGCAATGAACTGGTAGGTGGCGAGATTGCCGTGGCTGGCAAGACAATCGGCCCGGTGCAGCGTGAGATGCTCAGGGAAACAGCGCAGGCGGAGAAAGCGCTTCAGCGTCGAAGGCTTCATGAGCATGGCTTGCGCGAAGCGCATGTGGTGCTCGACAAGAGCGACGATTTGATCGGTATCGTCGCGCGAGAAGCGCAGGCGCTGGCAGATTTTTTCGGCGATCTTCATGCCGACTTCCACATGACCATCAAAGCGAATGCGGTCGGGAGCAACGCGGAAGGTGGCGGGCTTGCCGACATCGTGCAGCAGCGCACCCCAAGCCAGCGTAGCTGGACAAGGCTGCGGCAGGTAATCGAGCAGCAAGAGCGTGTGAACGAAGACGTCTCCCTCAGGATGAAACTGAGGAGGCTGCTCGACGCCTTTCATTGCGGAAATCTCGGGGAGTACTTCGGGTAGAAGGGCGCTCTCATCAAGCAGCCGAAAACCGCGGCTGGCGTTACCCTCAGTGAGGATGCGGGTCAACTCGTCGCGGACGCGCTCGCGTGAGACCACGCGAATTTCGCGGGCGAGCTTCTGCATGGCAGAAAACGTAGCTGGTTCGATCTGATATTCGAATCGCGCGGCAAAGCGGACAGTGCGCAGCATGCGCAGCTTGTCTTCGGCGAAGCGGCGCTCCGGATCGCCGATAGTGCGAATGATGCGGGCTTCGAGATCGCGTTTCCCTCCAACATAGTCGAGCACTTTGCCATTTTCAGGATCGAGCAGCATGCCGTTGATCGTGAAATCTCGGCGGGCCACGTCTTCCTGCGGAGTCCGGCTGAAGCGGACTTCATCGGGATGGCGGCCGTCGGAGTATCCGATATCGCTGCGATAGGTTGCTACCTCGACGGTATGGGACTTACTGGCAAGTCCTTCGGCGCTGTGCGGTTCGCCGGGGATAGGCACGAGCACGACGCCGAACTGGGCACCGACGGCATAGGTGTCGGGGAAGATGGCCATCACTTGTGCTGGTGTGGCATTGGTAGCAACGTCGAAGTCCTTGGGTTCGCGATGAAGCAGAAGATCGCGCACGCATCCACCGACCAGGTAAGCGGAAAAGCCGCGCTGGCGGAGGGTGTGCACGATTGTGCGGGCAAAGTCTTGCGCCTGCATGGGAAGCTGACCAATCCTCTACATCATATCGTTGCCAACCTAGGCAAAAGCGTTCACCCTATCATTCCCAGTTTCGCGCGGTTAAAATAGGAACAATTCAGCGGGTTCTCCAGTTTTCTTTTTTGCATACGATCACGAGGTTCAGGACACATGGCGACGAGCACGACAGTTTCAAAGACCAAGATTGCCGGCGGCAGCTTTCTGCTGGAGATACGCAGCCCCGAAGAGGTTTTCACTCCAGAAGATTTTAGCGAGCAGCATCAACTGATCGGGCAAACCGCCGAGGAATTCGCCAAGAACGAAATTCTGCCCAATGCCGAGAAGATCGAACACAAAGAGTTCTCCATCACCCGCGATCTGCTGAAGAAGGCGGGCGAACTGGGCCTGAGCTCGGTGGAAATTCCCGAGACATACGGCGGCCTGGAGATGGACAAAGTGACCGCTGCGGTGATCGCGGATCACATTGCCAAGTACGCCGGCTTCGCGACGACCTGGGGCGGGCACACGGGAATCGGGACCCTGCCGATCGTGTATTTCGGCACGGAGGAACAGAAGAAGAAGTATCTGCCGCGGCTCGCGGCTGGCGAGATTGTTGGCGCCTATGCCTTGTCGGAGGCGTCTTCCGGATCAGACGCGCTGAATTGCCGGGCTCGCGCGCAACTCTCGCCTGACGGCAAGCACTACATCCTGAACGGCGAGAAGATGTGGATCACGAACGCGGGCTTCGCCGACCTGTTTACCGTGTTCGCGAAAATCGATGGCGAAAAGTTCACGGCGTTCCTGGTGGAGAGAACATTTCCCGGATTTTCGGTGGGAGCGGAAGAGCACAAAATGGGGATCCGGGGATCCTCAACCTGTCCCATCATTCTCAACGATTGCAAAGTTCCCGTAGAAAATGTTCTGGGCGAGATTGGGAAGGGACACGTCATTGCTTTCAACATCCTGAATGTCGGGCGCTTCAAGCTGGGCGCGATGTGCGTGGGCGGAGCGCGGGTGTCTCTGGAAAATGCGATCGGCTATGCCAAACAACGAAAGGCGTTCAACAAATCGATCGCCGAGTTTGGATTGGTGCGGGAAAAGATTGCCAACATGGCGTCGCTACTGTATGTAGGCGAGTCGCTGGTATATCGCACGGTGGCGATGATGGACGCCGCTTTGAACGACGTCGACAAATCGGCTGCCGATGGCGCGAAACAGACGCTCAAGGCGATTGAGGAGTACGCGGTGGAATGTTCGATCATCAAGGTCTGGGGCTCGGAGATGATCGACTACGTGGTCGACGAACTGGTGCAAATTTATGGCGGATATGGATTCGTCGAAGAATATCCGGCGGAGCGAGCATATCGCGACGCGCGTATCAACCGTATCTTCGAAGGCACGAACGAAATCAACCGGCTAATTATCACAGGATTTCTGTTGAAGCGCGCCATGACCGGGCAGTTGCCCCTGATGCCAGCAATCAAGAAGCTGATGGACGAAGTCATGTCGGGTGCGAGTACGGAGGAATTCGAAGGGCCGCTTGGCGACGAACGCAAACTTGTCGCTCAAGCCAAGAAACTCGGGCTATTCGCCGCAGGGGCCGCGACGCAGAAATACATGCAGGCGATTCAGGATCAGCAGGAAATTATGGGCGCAATCGCCGACATGACCATTGAAGCGTACGCCATGGAGTCTGCCGTGCTCCGGGCGCAGAAGATTACGGAAAGCAAGAGTGAAGCGGCGGCGGCCATTCCCATTGCGATGACCCGCATTTATCTATCGCAAGCGATGGATAAGATCGAAGCCGCGGCGAAAAAGATTGTCGCAGCCATCGCCGACGGGGACATGCTGCGCACGCAGTTGGCGATCTTGCGGCGTCTGGCGAAACACGAGCCGTTCAACACCATCGAACTTCGGCAACAGGTCGCGCAGAAGATGATTGAGCGGGGCAAATACTCTCTGGTGTAGTCGACGAGGACGGGCGAAACAACTGGGACATCAAGGCCATGTGTCTCCGTGGCGTCGCAATAGCTACACTGCTGTTGAGGATCCCCGTGCAAAGGTCAGAATCCCTGCTGCAAGGCGCTCCGATTTCTGGTAAAACGCTGGCATGGTACCAGTACGCTGCCTTGCCATCACTATTCTTCTGCTTATTTCTCTCGGAGCCTTGGCCGCGCAAGAGAATCCATCCGCCGGGCTGGCACTGACTCCGCCCATGGGGTGGAATTCCTGGAACAAATTCGGATGCAACGTCAGCGAGGACATGATCAGGAGCATGGCCGATGCCATGGTCAAGTCGGGCATGAAAGATGCCGGCTATCAATATGTGAACATCGACGATTGCTGGCAAGTGAGTCGCGACGCCAAGGGCAACGTTGTTGCTGACCCGCAGCGATTTCCGCATGGGATGAAAGCGGTTGGCGATTACATTCATTCTCTCGGTTTAAAGTTTGGCGTCTATTCCGATGCCGGATCGAAAACCTGCGCCGGACGCCCGGGAGGACTGGGCCACGAATACCAGGACGCACTGCGATATGCCGCCTGGGGCGTCGATTACTTGAAGTATGACTGGTGCAACACCAGCACGCAGGACGCGAAGGCTTCTTACGCAAATATCCGCGCGGCGCTTGATGCCAGCGGGCGTCCTATAGTTCTGAGTATCTGCGAATGGGGAAAAGCCAGCCCATGGTTATGGGGCAAAGAAGTGGGCGGCAATCTTTGGCGCACGACCGATGACATCAGCGATCGCTGGTCGGGCCATCCCAAATGGCCGGATGGCAGTTGTTGTGCCAACAGCGTGCTATCCATTCTTGATCAGCAAGTGGGCATTCAATCCTATGCCGGGCCTGGACATTGGAACGATCCGGACATGCTCGAAGTGGGCAACGGAGGGATGACGGGCACGGAATATCGCGCTCACTTCAGCTTGTGGGCGATGCTGGCTGCACCGCTGATCGCGGGCAACGACCTGCGGAATATGACTCCTGAGATTCATGACATTTTGACGAACAAGGAAGTGGTTGCGGTGGATCAGGATCCGCTTGGGCGGGAAGGCGAGCGGGTGGCAAAGAATGGGGACCTGGAAGTCTGGGCGAAGCAGATGCAGGATGGCAGCCGCGCCGTGATCCTGCTGAACCGCGGCGAGTCCCAACAAAACATCACGGTGAACTGGAGGGATCTGGGGTATCCCGAGCATCTGAGCGCGGTGGTTCGCGATCTGTGGGAACACAAGGACCTGGGCAAGTTTACCGGGAGTTTTTCTGCGGCGGTGGTCCCGCACGGGGTGGTGATGACCAGCATTAAGCCGTGAGATTGCCAGGCTCATGCCGAGAAGAGCATAATCCGTGTGCTTACAATCACTATGTTGTACGTCTAAACACTCAGTGCCGGGTGCTCGTTCTCGTTATCAATGACGACTGAACCGACTTCGCACCGCTGATTGCTGCAAAGGAGAAATATGCAGAAACAAATCGCATCTCTTGCCATTGTCATGTTGATCTGCGCCACCGCGTCGTATGCTCAGATGGGCAACTCCAAGCGCCCCAGTCCGCCCGAAAAGGCAACCTGCGATCTGGGTGGCGGCCAAACCATCAAGACCGACTACTCCAGCCCGCGCATGAAAGGCCGCGAAATTTTTGGTGGGCTTGTTCCCTACGGCGAGGTCTGGCGTACCGGCGCGAACGAGGCGACCACATTTGTCACGAATGCCAATCTTGAGGTTGGCGATAAAGAGGTGGCTGCCGGCAATTACACAATTTTCACTGTTCCTGAAAAAGACAAATGGACGCTGATCATCAACAAGAAAACCGGCGAGTGGGGTATTCCGTATAAGTACGAGAGTGATGAACTGGCACGCATTGGCATGAAGGTTTCGCAACTGCCATCGCCCGTCGAGGATTTCACCATTTCCTATGCCAAGGCAGGAAACGGATGCATGATGAACATCGAATGGGCAACGACGCGAGCTTCGGTCGATATCAAGAAGAAATAGCTGAAGTTTATTGAAAAACGCCCACTTTGCACGCCGCGAGGGTGGGCGTTTTGTTTTTGCTTGGAACAAGAGTCCCGTGTTTCTAAGCGAAAAATAAATCTCGCTTCCACAATTCCTTCCGGAGCTACAATTCCCTTAAAGCATTCCTCACGGGAGGTCCCCATGCCCGTTTATGATTATGTTTGCATGGATTGCCACCAGCCCTTCGAAGTGGTTCTCACTTTGACCGAGCACGATAAAGAAGCACCAAAATGCCCCAAGTGCGGCAGCAAGAACGTGGAGCAGGAGGCCGCAGCGTTTTTCGCGGTTACATCCAGAAAGAGCTAAGAACAATTGTTGTTGCGAGCGCAATTGGGAAAAGAAGTACGGTCGCTACAACTGGAATCCAAAGCAATCAGGGGTGCTGCTTGAGGGCGGCAAGAGCCTGCTGAGCGTCCACAAGATCGGGATCGATCTTCAAGGCCTCTTCATAGGCGGATAACGCCTGTGCGCGCTGGTTTGTCTGCTCATATGCGTTGCCCAATTGAAGGTAAGCAGTGGCTGTGGGCTGGAGGTCGATAGCGGTCGTTAGGTCGCGGATCGCCTCACCGTAACTTCCCGCGCTCTGAGCGAGCAGGCCGAGCCCCATCCAGGCAATAAACTGCCGAGGATCCAGTTGCAGCGCCTTTTCAAAACTGTTGTGCGCCTCAAAATTCTGCCCGAGCCCACGCTGCGCCATTCCCATGTTGGCGTAAGTGCGAGCGAGCATGCCCGGGTCGGCTGTGAGTTCGATCGTCCGCTGGTAAAGGCGAACCGCTTCCTGCATGTGGCCGTGAGTCATCATGTATGTGGCAAGATTGGTGTGACTCATGGGATCGTCAGGATTGATGCGTGCCGCCGCCTCGAAATGTGGATGCGCCTCTTCTTCCCGATTGTCGAGAATCAAGGCTCCGCCGAGATTGTCTTCGGCAACGAAGTTGTTTTGGGTCACGGCAAGCGCGTGCGCCCAGAGGCCTTCGTTCGTCTGCCAATATCCAATCTGACGATGGGCCGTCCATCCCAGAGCAGCGAGCACGAGACATGCCGCAGAGGCTGGAACCGCCGGCGACAAGTGTTGGGCACGGATTGCGTCAAGTGCGGCAAACGTTATCGCGGCGAAGATTCCGATGAGTGGGATGTAGGCGTAACGGTCGGCAATCAGCGCCTCGCCGATCGAGACCAGCCCAATGACGGGAACCAGTGTTCCTAAGAACCACAGCCAGCCGACGAGCAAATATCGCTTGGCGCGAAAGCGCAGGACTATGGCGGTAATTGCAATGAGCAGCAGGAGCGAGAGGGCCGACTTCCACAGCGGCAGTGAGTCTCCGGGATGCGGATAGAGGGGAGCCAACTTCGCTGGCCAGATGGCCTTCCACAAATACATGGCATAGGCGTAGGGGACGGCCTTCATGCGGGCGGCAAAGGAAACTTCCGCGATGGTGCGAATCGCGCCTCCGGATTGCTGCGCGACCATGGTAATCACCGCGCTTGCCGCCGATAAGGCGAACAAAGGAATCTTTTCCACAATCAGCCGCGACCACGGCGACGTTCGAGCGAGAGGCCAATAGTCGAGCAATAGAAGTACGAAGGGCAGGGTGATCACCATTGGCTTCGACGTGAGTCCAGCCAGAAACAGGACGAACACCGCCAGATAGCGCTTCCAGCCTGGCTTTTGGGCATACCATCCATAGGCGACGATCGCCAGCAAGAAGAAGAACGTACATAGGACATTCTTTCGTTCCGCAATCCAGGCCACCGATTCGACGTTGAGGGGATGCGCCGCAAACAGAGCCGCCACGAAGAAACTCTCGCCCAGACGCCTGGTGCCGCGCCAAAGAATCAGGAACAGCAGAATGACATTCACCACATGCAGCACCACGCTGGCGAAGTGGTGTCCCGCTGGATTCATGCGAAACAACGAGACGTCGAGCGCATGGGAGATCCAGGTCAACGGATGCCAGTTCGCCTGCTCGGTCGAGGTCAGTGCCCAGGTGAATGTGCTCCAGGTGAGACCGTCGCGAATATGGGGATTTTCGGTGACGTACTTGTCGTCGTCGTAATTCACGAACGGATGACGCGCGACCGGGTTATACAAGGCGAGCGTGATGGCCGCCAGCAGCAGGCAAAACATCACGACACGCTTCTCAGGAGACGCAAACAGCCCGGTTTCTGATTTCCCGGGCGCAGGTTTTGTGGCGGAAGGCAATACCTAGAATTTAATCACACGCGCATGGAATACGGTATCCGCAGTGACAACACCCGCGTAACCAAGCACGAAGCGGTTGTGCGTCATATAGAGATTATTCGCCGGGCAATGTCTAATTACGCGCCCGACTTCCAGCGGAGTACGGGTTTGCGCGCGGCCATGGTTTCATCCAGACGCGAAACCCGCGTGGAATGGGGTGCGTCGAGCACGGTTTGCGGATCTTCTTCTACTTCCTCCGCGATGGACTTCATGGCTTCAACGAACAAGTCCATTTCTTCTTTCGACTCGCTCTCGGTCGGCTCGATCATGAGTGCGCCCGGCACAATCAGCGGGAATGCCGTGGTGTACGGATGGAATCCGTAATCGATCAACCGCTTGGCGATGTCCATCGTGCGCACGCCTTTTTTGGCCTGCACTTTGTCGCTGAAGACGACTTCGTGCATGGTCGGCGTGGAGTAGGGCAGATCGTAGGTGCCCTCGAGTCCTTTGCGGATATAGTTCGCGTTCAGCACGGCGTCTTCGGTGGTCTGGCGCAGGCCGTCGGGACCATTGGCCTGGATGTAAGCCAAGGCGCGGACGAACATGCCGAAATTGCCATAGAAGGAGCGCACGCGTCCCACGGATTGCGGTCGGTTGTAGTCGAAGCCCAGCGTGTTATCAGGGCGCGCCACGACCACGGGAATCGGCAGAAACGGTTCCAAAGCTTTCTTGATCGCAACCGGGCCTGAGCCCGGACCGCCGCCGCCATGGGGCGTGGAAAAAGTCTTATGCAGGTTCAGGTGCATAACGTCGACGCCGAAGTCGCCGGGCCGGACCTTGCCCACGAGCGCGTTCATGTTGGCGCCGTCCATATAGAGCAGGCCACCCTTGGCATGGAGAATATCGGCGATCTTATGGATGTCTTGCTCGAAAACTCCGAGAGTATTGGGATTGGTCAGCATCAGCGCGGCGACTTCTTCCGTCATTTGCGCTTCGAGTGCTGCCAGATCGACCATGCCGCGGGAATCGGATTTCAGATTCTCCACGGCATAGTTCACCATGGCCGCGGTCGCGGGATTCGTGCCATGCGCCGAATCCGGAATCAGGATCTTCTTGCGGGGATTCCCTTTCGCGTGATGATAGGCACGGACCATCAAAAGCCCGGTCATCTCGCCATGAGCGCCGGCGGCGGGCTGAAGCGTGATTGCGTCCATGCCGGTGATTTCGATCAGCGCTTCGCTCAGCGTCTGCATGATGCGCAATGCGCCCTGCGAAATTTTCTCCGGCTGATAAGGATGGCCGTTAGCAATGCCTTCCACGCGGGCCACAGCTTCGTTTACGCGGGGGTTGTACTTCATCGTGCACGATCCCAGCGGATACATCCCGAGATCAATAGCGTAATTCCAGGTTGAGAGGCGCGTGAAGTGGCGGATGATTTCGATCTCGCTCACTTCGGGCATCTGGCCGAGATCTTTCCGTTCGGCGGAGCCAAGAAGCTTGGTCGTGTCGACTTCGGGAACATCGAGCGGGGGCAGTTTCCAGGCCGCCTTCCCGGCGGATGATTTCTCGAAGATCAATCCTTCGTTCTGATTGACGTGGCGCGTGGCCTTGGGAGTGGGATGCTTCATCGCGCCACCTCTTCCGCGTCGACTTCTTCGGGCGCGTTAACTGAGCGTTCGCTTTCGGCGACCAGCCCGACGGCTGTGTCGATGGCACTGCGGGTGGTCATCTCGGTGCAGCACCACAGCGCTGCATTGCCTAACTCGGGATAAAACTTCTTCAGCGGGAATCCGCCGACAATTTTGTGTCCCAGCAACCGCGAGTTGATCGCGTAGGGGTCTTCGCTGGTTTCGACGATGAACTCGTTAAAGCGCGGCGACTGGCCGAACAGCACTTTTCCGTGCTTGGCGAACTGTCCGGCTGCATAGGCCGTTTTCGCCAGATTCTGTTTTGCCAATTCTTTCAGTCCGACCTTGCCGTAGACCGTCATGAAGATATTGACCATGAGCGCGACCAGCGCCTGGTTAGTGCAGATGTTCGATGTCGCTTTTTCGCGGCGGATGTGCTGCTCGCGGGTGGCAAGGGTGAGCACAAATCCGCGTTTTCCCTGCTTATCGACTGTCTGGCCGACGAGTCGTCCGGGCATTTGGCGGACAAATTTCTCGCGCGTCGCGATCACCCCGCAGTACGGGCCACCAAATCCAAGAGGCACACCGAACGATTGCGCTTCCATAGCGATGACATCGGCTTCCCGCGGAGGCTCGACGATTCCGAGCGACACAGCCTCGGCAATCGACACAACCAACATCGCGCCATTCCTATGCGCGATCTCGGCTACTGCCGCAATGTCTTCGATGGTGCCGAAGAAATTCGGGGATTGAACCAGAACAGCCGCCGTCTCGGAATTGACCGTCTTTTCTAATTCACGCAGGTTGACACGGCCATTCTCGCCGTAGCCCGCAATGGCGAGAGGCATTCCCTGATGCGTGGCGTAGGTCGCCAGCACCTCGCGATATTCCGGATGCAGGCTTCGCGCCACGACCACCGATCGGCGTCCGGTCAGGCGGACGGCCATCATCACGGCTTCGGCCGCGGCGGTCGAACCGTCGTACATGGAAGCGTTGGCCACTTCCATGCCGGTCAACTCGCAGATCATCGTCTGGAATTCGAAGATCGACTGCAGAGTTCCCTGCGAAATTTCTGCCTGGTAGGGGGTGTATGCGGTCAGAAATTCACCGCGCGAGATCAGCGAATCAATAATGACGGGGCGATAGTGCAAATAGGCGCCCGCGCCCAGAAAACTGGTATAGCCATCGCCATTTTCGCGAGAACGTTGCTTGAAGAAATCGACGATCTCCGACTCCGCCATCTGGCGCGGAATCTTCAAATCGCGATTGAGCCGGTACTCGGCCGGGATGGGGGCGAAAAGATCATCCACCGACCGCACGCCAATTGCTCTCAGAATGGCTTCGCGGTCCGCTGGGGATTTCGGTAAATATCGCATAGGAATTTATTTCGCAGAACTTATATAGATGAGGCGGACCGCCATTCGGACGCGAAGCTCCAATCCGCCGTCAGACGCCCGAATTTCAGTGCCCGCTCTCTTCCGCGACAAACTTTTCATAATCGGCCGCCGAGAGCAGCCCATCCAGTTCCTTCGGATCCTTTAGAGTGATCTTCACCATCCACGCGGAGTGGGCCTCTTTATTTACTTTCTCGGGCGAGGTGGCCAATTCGCCGTTCGTATCGGTAACGGTCCCGGAAGCCGGAGCGTATAAATCCGACACGGCCTTTACCGACTCGACAGTGCCGAAGGTCTTGCCTGCGCTCAGTTCCGAGCCGTTTTTCGGGAGTTCCACGAAAACAATGTCGCCTAGCGACTCCTGGGCGTAATCGGTAATGCCGACCGTCGCCGAGGTGCCGTTGACCTGTATCCATTCATGCTCCCGCGTATACTTACGATCTGTCGGATAAGGCATATTCTTTCTTGCTCCTGAATTGCGATTCCACGACTCGCCGTAACGCCGGCATCAACTTTTTTTCGGCCGCTTGTAGAAGGGGGTTGGCACGACCTCCGCTCCCACTCCCTGGCCGCGGATTTCAACCTTGAGCGCAGTACCAACCACTCCGAGTTCCAATGGCACATAGGCCAGCGCAATGTTCTTCTTTAAATACGGTGCCGGAGAGCCGCTGGTTACGTACCCGATTTCGCGGTTGTTTGCATCAAGGACTTTGTAGCCATCCCGCGCGATACCGCGCCCGGTCATCTCGACGCCGACCAGCGTTCGCTTGATACCGGCAGCTTTGGCTTTTTCCAGAGCTTCGCGGCCGACGAACCCAGGTTTCTCCATTTTGCAAAAGCGGTCGAGCCCAGCTTCCCAGACATTGATGGTATCGGAAATCTCGTGGCCATAAAGCGGGAGCTTGCCTTCGAGCCGCAGGGTATTGCGGGCGCCCAGACCGCAGGGAACAACTCCAAATTCGTTGCCGGCGGCCAAAATTTCGTGCCAAACGCGAGCGCTGGTATCTTCGTCGGACGGGATGTAAATCTCGAAGCCGTCTTCCGCGGTGTAGCCGGTGCGACCCATCAGAATGTTAGGCAGTCCACACAGCTTTCCGTGCGTCACCCAATAAAACTTCACCTCACTCAAGTCGGCGTCGGTCAGCTTCTGCAGCAGGTCGACCGCTTTCGGTCCCTGAATCGCAATCTGGGTGTAGTCGTCGGACAGATTCTCGACTTTGCAGTCGAACTGGCGCGTGTTGTCGCGAACCCAATTGAAATCCTTCTCGCGCGTACCGGCATTGATGACCAGCAGGTACTCGTCTTCGCCCAGGCGGTGCACGATGACATCATCCACAAACGTTCCCTGGGGATAGAGCAGCGCCGAATACTGCGCCTGCCCCAAGGCCAGTTTCGACGCATCGTTCATCGAAATGTGCTGCACGGCCGCCAATGCCTGCGGGCCTGCGAGGCGAATATCTCCCATGTGGCTGACGTCGAAGATGCCCACTCCGGTGCGGACAGCCATATGTTCGGCGATGATTCCGCCGCCAATGGAAGAAGGATATTCGACGGGCATATCCCAGCCGTTGAACTCGACCATCTTCGCGCCCATCTGGCGATGGACGGCATTCAGCGCGGTCTTCCGAACCTTCGGCGTGGCGGGATTTTCGTGCGTGGTCGCTTCAACAGCAGACAAGCGTGACCTCGGTGAGCGGCAGTGGCTGCCCTGCCGGGAAGTGGTGTGACTGAATACCGTATCACGCTGTTTTTCGGTGGGTCAAACGGGGAGTGTTCAATTGCTGAGCTACTGAGAATACCAGGAGGATGGACGGCTCGGATCGAGAGTACTTTCGTTAAAGTTGGCGCACCGTCGGCGCCATTATGTTGCTTCGCTAGCGTCCAAATTGCACTGTGACACGCGCGCCGGCTGCAACATGCGTTCCGGGTGCCGGTGACTGATCCCGCCCGACTCCGCTGCCAGCGGTTTCCAGCTCCAGTCCGGCAGACTGTGCTGTCTCCACAGCCTCGCGCAAGGTTTTCCCTATGAACGAGGGCACCTCGATACCCCCCTGCTCCACATCGAGGATGACAGTGCCATTCGCAGGAAGTGGCTGAGGAGTGGCGGTTTTTCCAGGTGCTGAGAGCGTTCGGTTAGCGCTGGCCGCACCGGATTGCGAAGCTATGGGCTCGATGATCGCGGCAGGAACGAGTTTGTCTTTGCTGTAGTTCGACGGGGGCGCTTGAGCCGCCTTCCCCGAAGTAACGTCGGAGGTGCCATTCACTTGGGCGGTTTCAAGCGGCTCTCCGGGATGATCCGGGGTGCCTTCTTCCAGATCCTTATCTTTGATTCTGGCCAGCAGCAACTGACGGTCGGGCTTGAGCGGGAGATCATGCGGCACGTGAAGGTATTCAAGAACCTGCTGCATGACGCGGCGGAAAACTGGGGCGGAGACCTGTCCGCCCTGGTGCAAGCCGACGGCCGAGTCCAGGATTACGGCGACGACAATCTGTGGGTTGTTTACGGGAGCAAAGCCCGCAAAGGATCCGACATATTTCGTCTTCGAATATGCTCCCGTTGCTGGATCGACTTTCTGTGCCGTCCCGGTTTTCCCGGCTGAGGTGTAGCCCTGCAGAGCCGCCTTTTGTCCCGTACCTTCAAGCACTACCTTCTGCAACATCGAACGCATCTCGGCAGCAGTAAAAGATGAAATCACGCGGCGCGAAGGTCCGGAATGGAATGATACGGTTTGAAGTCCGCCCTGCGGCGGCACAGTTCCAGCCACGATACGGGGTGCTACCCAGACGCCGTCATTGGCGAACGTCGATACGAGAGCAGCGAGTTGGACCGGCGATATGCCGATCTCCTGTCCCATGGCCATGGCAGCAATGGAAACTTTGGACCAGCGGCTGGGGGGCTTGGTGATGCCCCGCGTTTCGGCGGGCAATTCGATTCCAGTCTGTTGACCGAACCCGTAGGCACGAATGTATTTGTAAAAACGGTTTTCACCCAGGCGGAGAGCGATCTTGATTGCGCCCACATTGCTTGAATGGGCGAGTACTCCCCAGACCGGCAACAGACCGTGCGGCTCGGCGTCGCGGATGCGCATGCCGTTGTAAACGATCGCGCCCATCTGGCAATCAAAAATCTCGTTAGGATTCGTCACCTTCTCTTCGAGCGCCGCCGAGATCGTAACCATCTTGAATGCGGAACCGGGTTCATAGATATCGCTGACAGCTCTGTCGTTGAGTGCAGCGGGCGTAACATCTTTTCGCACATTGGGGTTGAAGGTTGGCCGATTGGCCAGCGCGAGGACTTCTCCCGTGTGCGGATTCTCGACGATCACCGTACCGGCAATAGCATGGGTGTCGTCCATAGCCTGATCGAGTTCTTTTTCGGCGATGTACTGAATGTTTTTGTCGATGGTCAGAACAATGTTCTGACCGGGCTCCGGTTGGGTCTCGACATCAGCGAACCATTGGCGTCGGGCGTCGACGGAGATCAACATCTTGCCGGGTTCGCCGCGGAGTTCATCATTGAATTCGTGTTCGATTCCGCTCTGCCCCGAATCATCCATCCCTACCGTGCCGATGACCTGTGCCGCCAAATCTCGATCCGGGTAGAAGCGCTTCGGCTCTTTCTGGAAATGAATGCCCTGCAGGTTCAATGAGCGAATGCGTTCGATGGTTTCATCATCCGCCTTGCGAGCGACCCAGCAGAATGTCTTGTGAGCGCGGCAATCCGCCAGAACCACGCGGGGATCATCCCCTGTAATGCGGGAGATGAGAGAGATTGCCGTAGGAAGGTCTTTCACCTCGGAGGGAACGGCAAAGGCCGAGTCCACCAGGACCGACATGGCAAGTTCTCGGCCGGCGCGATCATAGATCACTCCACGCTTGGCCGAAAGCGGGATATCGCGCAGCTGCTGATGTTCCGCTTGGCGGGCGAAATATCCGTAGCTGAAGATCTGCAGGTAAACCAGGCGAAAACAAATCGCGATACACCAGAACAAGAAGATCAGGCCGAGAAGGTAGAGTCGGGTATTCTTGCCGGGATGGGAGTCGCGCGACATGGAAGCTCAGTGTTTGTCGTTCCAAAATTGCCGTCGGCCCTAGGCCGTCGGACTTCAGACTGACAAGACAAGCATGGCGGCCCATTTACCAAGAAGGCCGCCATCAAGGTTTGAGTGCGGACAGCTCACCGATTCAGAACAAACGAACTCAACTACAAACCTCGGAGGTCCGCCGAAAAGGACGCGACGCTACTGCGCGTCCATAACCGTGATCGGCCCTGCGCTCGCCATAACCGGCCCACTGCCTTCGGCTTGAGAAGGATCCATGCGGACGACCTGACCGGGGGAGGGGGGGACTAATCCCATCCGTCGTGCCAGCGCATCGATTCGTTCTGGATCCCGTAAGGACGCATATTCCAGATGCAAGGCACGGTTCATCTCCGTAACATTTGTCAGAGTACGCTTGGCGGACTCGACCTGGTATCCGTACTCGATGGCCTTGAAGTGCTGCCAGGCATAAGTGAAGACCAGCAGGAACAGGCAAGCCATAGCGGTTCCGAACTGCTTCATCTCTCGCGTGCGCCGCGGATCTTCTACTTTCACGAGGCGTGAATTGTCGATTGCCTTCGCGAAATAGATTTCCGGCGTACCCGTCCAGAACTGACGCCGCTGCTCTGCCATTCGCACCTGCACTGCTCCAGTCGCTACCGCCGCCGCTGCTGCCATTTACGCCGCTCCCACGAGTGCTGGCTCAAGTTGAACGAATGGGATCTCAAGTTCGAAAAGACGCTCCAGTTCCCGCTGTTCGGCGATGCTCTGCTGCTTCGCTGTCCGCTCAGCCCGCTCGACCGTCGCCATCAAATCCGTAATCAGTGTTCCCGTATACATGTCCCGCTTCCTTCATTTGGATTCCTACCACGGAACCCAGCAAAACTTAAGTGCCCGGCACTGCCATAACAGCTATGCCGGGGACTCCGGCAGGTTTTCCGGAGCCTAAACTCGTTCCGCGGCTCTCAACTTCGCGCTGCGCGCCCGCGGATTGCGATCGGCTTCTTCTTTCGTTGCCATCACCGGCTTCTTCGTGAGAACCCGGTAGTACTTGTACTTTTTCTCACCGTCGCGGAAGGCATCCTTGACGATGCGATCTTCCAGCGAGTGAAAGCTGATGACCACGATCCTTCCACCTGGCTTCAGAATCTGTGGCGCTGCAGCGAGCAGCGCTTGCAGATCATCCAGTTCACGGTTTACGAAGATTCGGAGGGCCTGAAACGTTCGGGTCGCCGGATGAATCCTTCTTTCTTCAGAATTCATTGGCCGGGCCGCGGCTGATATCACTTCCGCAAGCTGTGCGGTAGTCCGTATCGGCCGCGACCGGACAATGGCTCTGGCGATTCTCCGCGACCTCCTTTCCTCTCCGAATTCGTAAATCACATCGGCAAGCTCGCGCTCGTCGAGGTGGTTTACCACTTGTTCGGCGGTACGCTCCGATTGCGGGTCCATCCGCATGTCGAGCGGTCCTTCCGCCTGAAAACTGAATCCCCGTGCGGCATCGGAAAGCTGCAAACTGCTGACGCCTAGATCGGCGAGTATGCCGTCGATCGTTGCTGGCGACTGGCCGCTGCCAATTTCGGCAAATGACCGGTTCAGCAGCGTCACCATGGGCCAATCGGAAATCTGTCGTTGGCCCTGGGCCGCTGGTCGTTCGCTGGCCTTGCTGACAGACAAGGGCAAGCGACTGAGATCAAGCCTGCTTTCTGCAATCGTCAGCGCGTTCGGGTCTTTATCGAGCCCAATCAAATGTCCCGGTGCGCCGAGGCGTTTTGCGATTTCGAAGCTGTGCCCGCCCAGACCCACCGTGGCGTCGATATACATCCCGCCAGGCCGCACGTTCAAAAAGTCGATCGCTTCTTTTAAAAGAACCGGAACGTGGATCAAATCCTCGCCACCACGTCCAACCCCCTGAGGGGTTTGTCTTGAACCCTCGTCCACTAGATGCCCAGCTCGTCGAGCGTCTTCTCATCCTCGGGCGTGAACTTCTCTTCCTGGATTTCCTTCTTGAACAACTCCAGGTTCCTGACTTCCAGGTACGTCAAGTTCCCTAATACGGCCACTTCACCCTTAATCTGCGCTTCTTCCCGCAGCAGCTGCGGAATCAGCAACCGCCCTTGCCCATCCATTTCCACCTGCTGCCCGTAATAGTTCACCCGGGCCAAAAACTTCTTCTTCGTAGGATTGAAGGTGGAGAGCCCGGCCAGCTTCTGTTCGATCCGCTCCCATTCCTCGAAGGGATAAACTTGTGCAACCTTTCCATCCAGGCTGGTGATGTAAAATTGCTGCCCGTACTTCTCGTCGATCACCCGCTTGAACTCGGACGGGACCTTCAGCCGGCCCTTTTCGTCGACCCGAGTTGGATGATTGCCGCGAAACATGTCTGCTGTTCGTCAAATGGGAGGAGGTCAACACAACGCAAAACTGGGTCGAATTCGTGCGGTCCGGGCTGTTTTTCGTGCTTTTGGGTCGGTTTTCCACCGGCTCCTCGTTTCAGCTCCTGACTCCCACAAGCCCTACTGTCTTTACCACTTTCTACCACTTTTGACCACATCTTAACGCTAAGTCTTTTATTGTCAAGCAGAAAGTTGAGGTTCGCGTCTGGCGCATCCAGAAAGTACGATAAGTTGTGGGGAACCACGAAAGGCACCACAATTAGTTGGATTTACTGTTCTGATTCCGCAGTGCTACTTTCGCCTTTGATTCGCTCATAATTTTCTTGACTTCCGCGGCTGGAGCGACTTTCCCTGTGCAAAACTGCTGCTCTTCGTCCTCCTTCGGTTCATCTGAGGGCCCACGCTCCGCTCAAACTTAAGACGAGATATGACCCGCGGGGGGCCAGGCGTGCTTTTCACGAGCTTCCAACCGCTTGGGGAGGTTAAACGCGTACGTTAAACACCGGGGTCCTTCCAGCCGCTCGAATGACATCCAAATGGTATCGAACGACGACACCATGACGAGGGATGGAGTTCATGAACAAAATTCTTCTTTCACCGCTGCTTGCCGCTCTGCTGGCATGCCCTGTTCTCGCACAGCAGAGTTCCGGATCGTCCATGTATCCGGCGAATCCTCACCCTACGCCGGTTCCCGACAATAGCCAAAATCCCGCCGCTCTGCAGGACCAGACGCCGGTATATCGGGTTAATGTGTACGCCCGCACGATTAAAGCCGTGAATTACCGCAATCGCGGAGGATCGACAAGCGTCAACTTCAAAGGGACGGATGTGATGCCGCAAGTGACCGGGCACGCGACGGTCGAGGGCAAGGCTGGGCGCCTTGCTATCAGCGTGGATCTCAATCACTTAGAATCTGCCCGAAGTCTCGGAGGCCAATATTTGACTTATGTTCTGTGGGCCATCACTCCCGAGGGCCGCGCCGTGAATCTCGGGGAACTTGTGCCCGGCAACAACGGGAAGAGCAAGATTGCTGTCACCACGGACCTGCAGGCCTTCGGGTTGATGGTCACCGCGGAGCCCTACTTCGCGGTCACGCATCCCAGCAATGAAGTGGTTGCGGAAAACGTAATCAAGAATACAACCCAAGGTTTCCAGGAACCAGTTGATGCCAAGTTCGATGTCCTTGAGGGCCGCCAGTACACGATCGACGTTCCGGCCAGCCAATTGCCAGCAGCGCAGGCGAATCCAAAGGTTCCGCTGGACCTTCTCGAAGCACGCGACGCGGTGGCTATGGCCAAGGCAGCTGGGGCCCAGCAATATGCCCCCGATGCACTGACCAAGTCTGAAGACATGCTGCAACGTGCGGAGAACTATTACGAACGCAAGCAAGGGACCACTCCTATTGGCACGGCGGCCCGAGGGGCCACGCAGATGGCGGAGGACGCCCGAGTCCTAACCTTGCATAAGAAAGAACAAGCGAAAGAAGAAGCGCAACGACGAGCCACTCAGGAAGCCAAGCAAAAGGCCGAAGCCGAAGCTCAGCAAGCGCAGCAACAGGCCGCACAGGCTCAGGCCCAGGCAAATCAGGAGGCCCAACGGAGAGCGCAGGCGGAACAGGCCCAGGCCGACGCCCAATTAGCCCAAGCTCAAGCTAAACTGCAGCAGGAACAAGCCGCAGCCCAGACGGAAGCGGCGCAGCAGGCCGCCGAGGATGCCCAGCGTCAGAAAGAAGAGGCTCAGCAGCAGGCTCAGCAAGCTGAGTTAGAGCGTCAGCAGGCCCTGCAGCAGACGCAACTCGCGGAACAACAGAAACAGCAAGCCATCCAGCAGCAACAGCAGATGCGTGCTCGGTTGCTATCTCAACTAAATCAGGTTCTGCAAACCAAGGACACAGCGAAGGGCCTGATCGTCAGCATGCCGGACGTCCTTTTCGGGTTCAACAAATACAATTTGCAGCCCGAGGCGCGGGAACGTCTGGCAAAAGTCGCGGGTATTCTTCTCGCCTATCCGGATCTCAAGTTGCAGGTCCAGGGCTACACCGACAACATCGGCTCCGATCAGTACAACCAGGAACTCTCGGAGAAACGTGCTGAAAGCGTGCGCGATTATCTGGTCAGCTCCGGGGTCCAGATGAACAGCGTGGTGGCGGAGGGATTTGGCAAATCGGATCCAATCGCGAGCAATGAGACGGCTTCAGGACGAAAGCTGAACCGACGAGTTGAGATCGTTGTCTCGGGAAATGCTATCGGCCAGCAGATCACCCCAGGTAGAGTTCAGGGGCAGTCGGGTGCTCCAGCAAATTCCCAGGAGCCTCGTTCGCCGACGGCGAATCCTGGCATGCAGACCAGCACGCCAGGAATCAGTCCCATTCCGCAGAACGGGCAGCCGAATACACAGCCGATGCGACAGTCAATGCCACCGAGGCAGCCACAATGATCGTGTTTCCTGGACTTTCTGTGCCCCGGTCGAAATTTTCCGGGGCACTTTGTGTGCACGGATGCAATGCGACACCTGAAAAGCTCCAACATAAAGGCTGCCTATGTCCCGGCAGCCGATGAAGGACAGGGGGCGCGTCCCTGTAACTGGCTGTTATGACAACGGCTCTATCTCCCGGCGTAAGGGAAATAGATCCGTGCCAACGATTCAGAAGCGGAAAATCCAATCCAGGGGGCTACAAATTCCTGTTCCGCCAATGGAGAGGCTTGCTTGTCCGGATCTCCACTGGACCTCCGCCGCCTGCGTTCCAGCAATTCATTGATTTGCCGGATCAGGTCGATGAGCTTGTCATGGTCGAATTCCTTCGAAGCTCTCTCACATAGTTCTCGCAATCGAGGTGCGTCCTCGATATCTGCCATTCGTACCTCCTGTTTGAAGTTGCCGCAATGACCCGGATACTGCGACTCTCCGTTCCATGCGGACGATATTCAGTTGCCAATAGGGACGAGGGTCGTTCAGGTGGCTGTTCCTTGGATTTTTCGAAAAGATTCCTGATTCACTTTCTGAGAAAACACCTTAGCGCCAAGGTTGGTCGCGATCATCTGGCTGCGAGGACTAGGAAATTCTACCTAGGTAAGGGCGGGTACCCTTAGGTTGGAGCTCAGGCTTTTATGGTATGGTAACCCTAAGAAGTTACAGGCTCGATCGATTTTCAAGGCCCTTCCAGCTACTCCTGGGGTAGTTCATGCAACTCGGTATTCCATCGTCTTATGGCTTGATCCACGGACCTCGCTCATACCTGCTTACCGCGGTTCTTACCCTGCTGGCGCTTTACGTCCGGGTCCTGATTGCACCATTTTTCGGAAGCTACGTACCCTATCCCACAGTGTGGGCAGCGATTGCATTTTCCGCGTGGTGTTGTGGGCTCGGGCCATCACTGCTCTCGATTGTGATGAGTGTAATCGGAATCTGGTTCTGGTTCCCGGGTTTGCCCCGCAATTTCGCCCAGGAAAACGGCTTGCCCGGCCTGGTTACCTTCATTGTCTTTGCGTTGCTAATCGTTCTCCTGGGCCATAGCAACCGCCGCAGTCTGGAACGCCGTAATGCGGCCGAACGCGAGGCTTTGCGTTCGCGCACGTTATTCGATGCTTTCATGGAAAACAGTCCCGCCGTGGCTTACGTCAAAGATCGCGAAGGCAGGCTTGTGTATCTCAACCGCACCGCGCGAAGCCGATTCGGGATTATGGATGTCGAAGGGGAGGCGGATGCGAAGTCAATTCCAGCAGAAGATTCTGCCCTCTCTCAAAAGCATGATGAAAACGTGCTGCGCGAAGAAAAACCAATGGAATTCATTGAATACACGAAAGAACCGGATGGACGGCACGCCTGGCTGACAGCCAAGTTCCCCGTGCGGGAGCCGGATGGTGGAAACGTTCTGCTGGGAGTCAAAGCATTCGATGTGACTGACCGCGTAAATGCCGAGCAGGCGCTGGTAGAAGCGCATCGTGAACTGGAAAAGCGGGTGCAAGAACGCACGGCAGAGTTGATTGAAGCCAACCAGAGCCTGCGCGATCTTTCGGCGCGCCTGCTTCAAGTGCGCGATGAAGAACATCGCCGTATGGCTCGCGAGCTGCACGACAGCGTGGGGCAATTGCTCGCGGCCCTTTCGATGAATATCTCGCTGATGAGCCGCGACCTCGGCAAGGTCACACCGGAGGTCAACCGTGCCATCATTGAAAGCAAAGACCTGATTGATCAGGCCAGCCGGGAGATCCGCACGATCTCGCACCTGCTGCACCCGCCCTTACTGGACGAAATGGGGCTGAGTTCCGCACTGCAATGGTATGTCGACGGATTTGCCGGACGCAGCGGCGTTAAGGTCAACCTGGAAATCGCTCCCAGCATAGAGCGTCTTCCAGCCGACGTGGAAGTGGCCATGTTCCGGCTGGTGCAGGAATGTCTGACGAATATCCATCGTCATTCGGGTAGCTCCACGGCGGACATTCGCCTGCTGCAAAAGGACTCTTGGTTCTGTGTGGAAGTGCAGGACGCGGGCAAAGGAATTCCCGCAGAAAAGCGCCCCGAACTGAATGGCAATGGCCAAGCCGGAGTTGGAATTCGCGGAATGCGAGAACGAATTCGAATCCTCGGCGGGGAACTCCAGATCGAATCAAGTCCTGCGGGAACCACTGTCCGCGCCAGCTTGCCCGCGCGGCAGCCAGGGAAATCCGCGGCCAAAGCAGATCCTCCGGAATCGCCCAGCAGCGCTGCCTGAAACTGTCCCGCTCACGGTTCGGCGTTACCTAACGGGTTCGACGAATACGGCCGTGCCATAAGCCAGAACTTCGGTGACCCCCTGCATGATCTCGGTGGCGTCGTAGCGGGCAGCTACTACGGCATTCGCTCCGAGTTCTGAGGCGTGCTGCAACATGAGATCGAATGCCTCCTGCCGCGTCTTCTCACAGAGGTTGGTTAACAGGGTGATGTTTCCGCCAACGAGCGTTTGTAGGCCGGCTCCAATTGTTCCGAAGATTGAACGCGAGCGCACCACAATCCCGCGCACCACTCCGAGGGTGCGGACGACGCGGTATCCATCCAGTTCAAATTGCGTCGTCACCATCGTGTGCGCCACCGTGCGCCCCTGGCCTGAATAGCTGGTCGCCATAACATTCCTCCCGATCGCGCGGAAGATACCAGATGCTCGTCTGGAAGAATATATAGCATTTCCGCGGAAGATAAATGCTGGCTTGATGGGTACAAACTTGCAACAACCGGCTCACTGAATTCACTTATTCCAGCTCTGCGCTGATAAAAAATTCCTGAGCGCTAAGATCATAGCGAATGCTGAGGATGTTCGGCTTACAGCAAACCTGGCAATCTTCGACATACCTCTGCTGGGTACCTGCGGATTGGTCGACCGAGGTTGTGTTCCATTCGCCGCAGCCCGCACATTGATATCTCGCTTCCATGCAAGCATTATGCCGCCAATCGCACCGGGCGCGCCGGGATATCGGGATATACCCCCTATAATGCTTTCTGTTCGGGAGGCGAAATGATTTCGCGCAGACGGTTCTTGGAGTGGGGTGGAGCAGCGGCAGTCTTAACCTCGAGCGTCGAGAGAACTGCCGCCGAAGAACAATGCGGGAGCCCTTCGCTACCTGCTTCAATTGCGAGGCTTAACTCGCGGAAGGGCGAGGCGGTGCCCATCACCGTCGAGGAACGCCAACAGCGTCAACAAAAAGCACGCGAACTGATGAGCCAGAACAATCTGCAGGCCATCCTGCTGATGGAAGGCACCTCGCTACGCTATTTCACGGGAATCCGATGGTGGGGCGGTGAGCGGATGTTCGCCTTCGTACTGCCGGCAAAGGGAAAAGCTTTTTACGTCTGTCCGGCGTTTGAGGAAGACCGCGCGCGCGAACAGATCGCCAAGTCACCCGATCCCTCCAACCCCGATGTGCGCATCTGGCAGGAAGATGAGAGTCCGTACGACCTGGTTGAGCAAGGGTTGAAAGACCGAAGTATTGGTTCTGGGAAGCTTGGCATTGAAGAAACAGTGCGCTACGTGTTTGTGAACAACCTGGCGAAATCTGCTCCGCAGGCAGAACTAGTGAGCGCGACTCCGGTTACCGCGGGATGCCGCATGATCAAGAGTCAACATGAGATTGCGCTCATGCGTCTGGCTGCGCAAGTAACGCTGGCCGCGTACGAGGCGGTCTATCAAGCGATGCATCCGGGAATGACGCAAGTGGATTTTCAAAAGCTAATTGATGTCGCCTACGAAAGACTCGGTTTCCCGGGAGGGGCGAGTGTGGAAGTCGACGAATATACCGCTTTCCCTCACGGTTCGACGACGCCACAGGTGATCCGCGAGGGGTCGATCGTGATGATCGACGACGGCTGCACCGTGGAAGGATATCAGTCCGATATCACGCGCACATTCGTGATGGGCAAGGCCACGGACAAGATGAAGCATGTATTCGATGTCATTCATCGCGCCCAAACTGCTGCACTGAAAACTGCTCGCCCTGGAGTGGCCTGTGGTGATGTCGATGGCGCTGCTCGCAAAATAATCACCGATGCGGGCTACGGCCCCGACTACAAGTATTTCACGCACCGGGTTGGACACGGGCTCGGGATGGACGGTCATGAATGGCCGTATCTGGTTCGAGGAAATAAGACGTTGCTGTGGGCGAACATGACTACGAGCGACGAGCCTGGCATTTATCTTCGCGGAGAATTCGGCATTCGACTGGAAGATGACATGCACGTGACGGAAGACGGGGCAGAACTTTTCACTCCTCAAAGTCCGTCACTGGACGATCCGTTCGGAAAGGCTTCCTAGATCACGCTTTTCATAAGAGCAAGCACCGCCAGCGGGCATGGCATCTATCTGATTACTTGCAGCTTCTGGGTCTAACCCCCAAAAATCAAGGATCATCACTCTGCTTGGGGAAATTCAGAAAACTGAAGACTGTGTGACGAGCGTCACAAACTTGTGAAGCTGTCACTACCGCGCCTATGATCGATATAGGCTTCGTGACCAGCTTTGCGAGCTTACCCAGTCCGCAATGGTGAGTTCCATGGACAACGAACCTCAGACCGAACAACTAGGCGAAGCACTCTTCCGCCAGCTCGTCGAACAGGTTCCCGCCATCACGTATGTGGCTGAAAGGGGTCTGGCTGGGCGCTGGTACTACGTTAGTCCCCAGATCGAACCGATCTTTGGCTTCACACCCACAGAATGGATTTCCGACCCACAGCTCTGGCGAAAGCAAGTCCATCCTGACGATCTGCCCCGAGCGCTGGAGCGAGAACGCAGTCTAGAAACTGAAGGGGACCGGTATCGCGTCGAATACCGGATGCGCACTCGCGAGGGCAAAGAATTATGGGTTCGTGATGAAGCCACCTACGTCAGAGAGGCGGAAAACGGCAAGCTCGTGATGCGCGGTTTGTTTCTGGACATCACCGAACGCAAGCAGGCAGAAGAGGAACTGCATCGGAGTGAGCAACATCTGCAAGCGACAGTCAATGCGGCCCCGGTGGTGTTATTTGCACTGAACCCTCAAGGGATATTTACGTTATCCGAGGGGAAGGGTCTCCTGGATCTCGGATTGAAACCCGGGGAAGTGGTGGGCAAATCTGTCTTCGAACTATACAAGGACAGTCCAAGAATCCTGGATCATTTTCGGCGCGCATTGGGCGGCGAGGAACTCACGGTCATCGACGAAATTGCCTCATCGCACAGAACGTACGAGACGCGGTGGAGCGTGTCGCGCAATGGCGCAGGCAAGCAGCTGGGAGTGATTGGCGTTGCGACCGATATCACACAACGTGTGCGGTTGCAGGAGCAACTTCAGAGCATGCAGCAACTCGAGGCCGTCGGCCGACTGGCAGGCGGAATCGCCCATGACTTCAACAACCTGATGAATATCGTTCTCGGGCACGCGGAATTGCTCAATTCTGAGAAGGGCATGACCGACAGCATGAAAGATGGTCTATCCCAACTTCGGAGGGCCGCTGAGCGCGCTGCATCACTGACCAATCAATTGCTCGCGTTCAGTCGGAAGCAGGTGCTACAACCAAGAGTCGTCGATCTCAACGATATTGTGGCAGACATGCAGAAGATGCTTTCGCGGGTGATTGGCGAAGACATTGAACTGGTGACAAGGCTGCATCCTTCCGTGGCATGTGTCAAAGCCGATCCGGTGCAACTCGAGCAGGTCCTGATGAACCTGGCAATCAATGCACGAGATGCTATGCCCACGGGGGGCACATTGACGATGGAGACAGCCCAGGTCGATCTGGATGATGCTTTCCAGCGTCAGCATCGGGGGTTTCCCAAGGGCCACTGTGTGTTATTGACGGTCCGCGACACTGGTCACGGGATGGAGAAAGAGGTTCTTGAACATATTTTTGAACCCTTCTTCACCACGAAAGAACTAGGCAAAGGCACGGGGATGGGGCTGGCAACCGTCTACGGCATCGTCACCCAGAGTGGAGGCAATATCGAGGTTCTCAGCGCGCCCGGGAAGGGAACGACATTCTCTGTCTATCTACCCGCCGAAACCGAATTGTTTGAAGCTCCCGCCCAAATGCTTCCCACGGAAGTCGTCGGCGGAAGCGAAACCATCCTGCTCGTCGAGGACGAACCTAATCTGAGAGAAATTGCACGGGTGTTTCTGCAGGACTTCGGATATCGCGTGCTCGAGGCGAATGATGCCGAACACGCGCTGGAATTGGCGCGGACATCCGCAATTGATCTCATGTTGACGGATGTGATCATGCCAGGGATGAGCGGCCGCCAACTGGCCGAAAAGGTTCTTGGGTCACAGCCGGAGATCAAGGTCGTCTACATGACCGGCTACACGGACGATATGGTTGTGCGCCACAAGGTCCTCGAGCCGGGGGTGGCGCTCCTGCAGAAGCCCTTTGATAAGACCCAACTCGCGAGAAAAGTCCGGGCAGTGTTGGATTCTGAGCGGTCGCATCCAACGGGCACGACCAGCAGTCAATAAATCGGGGCAATAATCCCGTTTCGCACAGACTTTCCTGTCGCGTTACGCACGAGTGGGGCGGGATTGAACTTAGTCGCCCCTGCTCGGATTCATATGCTCATCTATGCTTTTTCCTGCCAGCGGAAGTTGTGCAGGTAGGCATAGCTCTCTTTGATGCTCTGCAATGGATCTGCGGGCTTGTCATGCTCGACGATGTAGTGCTTGATGCCGGCCTTGTCGGAATAGGCAAAGATTCTCTTCCAGTCGATAATGCCGTGGCCCACGGCGGTCATATCGTTCAGGGAATCGCCGAAATCCTGCCCGCCTGCTTCAGTAACTTTGGGCAGTTTCTTCATGTCCTTTACGTGCACCAGCGGGAAACGACCGGGATACTTATTGAAATATTCAACCGGATCCCCGCCGGCGACCGTAATCCAGCAAAGATCCATTTCCATCTTCACCAGATTGGGATCGGTCGCTTCTAACAGCGTGTCATAAGGACGTTTGCCTTCCAGCGGCAGGAACTCGAACCAGTGATTGTGATATGCAAATTGAATCCCGGCCTTCTTGCTCATCTCGCCGATATGGTTGTATTTTTCTGCGATTCGTTTCCAGTCATCCTGCGTTTTCCGCAGTTCTTCCGGGACCCAGGGATTGACGATATAGGGTTGGCCAATGATTTTGGCGGATTCGATTTCGGCCGGAAATTTTTCGTCGGTCAGAACGTCGTACTGGATGTGACATGCGGGCGATGTGAGTCCGTCTTTCTCAAGCAAGGCGCGTACTTCTTTGGGCGAGTGATCGAAGTATCCAGCAAACTCAACTTCCTTGTATCCGATGGCGGCAACCTTAGACAGCGTGCCCGCGAAATCCGCTTTCATCTCATCGCGCACGGTATAAAGTTGTACTCCGATCCTCTGGATGCGGCGCTCGGCAGCGGCCCAACTGAACTTATTCGCAAGTAAAGCAGCTGCACCGGCCGCAGTCGCTGTGCCCAAAAACGTACGACGGTTCATCATGGCACTTCCCTCCGCGAAATAATCCAAAAAACGCATTATACGCAGAACGGGCGTGGGGAAGGAAAAGAATCGATTTTCTACGAACCAAATCAGAGCTCTCGGAGGACGAACAGACACGCTGGCTGCTCGGCAAACGGAATTTCAGGTGTTCGCCGCTTTCGCTGTCCATGAGCCCTTTCCACGCGCAGATTGTCTTGCACTACTCGTTGCTAACCACGCCGTCGGACGGGCCAATTTCAGGACACACCGAAATGCCTCATCCTCGCAGGTCCCAGCGAGGATGAGGCATCACAAGAACACAACGGGTGATTAGGAGAGCAATTCGATGCTGGTGACGTGGATCATCCCTGTCGTTCGGTCGAGCGTTCCGGCAATTTTCACCCGTTTGCCTTCGTAGTGCCTGGCTTTCTCTTGATCGTCGATCTGATAGGCAGTATCTTCAGTTTCAATAACGTAGCGTCCCTCCACTTTGGCAATCGTGCCGGTGAAATTTCTAGAAACTGCTTTCGTGGAATCAGTTTCAGACTGCTGATTACCATTCGCTTGTGATTTCGAAGCTTGACCGTTCGCCGCAGAAGACGATTGCTGCTTCTGCTGCGCATCAGGTGGAGGTAGCGGTTGAGGCTGCTGTAGAACCGGTTCCGGCTTCTGCAGGTCCGACCAGGCCACGAGTTGCGGACCCATCACATGGGTACTGCGATCAGGCGCGGGATTGAGACTTTCCTGCGCGATTGCAAGGGGCGCAAGGGCCAGCAAGCACGTCAAGATCAGCTGCCACATCCTTGAACTACTCATAGCCACCTCTAAGACGAAGTCGACGCTATGAAAAGGCTGGCTTTCCCATTTTGGGAATGGCCACGAAACTTTCTTT
>DAIDGW010000103.1 GCA_027452245.1 Acidobacteriaceae bacterium
GCAGGCTTCGTCGCAGACGATCATCACGCCGCGACCCGTGGCTTCGCGGCGTCCGCGGGATCCACCGATATTGATTGGCTTACCGGTTACGACCGCGGTCACGGTCTGGCGCATGTGCATGGAATAGGTGTCCATCATCCATGCCATGACCTGCTCATTCGTGTTTACGTCGGGGGCAGGAACGTCTTTTTCGGGACCGAGGAACTCAATCAATTCGGCGGTGTACCGGCGCGTCATGCGCTCCACTTCGCCCATCGACATTTTATGGGGGTCGCAAATGACTCCGCCCTTGGCCCCGCCGAAGGGGATGTTTACGACCGCGCACTTCCAGGTCATCCAGCTGGCAAGCGCGCGAACTTCGTCGAGACTGACGTCGGGAGCGTAGCGGATACCGCCCTTTGCCGGACCGCGGGCAATGGAGTGCTGGACGCGGTATCCAGTGAAGACTTCGAGATGGCCATCATCCATCTGGACAGGAATATGGACTGTGATTTCGCGGTTGGGATAGCGCAAAACGCGCCAGAGGCCTTCATCCAGGTTCAGTTTCTGAGCGGCCAGATCGAATCGCGCCCGCTGCGATTCCCAGGGATTCGTTTCCTTGTCCGTGTGCGCAACAGTTGTCATAATGGTCATAAGTTCTCCGGAATAAAAATAACAATTTGGTTAGATGCGTTCGCCTGCGGACCGCCTGTCCCTCGGAATCGGGCAAACGTTCAGAGTATATGAGTGCGGATAGGACGGAAGCAAGCCGAGGAGGCTCGACCGGCAGGTGACCTCGGGCAAAAAGAGAAAAAGGCGGCCAGGATTTCCCGGCCGCCTGTAATTCCACTATTGGCTGATTCTACTGCACAACCAGTGTGAGGTTGACCGTCTGCGTGGTCGTGCTGCCCGTACCGGTGACCTTCACCGTGTAGGTTCCCGCCGGGGTGCCCGGAATTGTCGTGGTTCCTCCACCAGTGCCGGTAGTAGTTGAATTGCCGCCGCAACCCACCAGCGAGAACATCATGGCGAGAATCAGCACGCCCAACACGATGCCCATCCAGCGGTTGCGCTTCTTACTGAGGCCGCCGGCCAGCACCACGCCGAACAGGCCCAGGCTGCCAAAGGTGGCCAGCAAGGGCGCCGATCCCGGACGCGAGTTCACACTCGCAGGACGACGCAGCGACGCTATGGTAGTCGTGGTTGCCGTGGTGCTGATCGTCAACTGTACGGCAAGTTGCGCGTTTCCATTTGGTGTCACCGTAGTCGGGCTGAAGGTGCACGTCGCCTTGGAAGGCAGCCCAGAGCAGGCAAAACTGATGGCTGCGCTGAAGAAGTTGCTGGGAGCGACGGTCAAGTCATAGGTAGCGTTCGATCCGGCCTTCACCGTAGCGGAGTTCTGCGCGACCGAGAGAGCAAAATTCGGCTTGGTTGCGCTGCCATTATTATTCAGCATGACCGTGACGCCGCCGAAATTGTCCGAGGCTGCCACCACGTCCGGCGAGCCGTCTCCATTGACATCGGCCATCACCAATCCATAGGCATATCCGCCAGCAGGAAACTCTACGGGATCATAGAAGTTGCCGCCGCCTTCGCCGAACAGGACGCCAATAGTCCCGAAATTCGAATTGGTGTAGACGAGATCGAGAATGCCGTCGCCATCGACGTCAACAGCGTGGACGTAGCTAGGCGCCGGTTGATAGTTATAGAGGCCCGCCTGAGGAGTATTCCAGAAGTCATTCTGCAAAGTGCTTGGAAGAAGGGTTGGGGTCTGGAATGTTCCTTTTCCGTTGCCCAGAGCGATTCCGATGCCTTGGTTCGTCGAGGGGTAAGCAACATTCTGATCAAGGGGAACCAGCAGGTCTGGATTGCCATCACCGTTGATATCGGCCACCGTCACCGAAATGGGGAAAGCATTCGTTGCGGTGGTAAACGCCGGAGTGTCTACTTCGGGGGTTTGGAAAGTGCCGTCGCCATTACCTATCAGAACAGCGACCTGATTCCCATTGAAGAGCGGCACCAGAAGATCGAGCTTCTGATCATTGTTCACGTCAGCCGCGGTAATTTCATAGTTGCCTGTTTTTGATAATGCATAGGTAACCGGGGCAAGGAAGTTGCCAGTCTTGTCATTGATCAATACGCCGACATTTGCGTCGCCGTTGTTGATGACAGCGATGTCCGGATAACCGTCGCCGTTGAAGTCGCCTACCGCAAGTTGGTAAGGAGTGGAATTGGTGGCATCGGTCGCAAAGGTGCTTTTTGCGGTGAACGTTCCGTCACCCACCCCATTCGTTCCGTTTCCCAAGAAAATTTGTACTACTCCATTCGCCGAATCTGTGGCGGCGATATCAAGAATCCCATCCTTGTTGAAGTCGCCGACGGCGACAAATTGAAGCTGCGGGGGCTTCGCTGGATTTGCTTCTGAGCCCTGGTAATTGACCCCGGGCTGAAGGGTCCCGTCAGACCGGGAGAGAAATACTGTGACCGCGGACGCGTTCGTGCAGGGTTGTAGAAATGAGCATGTGTTTCCAATGACGAAGTCGGGATGGCCGTCGCCGTTGAAGTCTCCCGTTGCAATCGCAAAGCCCCATGTGGCGTTCAGTGTTCCGCTAGTACTTGTAAGCGGAGCGTAATAGTCGAGGGCGCTCCGAAATGTACCATCGCCGTATCCTTTGAGGTAAGCGAAACTGTACTGGCCATCTGCAACCGCTATGTCCGGCAGACCATCTCCGTTGAAGTCGGCCACGATGGCGGGCAGTGTCGGCCAGCCGCCAACCGCATATCCTACGGTAGGCACGTTAACGGTGCCGTCGCCTTTGCCAATGAGAATCGTGATATCTCCGCCAAGCTGATTGGTACTGATGACATCCGCCTTGCCGTCTCCGTTCACATCGGCAACCGTCACTTCGAACGGGGTGACATCGGCAGCCGTGCCGCTCGGAGCATCGAGCGCGGATTGATAATAGACACCCTGCTGGAAAGTTCCGCTTCCGTTGTTTACGTAGATAGTGATGGTGTCATCCCAGCAATTCGAGGTGATCAGTTCGGGCTTGCCATCTCCGTTGAGGTCCCCGATGTTCATTCCGCAGGTTGAATAATTGCCGTCGCTGTTGGTAAGTGCCACAGGGGAGGCATACGCGGTCTGAGACGTTGCCAGGTAAACGACTGGTTGACCTTGTGCAAACGATCCGCCGGAGGGTGCATTGTCTGCAATGTCCAGCAAGCCGTCGCCATTCAGGTCGGCGATGATCAGGTTCGTACCAATTTGGCCACCCAAGGGCGCGGAGGTCGCGGCGTTGAACGTTCCATCCCCGTTGCCAAGCAAGGTCCAGACATTCGCGGGATTATTCTGATCGACGGCTACGATATCCAGCTTGCCATCGGCATTCGCGTCCGCGAGCGTTCCTCCGACCAGCGAATTGGTTGTAACTGGGATGCTGCTTCCTTTTTGCGTGAAAGTGCCATCCCCGTTGCTGATTAACACGTCGAGCGTCGAAGCTTTGTAGCCGTTGCTGCAAGATCCGGAACTGGACGGAATATGGGCGATGATGATGTCATCTTTCTTGTCGCCATCCACGTCGCCAACTACCACGCCCGGGCACGGGTCATTGCTGACGATTGGCGTTAACTTGGGTGTGGCAAAGGTGCCGTCGCCATTGCTCAGAACCACGGCGACGGAATAGACCGGTGTGGGAGGATTTACGGCGGTATTCTCGGTCTGAACGATGGAGGCAAGGTCCATCTTGCCATCACCGTTGAAATCGCCAGACATTGCAATTCCACTCAGTGCTCCGCCCGCTGGAACCTGGGTGGCGGAGACAAACCCGATCTTCCCGGTTGGGGGATTCGCGGTCAACGCGCGAACCCCACCCATCCTCGAGTTGATCGGAGTGAAGGTGGAATTCGTGGTTTGCGCCTGAACCATCCCTTTATGCCCTGACGGTTGCGTCGGCACGCTCCGATTGGCCATGGCCCGAGCACCCGCTTGCGAGAAATGAAACTGATTACGGGAGCTCCAGTCTTTTTGCTTGGTGGCGGCAAATCCCGGCAAGCTTCCTACGAGCAAAAGAAGACAAAGTGGCGCAAAGCGTTTCATATCTTCCACACCATTCCATTCTTGAAGTTAAGTTCGTGTAAGACTTCAGACCCCGTTCACTTGGAGACGACCGACCAGAAGACTTACCCCAGTCCTCTCTTGTTTCGGAGTCTATCGAAGGCTTTCCCCCATTTGGAACGTAACTGAGGTAATGCCCTGTCCATCCTTGCAAAACAGGTGCGTTTTCTTCACCGTGCTTGGGGGGAACTAATTGCTGAGTTGTATACAAAAGCCCTATCCACTGGCTCCGCGACGCGTTGGTTGCCCCAGGTTGATCTCCATGCCCTCGGCGGCTGCGCGTACTTTGGGATAGTGATTCCGCGCTTCGGTGACGATTTTGTCGATCAACGGATCGTCATGGTCCGGATCATGATGGTACAGGATTAATTCTTTGGCTCCGCTCTGCATCACCACATCGACAGCTTCGCGCCAATGACTGTGTCCCCAACCGCGCCGGCGGGCCTCGTATTCCTCTGGGAGATACTGCGCATCGTAAATCAGCAGGTCGGCGCCTTCCGCCAGTTTCCGCACGGCTTTGTCGAAATCGGGATCGCCAGGTTCGTTATCGGTGGCGTAAACGAATACTCCGTCTTTCGTTTCGAGGCGAAATCCCATACATCCCTGCGGATGGTTGAGCCAGCACGTCTGTAGACGGATATCATCCTCCAGGGTCACCATTCCGGCTTCAATGTCGCAGAAGCTGCGCTTGGCGCTCATGTGATTCAGGTTGACGGGAAAGTACGGTGAGGCCATCTGCTCGGCCATGACGCGCTCCAGTCCGCGCACCCGGCTGGAAGAATGGAATACGAATTCGGAATTGGGACTATCGTAGAGCGGGCGAAAGAAGGGCATACCCTGGATGTGGTCCCAGTGGAAGTGCGAGACGAATACGTGCGCGAAAAAAGGGCGGTCGCCAAATTCGCTTTTGAGCTGATGCCCTAAGACGCGGAACCCCGTCCCGCAGTCGAAGATATAGATACGATCGCCCATGCGGATTTCGACGCACGAGGTATTTCCCCCGTAACGCATATTCTCGGATTGCGGCGTCGGAGTTGATCCCCGGACTCCCCAAAACTTGATCCGCATCATGGCTTTTCCTGTAATCTTCGATGCCTGCGCCGTTTACGTCAATTGGATTCATAGGTTCGGAAGGGTACTCAAGTGCTATATGCAAGTGCTTGCGCCCGGCCTGCGGGGAACCTCTCCTATAATGATCCGGCACCCCTTAAATCTATGCTACAGCCCAATTACAGGGAGTTTTTGCGGCTGGCCAAATCCGCCACCCTTGTTCCGGTCGTCAAGTCGGTGAGCGCAGACCTCCTGACGCCGGTTTCGGCGTTCTTAGCGATCTCCCAGCCGGGCAAAGCCGAGCGCGAGCCCTATGCCTTTCTTTTGGAATCAGTTGAGCGCGGCGAGCAGATCGGGCGCTATACGTTTCTGGGGATTCGTCCGTACATGCGGGTCAAGGCCCGGGACGAGCGCATAGAGATCATTAGCGGCCGCCGCAGCCAGACGCGCCAGGGAAACGCCTTCAAGGTCGTGAAGGAGCTGCTGCGGGAACACCGCCCCGCCACCCTTCCGGGCCTCCCTCCTTTCACCGCGGGAGCCGTGGGATATTTTGCCTACGATGTTGTGCGTCAACTGGAACGGACTGGCGAGCACGCGCAAGACGATCTGTCACTACCCGATGCTGAATTGATGTTCTTCGATCGTCTGCTCGCTTTCGATCACCTGCGTCACCAGATTCACATCATGGCGGCGGCCGACGTTGCGCATGAAAGCCCAAAGCGCGCCTATGATCGCGCGGTTCGCGACATAGGTGCCCTGGAGAAACGGCTCGCCGCGGGACTGGGTTCTGCTCTCTGGAGAAAGCCGGCAAAAGCGGTCGGCAAAAAACTCGACGTCCATGCCGGAACCACACGGGAACGTTTCCTCAGAAACGTGAACCGTTGCAAGGAATACATTGCAGCGGGAGATATCTTTCAGGTTGTGCTCTCGCAACGTCTGGAGTTTCAGCCGGGCGTCGATGCCTTCGACCTCTACCGAGCGCTGCGCCAGGTCAATCCTTCTCCGTATCTCTATTTCCTGCGCACCGGCGATACCCACATCCTGGGCTCCTCGCCCGAAATGCTGGTCCGGGTGACAGGACGGAAGCTGGAATACCGGCCCATCGCGGGAACACATCCCCGCGGCCGAGACCAGGCCGAAGATGAACGGCTCGAGCAGCAGATGCGTAGCGACGAGAAAGAGAAAGCCGAGCACGTCATGCTGGTAGACCTCGGCCGCAATGATTTAGGCCGCGTCAGCGAGTATGGGTCCGTCAAGGTGAAAGACCTCATGTACGTCGAACGCTACTCGCACGTGATGCATCTCGTCTCGGCTTTAGAAGGCACACTGCGCAAAGATCTCGATGCTCTGGATGCGCTCGCCGCCTGTTTCCCCGCCGGAACTCTCAGCGGCGCTCCCAAGGTCCGTGCCATGCAGATCATCGAGGAACTCGAGCCGGTCCGTCGGGGCATCTACGGTGGTTCCGTGTTATACGCCGATTTCGCCGGGAACATGGATTCCTGTATCGGTATCCGCACACTGCTGATGAAAGGCAAAAGAGCCTACTTACAGGCGGGAGCAGGAATCGTCGCCGATTCCAATCCCGAAAGCGAATTTCAAGAGACGATCAATAAGGCGCAAGCGCTGCTGCGCGCCGTCGAAATGGCACGCCACCGGCAGTAATCAGCGCCCTGATGCGGTTGCGGCGTTTGCCGGTTTTGCCGGAGTTCGCGTCGGAAGGCAACGCGGCATGGGATCCGGTGCATGCGGATCTTTGTTCAGGGAGTTGTGTTCGAAGCACCACTGCACCGCCGTTGCCGGATAACGCTGCTGCACATACTCGGGCACATCTGCCGGATGGACTTCGTGAAATGAGAACTTGATCGTTCCGTCGAACGAAACTTCGCCGAGCAAATAGCCGTAAACATCGGTCCGCGCATGCGTGTTTTCCGGAACATTTTTCGGCAGCGGATAGCGAACCGCTCCCGCCGTCCCCACTAGCCAGCCATCCAGCGGTTCGCCGCCATTTTTTGTCAGTTCCGGCGTGGTGAAGATGTGATCCATGTAGAAATGGGAATGGCTGCACAGCACGTATACCGGTTTGTGACTTTCGTCGCGAAACGCTATCAGTGCCTTGTATGCTTTCTGGCCGCTTGCTCGCGCTTCTGGGCCAGATCTTCCATCTCCCATGCTGTGCTCGTTACTCCAACTGTCTGGCAGGGCTTCGTGCATGCCTACGACAACGCTCTTGATGCGGATATCTTGCTTCGCGGCATCCAGGCGATGCTGCAGCCAGGTCAGTTGCGGGTCGGAAAATACTCCAGTCGCGTTGTCGAGGTAAATGAAATCCACGCCGCCCTGAATCCAGTGGTAATAGGGCTGCGGCTCGGCAGGTTCGTTGTCCTTCGCTCGCTGTGCCTGAAGGACTGGTAGATTGAGCCAGTCGTAGAACTCGCGCTCGAAAGCCGCCTCATTTTTTGGAGGGATCACCTCGTGATTCCCAATTCCCACATAAAACGGGCGATTGCCAAAGGAACCGATCTGCTGCTCGACGAAGTCGCTCCAGGCAATCCGTTCATAGGCATCGCAAGCCGGAGCCTGCATATGGTTTGCAGTGGAAAATGCGATGTCTTCATCCACTTTGTAAATCGCCCGCAGGTCCCCCAAGTGCCAATAGAAGCCGGGTGAAAACTGGGCGCTATTGGAGGCGATCGCTGGAACTATCATGTCCCCACAATTGCGGGAATCCCCTGACGCAATAAAGCTCCAACTGTTGGGTGACGTGCCCTGGGCAAAGGCGAGTCCGCTGCAGATCACGATTGCGAGGGCCACAACTGCGCGACTCGGGGATGAGAACTGTAATTCGTACGTGGAAAGCCGGAACCAATTACGACCATCTCTCTCGATAGCTGGCATGCGCGAAAGGGTAGCGGTCCGTCCGCAGCGTGGTCAAGCAACCTTGAAAAATTGGCCCGATTACATTTCCAGGAAATTCTTGATCAGGGACTTCCCGCTTTCCGTCAACACACTTTCCGGATGAAACTGAACGCCCTCAATCGGATACTGGCGGTGACGCAATCCCATGATGGTTCGAGTTCCGTCATGCTCAGTTGTCCAGGCGCTAATCTCTAAGCCTTTTGGCAGGGTTTTCTCCTCTACGATCAGCGAGTGATAGCGCGTCGCAATCATTGGGACGGGCAATCCCTGAAAGATGGTCCTGTTGTCGTGAATCACTGCGCTAGTCTTGCCGTGCATCAGGTGAGGAGCGCGAATGATGCGGCCACCGAAAGCTTCACCGATTGCCTGATGGCCTAGACATACTCCGAAGAGGGGAATTTTGCCCGCGAACTGTCGAATCAGTGCAATGCTGATCCCGGCCTCGTGTGGCGTGCGTGGTCCGGGTGAAATGAGGATCTTTTCGGGTCTTAACCTCTCCACATCAGTAACGGCTACTTCGTCATTGCGGCGCACCTCGACCTCTGCGCCTAGTTCTCCAAGGTATTGGACCAGGTTATAGGTAAACGAATCGTAGTTATCGAGTACGAAGATCAATTGGAATTGGTCCAGATTACAATGAATCGCGACTACGCGGTTGTTTCAAGGTTACCCGACACCAAGGTGGTATTGTCGCCGGTTATATCTCTAGCCTAGGATTATTCGACCGCCAGGAGGAATCAATGCCAGAGCCCAAGCAAGAGAAACGGGCCGCGCGTCGGTTTGCGCTTCGCATTCCCGTGACCGTTAATCGCAGCGAAGCTCCCGAGAAGGCGGAGCCAGCACAAATCCGGGATGTGAGCGCGCGTGGCATCTGCTTCTACCTCGATTCGGCTATGGAACCCGGAACCCAAATCGGCTTTACCTTGACTTTGCCGCCGGAGATTACCCTCACCGAAAGCATTCGCGTCCAGTGCAAGGGACACGTGATCCGCGTCGAAAACAAAGCTCAGCCGGGCAAAATGGCGGTAGCCGCAGTGATTGATGAATACGAATTCCTGCCGGAATTCTGACCGCGATTTTTGTCCTTAGCGTGCCAGACACGTGCGCGACGCTTGCCACCCTTTCCGGTTTGCCCTCAGAGTGATATGGTTCATTCAATAGAATCTCCCAGTCCCAGAAGAGATGTTGCCCCGAACTTTGTCGAAATTCGCCTGCACTCTTCGCGTCCTAGTGCTCTGCGCTTTGTGCGGTGTGTGCCAGTCTTCTGCGGCGCAGGGGCGTTCCCGTCCCCTCGCCCATGTTGCGGTGATCAGGAGCATTCGCATTGTGGAAGAAAATGGGGCTCCGGCGATCGATATCATTTCCACGGACCCTGTGACACCCACTATCCATGGTCTTGGCTCCCCCGCCAGACTGGTTATTGATTTTCCCAACTCGCGTCTGGGGCTGGTCCAGAAACAAATAGCGGTCGACAAGCAGAATATTCTTGCGATTAGGGCTGATCAGTTTCGCGCTCACCCCCCAACCACCCGCATCGTGCTCGATCTGCGAACTCCCTACGGATATACATGGGAAGCCAGTCCAAATGGCGTGACCATCTGGCTGAAACCTCCAGCGGACGAAAACGCCAAGGATTCAGCCGTGCAGGCGCCCACGACTTCGACACTGCAGGTCGGCACTCCCGCTATCGTGCCGGTGACCGGTAATGTTGGCTCCCTGGTTATGGCGGGGAATCGAATTGCTGCGGGATCGTCCATCACAGCGGGCACCGAGACCGCCGTTCTCCAGCTAGGCCGAGGAGGACAGGTTCGCGTTTGCCCTGGCACGACGATCTCCGTTACACCTTCGACGAACCAACGGGACCTCATGCTTGGCATGAGCACAGGTGCCGTCGAAACCCACTACTCGCTGAATGCTTCTGCAGATTCGATCATGACTCCCGATTTCCGCATTCTCTTTGCCGGGCCGGGAGAGTTCGATTTCGCGGTTAGCGCCGATTCTCACGGGAATACCTGCGTGCGCGGATTGATGGGTAACACCTCTTCCGCGATTGTTTCGGAATTGATGGGCGATCGCATCTATCAGGTGAAACCTACAGAACAAGCGGTGTTTCGCGGCGGCAGGATCGATCATGTGGATACAAATGTTCCCTTGGAGTGCGGATGTCCTCCGCCGCGCACTTCGATATTGCGAGCCAACGCACATTCCACGCCGGCACCAGAATCGGCGATGCCTGCGAAGGCCTTGTTGGGCGGAGAATCCAGCGTGTCCACGGAGCCTTCCAATTCCGCAGGGACTGATCAAGCGGGGCAAGGGAACACAGCCTCGGCGGCAGTTTCCAATGGAGCAGAAATCCGCGCTCTGCCCACCACACAGGGGAACGAATTGCACGTTCAGGTCGATGCGCCCTTCGTCTTCAACGCTCGTAACCGGCCAACAAATGCGGTTCTTCAGGAAGCATCCGCTCTGCCGGTCAGCGACCCTGCCGCTAGACCCTTACGTGTTAACACCGTTGTCCTCCCGCCGCCAAAGGCTCCACATCGGGGCTTCTTCGGGCACGTAAGAGGTTTTTTTCACGCAATCTTTCGCTGATCCGCTGCAGCAGTTCCGAGTTTTTCTCTCAACTGCGCGCGATGACGCGCCGCAGTGGCTCAACTTTTTCGCGGATATTTTCGGCCAGCTCCGTTCCGCGTTCGGTGGCTTCTCTCACCCGGTCTTTGGCTTCTTCCGTCCAGTCATCAATGGTGTCGCGGGCGACTTCATACTCACGGCGAATATCGCGGCGCAATTGCTTGCCGGTTTTGGGCGCAAGCAGCAATGCGGTGAGGGCTCCAGCTCCCAGCCCGATCAGCAGGAATGTAACGGCGATTGCAACACCCGCACCTTCCGAGGATTGGTACTTTCCCGAATGCATAAATGAAACCTCATTTCCGGCAGCGCAGGCTGCCTGAATTCATCACATAACAGGACACGATAATTCTAGTCCTTGGAATGGGCTTGGAATGGGCGAAGAGAAGTGTGGATAGTTCTCGATGGACCCAATCCTTCTTACGGTTTATTTTCGCCGCAGGTGCGTGTAAAATCGTAAGTTACGCCTTCATGGCGGCGGAAACTGTGGCTTGCCCGCCTTCCGCCGACTCCGCAAAGCGCAATCGTACAAGGAGAGTTTTCGAGCAATGTCGATCCCTGCCACCCAGCTTCGCCCCGGCATGATCATTAAGCACAACAACGACTTGCATTCGGTATTCAGCGTCGAGCACCGCACGCCGGGAAATCTTCGTGCCTTCATCCAGGCAAAACTGCGCAACCTGCGTACTGGCGCCATGTTCGAGCACCGCTTCCGTTCGCCTGATCCCATCGAGAAGATTACCGTCGATGAAATCGAGATGGAGTATCTCTACAACGATGGCGATAGCTACTACTTCATGGATACGTCGAATTATGAGCAGACGCATCTGACCAGGGACACTCTGGGCGATGCGGTCGACTACTTAATTCCCAACCTGCAGATCCGTGTCGAATTCTTTGACGGCAAAGCAGTCGGCATTGAACTACCGCAAACCGTGGAACTGACCGTCGTCGAGACCGAACCCGGGCTCAAGAGCGCTACGGCATCGAGCGTTACAAAGCCAGCTAAGACTGAAACCGGCTTAGTCGTTCAGGTACCACCCTTCATCAACGAGGGCGAAAAGATCAAGGTCGATACCGCGGAAGGCGTGTATCTGTCCCGAGCCTGATTCTGCAATTTTGAAACCTTGAGCCCAGATCCCAAACCTACTTCTATTGAGGCCCGGCGCTTTCTGGTTCGCGGTCGCGTGCAGGGCGTCGGTTTTCGCTGGTTTGTCGAGCGCGAAGCCCATCTGTTGGGTATCGCAGGGTGGGTTCGCAACAATCCGGATGGAACAGTAGAGGTCCTTGCGCAAGGTAGCCGCGATCAGCTTTCGGGATTTCGCTCTCGTCTCCACCAGGGGCCTCGGGCCGCTCGTGTTGACAACGTGGAAGAATCACCCGCCAAAGCAATTGGAAGTATGAGTTCATTTCGCATCGAAGGAGCTTGGTAATGGCGCGTCTGGATTCACAGCAACTGAAGACTCTCATCCGTGAAATACCGGACTGGCCGAAGAAGGGAATTCTTTTCTACGACATCACTACCCTGCTCAAAGACAAAGTGGGATTTGCCACCCTGATCGACAAGTTCTCAGAGTTTTACATAAACCACAAGATTGATCTCGTACTCGGCATGGAGGCACGCGGATTCATTTTCGGCCCGGCCTTGGCTTATCGTCTGAATGCCGGATTCGTTCCTGTACGCAAGCCGGGCAAGCTTCCCGCGGAAACTGTGAAGTGTGAGTACGCACTCGAATACGGAAATAACTCGCTCGAAGTGCACAAGGACGCCATCCGGCCTGGGGAGCGTGTCCTGATCGTCGATGACCTGCTTGCCACCGGAGGCACCGCCCAGGCTACCGCCAAGCTCGCTTCTTCGCTGGGCGCAGATATCGCGGGGCTTGGTTTTGTCGTAGAACTAGACTTCCTCAAAGGAAGGGAAAAACTGAAGGGGTATGAAGTGACCTCATTGCTGCACTATGATAAGTAGTGCAGGCGCCGCCCCCTGTTTACTATTTCAGTAAGTGTGAGACGATGAATCCCACCCCGGTCCAGAAGGCGGTGCTCACCACCAGGATCAGCACCAGCCCAAGGGTCGCATTGCCCTCCCTTTCTTCGTGAGGCTCGAAATCCAGTTCCGAGTCATAGGCGTGCCATGAGCGTAGGAATCGCGTATCGTAAGGATCGGTGGTTGGATTCCATGGACTGGGAATGGACATTCGCAGTGTTTTGCTGCGCGTGCTCTTGGGGGGAAGTTGCCACAATTTGTAGCTCATCAGCACTCTCACGAATGATATTGCAAGCAGTCGGCTTGCCAAACCCCTAACAAGCGGGAAATAAGAAGCTATTTACGTCATCCGGGTTGTCTCGGCAATGGCTGGGCATCTACTTTACGAATTTTTTCGCACCTCTTGCGGGATATTCCGCTATTCCGGCAACCTCCGGCCATATCTGCTCTCACACGGCTGGGATTTATGAGTGTTCGGATAGTACCAGATTCGCTTCCTTAGGCAGGTACGATTTTCGTCTAAACCAGTCCTCCATGGCGGCACGAAGGTCGTCCAGCGGAACGTCCTTGCCGATCTCCATCTTCCCGTCCCCGACCGGCAGGCTATCATCGAAGATGCTCGCGTTTGTGAAGTTGCGCATCGAAAAGCTGTCCAGCCACTTCACCGGGCACGGGCGAGAGTGCCCATTCTCTAGGTAGTCGACCTGGATTTTTCGTGCAAACATGAACCCTGCTTCGGATCTGCTGTAATCCACCTATAGCTGAGCGCGTCGATTGCTGCAAGGCGCCAAGTTGCAGGGGAAGCACAATAGCAAAGATTTCCGCGACGCCTAGTGCGGTTGACGCATCTCATTTCCCGCGATTATGATTTTTGTTTGGCCTTTACAGCAGGGACGTCCATAAGGGACGTCCCGAACTTTTGACGTGACTATGGATAAGAAGAAATTAGAGGCGTTTAAGAAGCGATTGGAGACCCGCCAGCAGGAATTGCGGCGTACCGTGAATCGCAACCAGCAAGACGGGCGTTCCGCGGACGAAGATACGGCTCAAGACATTGCCGATCGGGCTGCCAGTTCCTACAACAAGGAGTTTCTCTTCAGTCAAAGCAATAATGATCGTCAGTTGCTGCAGATGGTCGACGGCGCTTTGGCGCGTATTCATGAAGGCAGCTTTGGGGAGTGTATCTCTTGCGGGAAAGAGATCAACTCGAAACGGCTGGAAGCTGTGCCTTGGACCCGCCACTGTATCGAATGCCAGGAGAAGCTGGAAAAGGGCATTCTCGAAGAGGCGCAGCGCTAGACGTTCGCGCCGGGTTCGGCAGGCACACACGTCCGTAGCGCATCCGAGAGTGTGGACCGCTCATTCATTTGGCAGCTCGGGAACGATGCGCGCTAGACTCGATCATTCTTTGACCCTTTGTTTTTGCTCCTGATAAACTAAGTACTTGTCCAGCCATTTCCAACCGTAGAAGGGAAGTCCGTGCGCGCAGAAACCCGCCATCAACTGAAACAGGATGCTTTTACCCGTGTGACCATGGAGGCGGCCGAGAGGACCGCGAGTTGGACAGTCGAGCACCAATCCACGGTCATCATTGCAGGTGTGGTCGTAGCGATCGTGCTGGCCTCGATTCTTGGTGGCTGGTATTACCTCAGCGTTCAGGATGAGAAGGCCAGCTTTGATCTATCGCAGGCCGTTCGCACGATGGATACCCCGTTACGTGCGCCCGGAACTCCGGAACAGCCCGAGTTCCCCACCTTCACTTCCCTCCAAGAGCGCTCTCAAGCTGCCAGCAAGCAGCTGCAGACCATCGTCGATAAATATCCGCACACTCGCACAGCCGAGATGGCCCGCTACCTTCTCGGGGTTAATGCAGCGAATTCTGGCGATACCGCTATCGCCGAAACAGATTTCAAAGCTGTGATCGCTGACGGAAACCGTCAGATTTCCTCAGTAGCCAAGTTGGCGTTGGCATCGCTCTACAGCAACAACAAACAGGCCAAGCAGGCGGTCCCCCTCTATGAGCAGTTGATGGCCAAGCCGACCACGTCGGTCAGCAAGGTGACCGCCGAACTGCAACTGGCCGAGCTATACGAGAATTCCAATCAGCCGGCAGACGCCAAGCGGATATACGAGCAGATCAAGAAAGATGATCCCACCAGCGAAGCTGCGCAGTTGGCTACTCAGAAACTCGCAGAAGCGAAATAACCCTCCCAGTGCTTCTTTTCGATTTAGACAATGCCTGAATGATACCTGGCTATTCAGTGCCCTGAATGATACGGGTGTCCGTGCAGAATCGTAAATGCGCGATAGAGTTGTTCGAGAAAGACGATCCGCGCCAATTCATGCGCCAGCGTCATTTTCCCGAGGGATAGCGTGAATCGAGCCGCGAGACGGGCATCGTCGCTGAATCCGTCCGCTCCTCCGATCGCAAATACCAGCGGCAGCGGGTTACGATCGCGATAGTCGCCAATGAACTTGGCAAATTGCTCCGAGGTTAATTCCTTCCCGCGGGCATCCAGCAGAACCAGCGTCGATTTCCCGCCGCTGCTCCTGCCCTTTGAACCTTTAACTGGAGGCCCCGCAAGTTCCAGCACCGATGCCTCATCGCGGAGTTCCGCCCGCTCGATGGGCCCGTATCGCGCAATCCGTTTCAGGTATTCGTCTGTCAGAGCCTGGATCGCTGGTTCCTTCGTCTTTCCGATCCATGCCACCTTGATTTTCATCTGGAATCAGTTCAGTCCCTTCGGCAGGGAAGAGAATCAAGCTTTTCGTCCTGAGGCGAGCACCACGCCAGCGCCAAAATTGATCTTCTCGCCATCGCAATAGCGATTTACGGAGTCTCTGATTTCAGCATTGACTTGCGGCCACATTGTTTCTGGAACACGATTGAGCAAGGGATGGAACGGCACGGACACGGCTCGCGCTTGCTCCCATACTTCTTCGGCAGGCCCCGGCCAACTCCATGGCAGTGTTCTCGATTCCTCTTCGACCGCGGCGAACCCAGCTTCCCGTAAAACCGCTGAAAGACTTCCGGGCTCCGCAAATCGAAACGGATCTGGCCCGTCCGGCAGCAGCAGGGGACCTCCCACATATTTATGCACAACTCCAAACGTGCTCGCCCAGTATGGTTGCTCGAAACTACCCCATGCCAGAAAGCAGGCTCTCGCCTTGGGACGCAAAACACGCAGCAGTTCGCGCATTGCGCCCAGGCAATCGTGAAAGAACATCACTCCGAACCGGGATGTCGCCAAGTCGAAGCTGCAATCGGCATAGGGCAAGCTGTGCGCGTCGCCTTGTTGGGTTGCAAAGTTATTCAGTCCCCGGGCTTGTGCGCGGTTGGTCGCGACCTCCAGCAGGTCTGCACTCAGATCGAATGCCGTTACTTGACCCGTCGGGCCAATGCGCTTCGCAATGCTGATTGCTGGTTCACCCGTGCCGCTGGCCAGGTCAAGCACCTTCATTCCCGGCTGCGGTTGTGCGTACTCGACCACGGCTTCAGTCACAGGCCTGCCCATCGCAGCCGACTTCTGCTTCCACTTCTCGGAAGCCACCAGGCGATAGTGCGATCCCCAGTCGGCCGGATTTCGTGCGGCATTCATGTGTGTGGCTCGCGTGCAGGCGAATGAACTCGAACTAAGCCCGTTTTTTCTTTCGCGCCACCGGGGCGGTGGCTTTTCTCTTGCGTGCTACGACTTTAAGTTGTGCGGGTTCCAGCTTCTTGGCGGACTTCCACAGCCGTTCCAGATCGTAGAATTTCCGCGCTTTCTCCGAAAAAACGTGGACCACGAAATCCACGTAGTCGACTAGCACCCACTCTGCCTGGTTGTAGCCTTCCACGTGAGTTGGACGAAGTCCGGCGTTTTTGAGGCGCAACTCGACTTCATCCGCGATGGCCTGTACCTGCCGCGGATTCGTGCCGCTGCATAGCACAAAATAATCCGTAAAGGCCCCGGATCCCTTTTCCATTTCCAGGATCGTCAGTTCTTCCGCTTTTTTCTCGAGACACGCTTGGATGGCGGCGTTGACTTGTTGCTTGAGTTGGCTCTTCTTCATGCTTGAATAATGGTCAGCTTGGGCTTCATTGTAACTGAGATTCGAAGTTGAAAAACGCAGAAGCGGTAATCGACGCGTCCTCGTGGTCCCCGAGAACCTGCGAGATTTACGGTCTGGCATCAAATGCCGGTTGTGGCACATTGGGCCGACAAGCGCCCTGCACTCGAACAACTGGAATGTTCAACGCCGACTACGCTGGCTGCCACAATTCAATGGGATTCCCCTCCGGGTCATGCAGACGAGCGAAGTGCCCGATGTTGACATAGGATTCCGGGCCCTTCACCTCGATCCCCGCGCTTCGTAGCTGGGCTACCATTTTGTCGAGATCATGCACGCGAAAGCTCACCATCCAAGCCTTGTTAGGATCCCCAAAATACTTCGTCGTTTCAGGAAAAGGACTGAACGAGGTTGGTCCGGCCTCTTGCTGCCAAACCGTTCCGCCTTCGCTCGTTGGCGTGAGATCGATCCCCAGGTGTTGCTGGTACCACTTTCCCAAGGCTTTAGGATCATGAGATCGGAAGAACAAGCCCCCGATTCCAGCTACCTTTTCCATTTGAATTCCTCCAGGTTCGCCTTTGTCCACCGCTTTAGCAGGACTCGCCGACTGCACGGGGTTCTCTGCTGGCATAGCGGACTCAAACTGGGAAAGAATGAAGCCGGACCCGACAGCAGATGGAAAGATTTGCAGGAACTGGCGTCTTTTGACGTTCATTCCATTTTCCTCCCGCGAGGTTGCTACGAGATCACCGTTGTTTGGGCTCACCATGTACCGATGGGAGTGGAACTTTGAAAACGATCAATTCGCGGTGCCTTCGAGTCATACGCATTTCTCAGAGTCCCGGCGGAGCCATTTCGGCTACTCCGTCGCGTTCTGATATAGGCATTGTTTCCTGATGTAATCAGCCACCGACCCATCCACGAATCGGGTCAGCGGCTTCTTGGCCGCTGCCGCCGAGCGGATTGCCGTTGCTGAGATCGGCTGATGAATGTTCTCCAGCAGGTGGATCGTAGCCCGGCTAAGCACCAAGTCTCCCGCAGCGGCCTGCTTTTGAAACGGACGCGTCACTTCCGGCTTCGGGCGCAATTTCTCCGGCAGGGAGTTCGCTACATCCGCCAGGGAATATCCCGGCCGGCTCGCCACAATGAATTCTCCCTCCCGAAACAGGGCCTCCGCCTGATGCCATTTGGCGATATCCACGAAGGCGTCAATCCCAATCAGGATGAACAAGCGATCGCTTGCCTTAAATGTCTCCTTCAGCCGACGTACCGTGTCGATCGTGTAATTCGGTCGCGAGGATGTTGCCTTCGGTGATCCCCCCAGCATTTCACCCGGTGCTTCCAACAGGGAAGGCAGGAATGCTTTTTCCTGCGCCGTTGCCAGGGCCACCATGGCAAAACGATGGGCAAAAGCCGATCGCGGCTGCGATTGTTTGTGCGGTGGAACGTTTGCCGTTACGAAATGAATGTGATGGAGTTTGCAGCGTTGGACGGCAGCTTGCGCGAGCGCCAAATGCCCGCGATGGATGGGATCAAACGTTCCACCAAATAGGCCAATATTCATGCGTGTCCGATAGTCTGCTGATTTCGGCGCGTGGATGCAAGCGCGGAATCCGCTTTTCCCCCGAATGGCAGGCAGGTGGCCGAATGGACGATCACGGCCATTGTCCTGTCAGTCCGATTGTTGCACAAATCTGTGTGGCCGACCTCGCCAACAAAAATGTACTCCTGTAACTCGCGCGTTTTCGCTTTTGCCAATACGATTTGCTTGCATGCGAGTAACCCTCCCCCTACTCCGCATACCGCCTGCCCGTGCGCCTATCCTGCGCTATGGCGTGGCACTGCTCAGCACGACTCTCGCGCTGATCCCCACACTCTTTTTGGCGGATGTCGGTGAAAGCCGTCTTGCTCTGTTCGCCGTCGCCGTGATGGTGAGCGCCTGGTATGGCGGGTGGAAACCCGGTCTGGTCGCCACCTCTTTCGCCGTAACCGTGAGCTCGTATTACGCTCTCGCCGGCAAACATACACCGGAAGAATACCGCTCAGCGATTTTCCGTCTGGCATTCTTTGTTGTTATCGCCATTCTGATCTGCTGGTTCAACGCCGCGCTGCGATCCGCGCAGGAAGGATTGCGTCTGTCTGAATTAAACAGCCGTTCGCTTGTAACTCACGCTCCCTACGGCATTTGTCGCTGCGATGCCGGGGGCAAGATCCTCGACGCCAATCCTGCCTTCCAGACGATCCTCGGTTATTCCTCCGCGGCTGAGTTGGCCGGTCAGCATTTGGGATCGCTCTATGCGGATGCACAACAGTGGTTCGACCTGGCCGACTATCTTCGCCAGGGCCTTCCTTTCAATGGCCTGATCGCTGAGTGGAATCGCAAGGACGAAATCGGCACCCTCGTCCGCGTCTCCGGCTTGTCCGTCTCCGATACCGAAGACAGCACCGTTTTCGAACTTTTCGTCGAAGACGTCACCGAACGGCGCGCCCTCGAACAGCAGCTGCGGCAATCTCAGAAGATGGAGGCAGTCGGACGCCTCGCAGGCGGTATCGCCCATGACTTCAACAACCTGTTGATGGTCATCTCCGGATATTCCGAGTTCTTGCTGGAACGCCTGGGACCCGATGCCACGCTGCGCAATCCGGCCCAGGAAATTGCCAGTGCCGCCGAGCGCGCTTCCTCGTTGACTCGTCAGCTTCTGGCCTTCAGCCGGAAACAGATGCTGGCGCCCAGCGTGCTCAACCTCAACAATGTCGTCACCGAAAATCTGAAGATGTTGAACCGCATGATTGGCGAAGACATCGACCTGGTCATGACTCCCGCTCACGATCTCGGAGCTGTGCGCGCCGATGCCGGCCAGATGGAGCAGGTCATCATGAATCTCGCGGTAAATGCGCGAGACGCCATGCCTTCGGGCGGCAATTTCACCATCGAGACCGCCAACGTTACGCTGGACGATGAATATGCGAGGTTCCACGCCCCCCTCCGCCCCGGTGATTATGTTTTGCTGAAAATCAGCGACACCGGCATCGGTATGGACGCCGAAACTCAGTCGCACATCTTTGAACCTTTCTTCACCACGAAGGGAGTCAAGGGAACAGGGCTGGGACTGTCGACCGTTTACGGCATCGTCAAGCAGAGCGGCGGCTACATCTGGGTGCAAAGCGAACTTGGCAAGGGCACCACCTTCAAAATCTATCTTCCTCGAATCCCAGGTGCGGGGCAGGGAATTGCGCCAACCGTAATTCCCGCGATGCCCCACAAGACTGAGCCTGGAACCGAAACCATCCTGGTCGTGGAAGATGAGCCGAACCTACGCTACCTCTGCCGCCAATTCCTCGAGAAGCAGGGCTATCGAGTCATTGAGGCGGCCGACGGCGCCGTTGCCGTGCAGATTGCCGTCGCCCATGAAGGCATCATTCATCTCCTGCTCACCGACGTGATTATGCCCGGCATGAATGGCCGCGAACTGGCGCAGCGGGTTTCTGAGATTCGCCCCAACATTAAAGTCCTGTACATGTCGGGCTACACAGAAAATGTGGTTGGGCAGAACGGAACTCTCGATGCCGGCATCAAGCTGCTGCAGAAGCCATTTAATTTGCGCGATCTGAAAGACAAGGTCCGCGAAGTGCTCGATTCCGGTCCGCTTGCATCGCAGATTGCGAAACGTCCGGAAGATGTACCGGTCCCGGGCGGCTGGCAGTCCCGTGAGGTAACGAATCCCGCGCGCGCCCAGCGTTTCGAGTTGGAATTGCCCCTGCGTTATCGCCGCCTCGGGGAATCCATCTGGCATGTTGGTACGACCAAGAACATCAGCCGCTCCGGCATGCTCTTCAAAGCCGAAGAATCGCTGCAACCGAGTTCACAACTGGAGATCAATCTGGTGTTGCCGGCGGAGATCGCCGGCCTGTCGGCAACCGAAGTCATCTGCCGCGGCGAGGTGGTGCGCACAGAGATGGACCACGCCGGTTCGGTCGCACCTGCGCTCGCGGCGCGCATCCTGCAGTACCAGTTTCAGCACGGAGCCCACTTCCCGCAGGCGTAGTCATTCGCCGATCGGATTCGTTCCGGGACCACCGCATCGGCTCCGTGCCAGATTGCGCAATCCACAGCTCTATCCGCCGCTATTCCCCTGTAAAATTTGAATAGCGGCACGGGAGCCCTTCTCAGCATTGTCTTTTCTCGATCAATTGAATCCGCAGCAGCGCGAAGCTGTCGAAACTACCGCAGGTCCGGTGCTGATCCTTGCCGGCGCCGGCAGCGGGAAGACGCGCGTCATTACCTTTCGCATTGCTCACCTGATTGAGAATCTGGGCGTCATGCCGGAAGCGATTCTGGCCATGACCTTCACCAACAAGGCCGCCGCCGAAATGGCGGAGCGCGTCGATAAGCTCGTCGGCGGATTGAGCATTGCCAAGCCTGTCATCTCCACCTTCCATTCGTTCTGCGTCCGTGTGCTGCGGCGCGACATTGAGGCTTTACGAATCCCTTCCACCGTTCCCGGTCAGCCTCCGATCGGCCACACGAAGAACTTTGTCATCTACGACGAGGGCGATCAGCAATCCGTGCTGAAGTCGATCATGAAGCGCCTCGGCGTCGACGACAAGCAGCTTACGCCCCGCATCGTGCTCTCCCGCATCTCCTGGGCAAAAAATCACATGCTCGGTCCGCAGGAGCTCTACCTGCAATCGGCCGATCCCAAGACGGAGAAGGTGGCTCATCTCTTCGAGGAGTATCGCAAAGAGCTTCGCCGCGCCAATGCGCTCGACTTCGACGATCTTCTGCTCGAGTCCGTGCGCCTGCTGAAAACCTCCGCGCCGGTTCGCGAGTACTACAATCGCCGCTTCCAATATCTGCTGATCGACGAGTATCAGGACACGAACCGCCCGCAATACCAGCTCATGCGCTTGCTCGTGGGGGATCGTCACAATGTCTGCGCAGTCGGCGATGAAGATCAGTCGATCTACTCCTGGCGCGGTGCCGACATCCGCAACATCCTTGAATTTGAACAGGATTTTCCCGAGGCCAAGATCATCCGCCTGGAGCAGAATTACCGCTCCACCCAGAACATTCTGCAGGGCGCTTCCGCCGTCGTCGCGAACAACATTCGTCGCAAGGGAAAAAATCTGTGGACGGCGCGCCAGGGCGGAGCCAGGATCGGCTTCTATGAAGCCCCCGATGGCGAAAACGAAGCGCTGTTCGTGGCCGACTCCATCGCGCGCTATGTTCGCGAAGCTCTGGATCGGAGCGAGGATCCACGCGCCGCGGTTCTTTACCGCACGAATTCGCAGTCGCGCCTGTTTGAAGAAGCCATGCGCCGCTACGGGCTCAAGTATCACGTGGTTGGCGGATTTTCTTTCTACGAGCGCTCTGAGATCAAAGACATGATCTCGTACCTGAAAGTCATCCAGAATCCGGACGATTCGATTTCACTGCTCCGAGTCGTCAATACGCCCGCGCGTGGGATCGGCAAAAGCACGATCGAGATTTTGGAACGTCTTGCCCTTGAGACCGGTCTCTCGCTGTGGGGATCTATCGCCGAAGCCATCCGTCGCGAACTCCTGCCGCCGCGCGCTCTTTCGTCGCTCAAGAGCTTTCGCCAGCTGATCGAAGATGCGCGCGCCATGCAGTCGGGAAGATTTGCTGAGCAGATGGAGGCGAGCGCCGAGGACAAACCCGAGCCGCACATTTCGGCGAGCAGCCAGCCTGCGGCTCATGACGAGCCGGTCTCCAATGAGACCTCGTTCGATCCGAATGAGTTCGGGAATTTTTCATTCGATTTTGGGGCCGCCGCTGAAAATCCGCAGGAATCTCATGGCGATGGCCTCCCGCAGCCGACCAACGAAGCGGGGACTAGCAATCTCGACAAGGTTGTGCCGGGCGACAACGCGCGCGGCCCTGTCCTTCCCTCAACTGCCGACATCCTGAAATTCTTGATCGACCGTACGGGATACATCAAACTGCTCGAAGAAGAAGACACACCCGAGGCCTACTCGCGGATTGAGAACCTTCGCGAATTGGTTAACGCTGCCATGGATTCCCGCGATCGCGGCGAGACTCTCGATGCCTTCCTCGATCACGCCGCCCTGATCAGTGACGCCGACGACTACGATGAACGCGCTCAGGTCACGCTCATGAGTCTGCACGCAGCCAAGGGGCTCGAGTTTCCCCTTGTCTTCCTCAGCGGACTCGAAGAAGGACTCTTTCCTCATTCCCGTACCCTGCTGCAGCCGGATGACATCGAGGAGGAACGTCGCCTGTGCTATGTGGGTATGACGCGCGCCATGGACCAGTTGATCCTGACTCGCGCGGTTTACCGCCGCCGTTACGGCACGGACATGCCCGAAGCAAGCGTGCCCTCCCGCTTTCTGGAAGAAGTGCCCGTCGGCCTTATCGAAGAATTAGGAAACACGCGAAGCCGCGCGGCGACTTCCACGAGTCGCACTGCGGCACGCACTTCCTCCGCCTACGGCGAGAGCACGCATTACTCCTACGAGGACGAAGATCAGAGTTCCAGTTGGCAGGAGGGTTCTCGTGGCGACGGCCGCAAGCGGCAGCCCGGCGGCCCGAAGACCCGCACTCCCTCTCCCTCCACGCCTTATAACTCCATCGACAACATAGCCCAGTTCTTTGCCTCTCGCGGGAAGAAGTTCACTGTTTCCAGGCCGCCTGTCGAGGAACCCTCCGGCAAACGCGGATTCCGTCCCGGCCAGAAAGTCCGCCACCCGAAATACGGCGAGGGAACGGTTTATCAGCGTGAAGGAGAAGGCGAAGAAGCCAAGATTACGGTACAATTTCCACGCTTCGGCTTGAAGAAGCTGGTTGAAAAGTATGCCCAGCTGGAGCGAGCCTGACGGCAATCTGATAATTTTGTATTCGGGTAATTTTGTGGTTTGTTGTGAGCGGCCGGCCGGATCCAAATTACAAAATTCCCCAATTACCAAATTACAAACTAGTAGAAAGAGTTCATGGCAAATACATCGACCCTTAGCAGAGAAGATCGCAAGAAATCCAAACGCGCTGCACGCAAGAAGCGCAAAGCCGAAAAGCCGCAGAAGCCCCGCGAGTACGCGCGCGGATCGCAGAAGCGGAAAGTCAAGAAGTTGGCGCGTGGCCAGTCGAAGCGTTAGCAGCATCGGCCGCACAGCTTTCGGCATTCAGCCTCTTTGAACTGAATGCCGGAGGCTTCGGCGAAAAAGGCTGTCCAGGAGAACTCTTTGGGACGATCATCGACGGAGCCTTCCACAAGCCCGCACACTTCGCAGAACCAGCTATTCCGCTGCAAGTCCATTGACAAGCTGATCTCCGAGTCTGAAGAACCCGGCCAGCGTCTGCAAAAGAGCCTGGGGCCATGGTCGCTGACGGCCCTTGGCATCGG
>DAIDGW010000104.1 GCA_027452245.1 Acidobacteriaceae bacterium
CCATCGGATGCTCCAGGCGATGAGTTTGTCGATCATGGCCGGATCACTCCTTCTCTTCCTTCAGTTCTTTGCCGAGAAGAACCGATTTGACGGCGAACGCCCCCTTCGACACGACGGGCTCGCCGTCCTTCAATCCCCGAGTGATTTCCATTCGACCGCCGGCAGAGGAACCGGTTTCGACCTGGCGAACGGAAAAACTTGTGGGGGAGGTCCGCACGAAGACCACGGTTCTTCCTTCAATGTCCTGTACCGCATCCGTTGGAACGGAAAGCGCGGCACGCTTGAGAGAGGTCGGCAACTGGACCGTGGCGAGCATATCCAGTTTTAGACGGCCACCCGGATTCGCGACTTGGCACCGCACTGCGGCGGTCCGCGTCTGAGGATCGATTAGGTCGCTGATCGACGCCACGCGTCCCGAGAAATGTTCGCCAGGATAGGAGTCGATGCTGATCGACGCTGTTTGTCCCACGCGAACCTGTCCGAGATCTTTCTCGTACACTTGGGCTTGAACGTAGACCGTCGAGAGGTCGGCCACCGACAAGAGTTCGGCACCCGACTCAACAACATCGCCGGGTGCTGCTGCCGCATGAATGATCACACCGGCAAAGGGAGCGCGGATGGCAGTCATCGGAGCCGCGTCGCCTGAAGGATCGGTAATTCCGAAGCGACGCAATCGAGCAGCTAGTCCAGCAATCGTGCTTTCCTGCGCGCGAATTCCCTCCTGGATGCCCTGCTGTTCGGCAAGACTGAATTCATACTCTTTTTGGGGTACAGCTCCGATCTCAGCCAAGCGGCGATTACGCTCCACCTGCCGCTGCTGGGCCGCAATCTGGATCTTCAGTCGCTGCAGCTCCGCCTGGGCGGAGTTATATTGCGTCAGGATCTCGCCGGCTTCGATGCTGTCCATCTGAGCCAGCACCTGGCTGGCGCCTACGCGATCACCGACTTTGACCAGCACGTCCTGAAGTCTGCCACGCGTCAACGGGCGAATATGGGCGATGCTACTGTCGATCGCCTGCACCGTTCCGGCAGCTTGGAGCTCTTGCGTCATCGAAGTCGTAGCCGCCGGCGCGATCACGATGCCACTCCGCTGCTGTGCTTCGGGCGTCATCTCAACTGTGCTTGTCTCGTCTTTGGATTCAGCCTTTTCGTGTTCCTCTGAGCCTGCCTTTGCAGCTTCGGTTTTGTTCTCCGGTCCAGACGCGGTCTTCTCCTTACCGCACGAGACGATCAAGAATGCACAGACAATTAGAAACGAAAGTCTCTTCATGGCAATAGTCCTCCCGTAAGGCGCTCAAGATCCGCCAACGCGCGAGCTACCTGAACACGAGCATCGAGGTATGTGAACTCGCTGTCTGTGAGGCGGCGTTGCTCATTGAGCACATCAATCAACCGCAACTGCCCGAGTTGATAGGCTTCGCGCACGACAGCCAAATTCTTGTTCGATTGCCCAATGACGCCGTCGCGAAGCAAATCGCGGGTTTTCTGAGCCGCAGTCCAGCGTTCATACGCGCTTTGCACCTCAAGTGGAATCGTCGATTCCAGGTGCTCGCGTCTCAGCCGCGCGCTCGCCGCGCCAGATTCTGCGGCTTCGATTGCACCCTGATTCCGCCGTTTCGTCACCAACGGTACCGATACTCCGAGACTCAGAGTGTTGAACTGGTCCCGAATTGGGGTAGGCGCGCCGGAGGCTGTAAGGCCATACTTGTTCTCAAAGCTCTCCTGAAGGTGGGTGTATCGAGCCGAAACCGTCAGATCGGGATGGGCGTCCGATTTGGCAAGCGCCGATTCCGCTTCTCCCTGCAGTTCGAGCACGCGCGCGGCTCGGAGGTCGGCTCGCTTTTCCAGCGCGCGGGAAATAAACTGTTCCAAGGAAAGCGCGACCCGGCCACCTGTTGCAGGGCCAATGACTGGCAATGCGTCGCTGGCCTTCAGCCCGGCGATGCGTCGAAGATCCAGCTGAGCCGACGCGAGCCGTCCGGTAGCGTCGGCGCGTTGCGCATCCGTCCGGCTCTGCTCCACCGCCAGTAACTGCGCTTCGAGCGGCGCGGCATCTCCTTCGCGGACGCGGGCCTGGGTTAGCCTCAGGGATTCCCGAAGGCTGTCCGACACCCGATCGAGCACCGCACTGCGCTCCCTTTCGTAGATCACCGACAGATACGCTGTCTCGATCTCGTAGGCGATCTGAGTGCTGCGCTCGTCAAGTTCAGCCTCGGCCAAAGCGATTGCGGAGTCGGCCACGCGCACGCGGTTCTTCCGCTTGCCGAACGCTTCGACAGGCTGGACGAAGGCGGCCGAGAATTCCTGATCGCCGGGACTACCCAGCGGTCGCCCGCTTAGTCCTTCAGCTTCGATGCTCGGCGTGGGATGCACCCCGGCCTGGCGAGCCAAGCCTCGCGCTTGAGCAACGCTCTGACGCAGCGCGAGCACCTCTCGATTTTTATCCAGGCTGGCGCGTACCAAATCCTCCAGCGTGGTCCGGGCGCCTCCCTGCGGCTTTGCCGGAACGCACACGAACACGGCGCCCAAGCAAAGAGGCAAGACACAGTTCCTCTTCATGGAATCTCCTTTAGGACAGAATCAATAGAATTTGGTAAGGAGAATCAGAAACGGGGTGGGTGCTCGATGCTGGGTGCAGGGGCGTCGGGTGTTTGGATAAATTCGAAGGGAACAGCGGCTGAAACGACACCCGCCGGGGCCAGTGGCATCACCGGGGCGGCGATCACGATATGAGCGCAGCAGCAGAGGCAGCCGTCACCCGAACCTCCTTCACTGGAGTCCGGTGTGTGGTGGCTCGAAAAAATGCAGGAATCCGGCGAAATAAGCTGGCAGGCGAAAATCTCGGTCGCCGCCATCAGCAGTACCACGACCGTAACGATCCGCCGAACTGTGGACCAACCCGCCATCGAATTGCTATCTATTATGATGGCATAGACGCAAGCGGGCGATGCGTCTGGCCACCTCGCAGATGTTAAGTCGATATCGCCGGGAGGCCGACTGGTTGGTGCTAGGATGGCACCTCGGCGCAAGCCGAGTGAAGGACGGGTATGCGGACGCTTCAAACTGAACGGGCGTCACAGGGGGCGCCGCAGCCATTTCGTGCGCGGCCGACGATGCTGTTGTTGGCGGTATTGCTCGTCACGATCGGCGCATGTAACCGAACACAGCGGCCACAGCCCAGTTCGGTTGATGGCGCGCTCCGGAAATTCAAAGCCAAAGATTATCGAGGTTGTCGCGCCGAACTCGATCAGGTGATCGCCGCTGATCCTTCAAATGTTTTCGCCTACGGGACTCGAGCCTTCTGCCGTTCAGCCCTTGGCGATATCGAGGGCGCTATCGCTGACTATTCATCAGCAATCGGCATCGATCCCGCGAATCCGGCTAGCTTCAATAATCGGGGCAGTGAACGCCTGCGTAATAACGATCTTGAGGGCGCGCGTGGAGATTTCGACACGGCGATTCGTCTGAATCCGGGGTATGCGGCGGCGCGGCGAAATCTTGGGAGAGTGAAGACGTTGCAGCACGATCTCACTGGAGCAGTGGCCGAGTACGACCGCGCGATCGAAATCGAGCCGAACAATGCGCAGGGGTACCTCGACCGCGGTAGTGCGCGGGTTAAGATGGGAGATCTGAGCGCAGGCCTGAACGATCTGAACGCCGCTGTCGAACGAAGTCCTAAATCGGCCCCGGCGTACGCGGCCCGCGCTCGCGCCTACCGAGAGCTGGATAACGATGCCGCCGCTATACAAGACTTCACGCGAGCCATCGCTCTCGACTCGAATAATCCAGCGTTAGTCTACGAACGTGGCTGCCTCTACTTCGACGGTGAACGGTGGGACGACGCACTGGCAGACTTTGCCAAGACGATACAACTCGATTCCAAGCACGACGAGTACGCGCGGATCAGAACCGCACTCGTATATTTGCGTCAAGGTGACCGCGAGTCGGCGCACTCCGCGGTGCACGAGCTGGCGCAGCGCTGGAAGAGCACGCCTGACGATTGGCCGGCTCAAATTGGCGCGTTCTTAGACGGTGATGTGGCGCGGACGGCCTTTCTTGCCACGGCCCAGTCGACGTCCTCGCACGGAAACAAGACACGTGAGTGCCAAGCGTACTTTTACGTAGGGTCAATGCGGCTGGCTGAGGGCAACGTTGCGGCCGCCCGCATGGACTTCGAGCACGTTGTCAAGGCGGGGCAAACGACGCTGTTTGAATACCGGAGCGCGGTACGGGCATTGAGCGCGGCGAGTTCCGGCGGTAAACGAGCCGCGCACTTGCGATGATTCAGTCCGCGTCTTCGCCCGCTTGTGGGTTGAACACGGTCTGGCTGCCCGGCGAAAGTCCGAAGGTGGCAACATCGGCTTACGCCGGTCTGGATTCGAATTGCTACGCGATGTCCGGGACCGACTTTGCCATGAAATTGAGACGAAGGGCAGACCCGGCGCGTCCAAGTTGATGGTAGGCTGGAAGATAGAAATGAGGCGCGGCGTCCAAATCGTTGTCAGTCTGCTGGCAATCGTATTGTTGGCGCGCCCATTTGACTGCTTCGCCAATGCGCGTACTCGCGAGGCGATGGATTGTTGCCTGAAGGGTAAATGCGTCCCTTCGGCGAATGCAGACAATTGCTGCAAGAACACGCTTCCCACAGCCAATCTTCTTGTGGCTTCCAAAGCCGCCGGGCATTCGACGTCCATGCTTGCCCTCGGTGTCCCAGCAGTTTCAGCGCCGCTCCCGCTACCGGCGATTCATATCTCAATCGATTCCCGTCATCGCGCACCGCCTCCGCCTAACCTGACCACGCTTAATCGACCTCTCCTCATCTAGCCTTCACCCGTAGTGTGCCTTCGCACACCGCTCTCTTTCGTCCAAAAGCGCAATAATGGCGCGCACTGGTGCATGGCATCCCATAAACGCGTGCGCGCGGAGGATTTGATGAGGAGAAATTTTATTATTTCGGCAGTTGTAACGGCTTTCGGCGTCGTCGCGATACCCAGCCCTAGTTCTGCGCTGGAGGTGCACTGGCAAACGCCTGCACGATGGCATCGGACTTTGAAGAAATCCGAGCCGGGCACGCTGGCGCTTGATGCAGACGGCGTCGAGTTTCGATCCGCCAAATTCAGCCAGCGCTGGAAGTACACGGAGATCCACACGTTTGATCTGTCACAGCGTGAACTGACGTTGCTCACCTATCAGAACCGGCATTGGCATGAGCCGGGCGAACGGCCGTTTCGCTTCACCCTGGGTGAAGCGATGCCGCCCGAAATTGCGGCCGAATTCACTGAGCGCGTGGAAAAGCCAGTCCGCAATGGGATTCCGACGGCAAAGGCCCCAACCCTCGCGGAGATTCCGGCGCACCACCGCGTGTGGTCCGGCGGGAGCAACGGAATCCTCCGACTAAAGGAGGACGGCATCGATTACCTCACGGAGAACGGTGATGACAGCCGGACTTGGCGATGGGTCGATATCCAGACGATCGCGAATCCCAATCCCTATGAATTTCGCATTACGGGTTATCGCGAAATCGTCGAGTTCGACCTGAAACAGCCGCTCGCCCGCGCTGTGTTTGAAAAACTGTGGGATCGCTTGTACACCGTTGGCCTCAACCTTTCACCATCAGGCGATGAGTTGCACAAGACCACCCTAGCCCATCAGGAGGCGCACCGATGAGAATCCTCAAGACCGGTTTCATCATGTTTTGGCTGAGCCTGCATCTGCCTGCCGCCGAGGCGCCCACGCCTCTTTCTGCCTTGCTCGATGAGGCAATGCGAAATAATCCCGATATTCTCGCTGCGCGACGAGGCTGGCAGGCAGCAGCTCAGGTTCCGTCGCAAGTCTCCACGCTGCCTGATCCGCAAGTCACCGTTCAATCCTTCTCGGTCGGCAGTCCGCGGCCGTTTGCGGGGTACAGCAACAGCAACTTTGCCTACATCGGATTCGGAGTCTCACAGGACATTCCTTATCCAGGGAAGCTGAAGCTCAAGAGTGAAGCAGCACAGCAAGACGCTACGATCAGCCGGGACAAACTCGAAGCGGTGCGGCGCTCGGTGCTTCAGCAGGTGAAGGAAGCCTACTTTCAAACAGCATACATTCAGCAGACGCTGGAAGTTCTCGACCGAAATGGGAAGCTTCTGGACCAGATCGAGAAAATCGCGGACGCCCGCTACCGTGTTGGCCAGGGCAAGCAGCAGGATGTGCTGAAGGCTCAACTTGAGAAGACGAAACTGCTCCGCGAGGTTGCACATCATCACGAGCTCATGGAAACGCAACAGGCGCTGCTGCTCAAGTTGCTGAACCGTCCACCAGGATCGCCCGAGATCAAGACGGAGCCGCTCGTCGAGACGCCGTTGCGCTATACGTCGGATGAGCTGTTGCAGAAAGTCCGGGATCAAAATCCCGACATCGCCACCCAGCAGGAAAGCGTGAAGAAGCAAAGTTTGCAAGTTGAGATGGCCCGAAAGGATCGCTACCCGGATTTCAGCGTTCAATACATGTGGCAGCGCACCGGCCCGAGCTTTCCTTCCTATTACATGCTCACGTTCAGTGCGCGGCTGCCGATTTATCGCCGCCGAAAGCTGAATCCCGAAATGACGCAGGCGGTTGAAGAACTCAACCGCTCCCAGCGTGAATACGAGAGCCAAGTGCAGACCGCCTATTTCGACGTTCGCAACGAATACATCGCTGCCGAGACCGCGTCGCAGATGCTTAAGATCTACCGCGAGGGCTTGATCCCTCAAGCGCTGGCGACATACCAGTCAGGACTCGCTTCGTACCAGACGGGTAGTCTCGACTTCGAAAGTTTGTTTTCCACGTTCTTGGATGTCCTCAACTTCGACGGCGAGTACTGGAAGACACTGATGGAACACGAAACGGCCCTGGCTCGGATCGAGCAAGTCACGGGCGTCCCGCTCAACTGAGGAATGCACATATGAATCGCTATCGCAATGCCTTCCTTGTGACGCTGGGACTGACGATTCTGCTTGCCGGAGCGCTTTTATTCCTCTGGCTGTATCCCGATGCTCTCCGAGCGCGGATGCCATCCGCCGCTCCGAACCGAGCCTCGTCAAAGACTGCTTCAACTGCTATGGCCGACATGCCTTCAACGCAACCGCCCCCGTCCGGAGCGAGCGGCGCGGAGCCGAATCTCGTTCCCGTTACGCTCACCCCGCAGCGAATGCAGAGCATCGGCGTCAAAACGGGTCCCGTGGAATATAAGGTGGTCCATGACGAAATCAGGACCACCGGCGACGTCGAAGTGGACGAAACGCGATTATCCGAGGTACAGGTTCGTTTCGCCGGATGGATACAGAAGGTTTTCGTTGATGCGACATTCCAGCGGGTCCGAAAAGGACAACCGCTATTAACGATCTACAGCCCGGAACTGGTGGCCACAGAGGACGAATACCTGCTGGCGAAACAGAACCGCGAATTCCTCGCGCAAAGCACGGTACCCGGTGTCGCGTCGGGCGCCAGCAATCTGCTGTCCTCTGCAACCGAGCGCCTGAAGCAATGGATGATCCCGGATCGCGAGATTGAAGAATTGGAACAAACCGGAAAGGTCAAACGTGAGCTGGAAATCGATTCGCCGGCGTCTGGGCTGATCACGGAAAGGGTGGCGCTTCCGAATATGTATGTCCAGCCCGGCACGAAACTGTACTCGGTCGCGGACTTGTCAACTGTTTGGGTTTACGCTCAGGTTTTTCAGAACGACCTCGGTCGAATCACGATGGGGGACTCCGCAGAGGTTACCGTGGACTCCTACCCAGGACGTATCTTTCTTGGACGCGTTAGTTTCATCTGGCCGCAGCTTGACCAGACCACGCGCACCGCAAAAGTGCGCCTCGAAATCCCTAATCCAGAACTGAAACTTTCGCTGGGAATGTTCGTGAATGTGAAACTCGCCGTACCTTTGGGACGGCAGTTGGCGATTCCTGCCTCCGGAGTCTTCCAATCCGGTACGCGCCAGATCGCGTTCGTAGATCGGGGTAGCGGATATTTTGAGCCGCGTGAGATCGAAATCGGAGCACGCGCCGACGATGACGTAGTTGTCACGAAAGGGCTCAAGGCCGGGGAACGCATCGTAACGTCGGCGAATTTCCTCATCGATTCCGAAAGCCAACTTCAGGCGGCAATGGGTTCTTTTGCGCCACCGCCGCCTGGCGCCGGCGCCGCGTCTGCAATGAATGCTCCACAGGGGCAGGCAACAATCGAGTACTCCTCGAATCCCGCGACACCCCGGAAGGGGAGCAATACCTTTCGCGTGAAACTCACCGGTGCCGATGGCGGCGCGATTACTGGGGCACAGGTTACGGTGACGTTCTTCATGGCAGCGATGCCAGCCATGGGCATGGCGGCTATGCGCAATGTAGCCACCCTCGGCGAAAAAGGAGGAGGTATTTACGAAGGGCCGGGTCAGGTTCAGACGGGAGGGAACTGGCAAGTCACCGTCCTAGCGACCAAGAATGGTCAAACACTCGCGCAGAAGCAGCTCTCTGTCACGGCTGAAGGAGGCATGCAGTGATCGCACGTTGGATCGATTTATGCGCGCGAAACCGTTTCCTGGTTTTCACAGGAACGCTGTTCCTTCTGCTGGGCGGTATCTGGGCGATGCGGCGAGTTCCGCTCGACGCCCTGCCGGATATCTCGGATGTTGAGGTAGTCATTCACACCGATTGGAGCGGTGAACCGCCTAACATCATCGAGGATCAGGTCTCGTATCCGATCGTCACCGCGCTGCTTGCAGCGCCGAACGTTAAAGCCGTACGCGCGCAAACTATGTTTGGCGATTCCTATGTGTTCGTGGTATTCGAGGACGGAACCGATTTGTATTGGGCGCGCTCGCGAGTACTGGAGTATTTGCAGCAGATTCAAGGCCGACTCCCTTCGAACGTGCATCCAACCATCGGCCCGGATGCAACGGGCGCGGGTTGGGTCTACGAATACCTCGTCGTGGATCACAATCACCGCTACAGCCTCGCTGATCTGCGCAGCTTACAGGATTGGTACCTGCGGTATCAGCTCGATACTGTTCCAGGAGTCGCCGAGGTCGCGAGTATCGGCGGCTTTGTCCGTCAATACCAGGTGCGTCTGGACCCGGACAAGCTTCGCGCCTATAACATTCCGCTTTCGACGGTGATCGATCGCGTTCGCGACAGCACCAATGAGGTCGGCGGACGGCTGCTGGAGTTCGGTGGCGCGGAATATATGATCCGCGGCCTCGGTTATCTCCGTTCGTTATCCGATCTGGAAACGGTTCCCGTGGCGAGTAAGAATGGCACACCGGTTCTCGTGAAGGATCTAGGAAGCGTGTCCTTCGGCCCCGATATCCGCCGTGGAGTGGCCGAGTGGAACGGAGAAGGTGAAACAGTTGGCGGCATCGTGGTGATGCGCTACGGTTTAAATGCCTTGAATGTGATCTCGGGCGTGAAGCAAAAGCTGGCCGAAATCTCCGGCTCTCTGCCCCCAGGAGTAGAAATTGTCGCGGGTTACGATCGCTCCGGATTGATTCGCGAATCCATCGGAACGCTCCAACGCGATTTGATCGAAGAGGCGATCATCGTCAGCCTGGTGATCATTATTTTTCTATTCCATTTTCGCTCCGCTTTCATCCCCATCCTCGCTCTGCCTATAGCGGTTGTCGCAGCATTCATTCCGATGTACTACCTCCAGGTGAGCTCGAACATCATGTCGCTAGGCGGCCTCGCGCTAGCGATTGGCGTCTTGGTGGATGCCTCGATTGTGATGGTTGAAAACGGATACCGCCATTTGTCCGAAGCACAGCACTCGGCCGCGGCGGAAGCGGAGCCGCGCGAAGTGTCACGGCGCGAGCGAAGACAAATTCTTCTCGATGGGGCGAAACAGGTTGGTCCCGCATTGTTCTTTTCGCTATTGATAATCGTGGTCTCGTTCCTCCCGGTCTTCATGCTGGAAGCACAGGAAGGCCGTATGTTCCGCCCTCTAGCGTGGACCAAAACGCTAGCCGTTGGCTTCTCGTCGGTGCTGGCGATCACATTAGTACCGCCGCTGATGCTGATGTTCATTCGCGGCCGACTTCGGCCCGAATCGAAGAATCCAGTTTCGCGAGTCACCCAGGCAATTTACTTACCGGTTCTCAAGCTCTGCCTCCGGTTTCCGAAGACTACTGTGTTGTTAAATCTCGTTTTTCTAGCCGTGACATTCCCGCTCGCGCTCAAGTTAGGGAGCCAGTTCATGCCGCCTCTATTCGAGGGAGCGGCCCTCTACATGCCTACCGCCCTTCCCGGCATTGCGATTGGACAGGCAACGCAGCTGCTTCAGGAGCAGGACCGGATTCTCCGCTCATTCCCAGAAGTGGCGACGGTGTTCGGATCGATCGGGCGTTCCGAGAGCGCCACGGATAATGCACCGCTCGACATGTATGACACCACAGTCACGCTCAAGCCGCGCGAACAGTGGCCAGCTGGCATGACTTACGAAAAGCTTGTGTCGGAAATGGACGCCAAGCTCCAGTTTCCCGGATTGTCGAACACATGGACTATGCCTATAGAAAATCGTCTGGATATGGAGCTGACTGGAATAAAAACACCTGTAGGGCTGAAGATCCAGGGACCCAGCCTTGAGGGTATCCAGCAGGTCGCGGAAAAGATTCAACAGATCCTTGGTGGGCTTCCCCAGATGAGATCCGCGTTTGCGGAGCGCGTCGCTCAGGGATTTTACGTGAATGTGGAGGTGAACCGCGCTGAAGCGGCCCGGTACGGCCTCACCGTCGGTGACGTCCAGCGCGCGATCACGTCGGGCATCGGCGGCGACAACATCGCTGAAAACGTCGAGGGCCGTGAGCGCTATCCAATTAGTATTCGTTATGCGCCCGACTTTCGAGATGATTTGGATAAACTCAGGCGGGTCGTGATCGCGACGCCTTCGAATGCTCAGGTGCCGTTGGGAGAACTCGCTAAGGTCTCCTTCACCAAAGGACCAACGATGATCCGGGATGAAGATGCCGCGCTTACTGGATATGTCTATCTCGACCTCAACACTCGCGACTACGGCGGGTTCGTGGACAATGCCAGCAAGTTATTGCGTGAGAAACTTGCTCTACCAGCCGGCTATACGTTCAAGTGGTCCGGCGAATACGAATTCGAACTACGCGCCAAAGAGCGCCTGAAGATCATTGTGCCAGCGGCCTTCTTTGTGATCTTTCTACTGCTCTACATGGTTTTCCATTCGATCGGGGAAGCGCTGGTTTTGATTTTCCCAACAGTCTATGCATTGAGTGGAGGGCTAGTGCTGCAGTGGTTTCTCGGATATAACTTCAGCGTTGCCGTGTGGGTGGGGTACATTGCTCTATTCGGCATCGCTGTCGAGACCGGAGTCGTGATGGTAGTTTATTTGCATCACGCGCTCGACAGCAAACTCGCGGGCGGGCAAGCATTGGGACCAAGCGATATCCAGGCCGCGGCGATCGAGGGCGCGGTGGAGCGCCTCCGTCCCAAGCTGATGACGGTTGCGGCCGTTCTCGCCAGCCTCATCCCGATCTTGTGGGAATCCGGGGTGGGTTCGGATGTGATGAAGCCGATCGCCGCGCCAATTGTAGGGGGCATGATTACCTCTACCATTCACGTGTTGATTTTGGTCCCCGTCTTTTTCGTGATGCTAAAGACGCGCGCGCTGCGGCGGGGCACCCTAAGGCGCGCAGGAGAAGTTGATGTTGAGGAATGACGAAGTTCAATAAGGAGATGAAAAATGAAGACACTGCTTTTTATGACCATTTTGGCTTTCGGTATCACGGCTTTTGCGGCGGACCAAACCGTTACAGGTGTGATCACGGACAGCATGTGCAAAACCAATCACGCGATGATGCAAAAGGGCGCTAACAAAATGAGCGACCATGATTGCACCGTCGCGTGCGTGAAGTCCGGCCAGAAGTATGTTTTGACCAGCGGCGATAGGGTTTACCAGATTGAGAATCAGAACTTCGCCGGGTTGGAAAAGAACGCCGGCAGCACCGTCAAGGCGACGGGGCAGGTCAGCCCCGATGGTAAGGCGATCACGTTGAGCAAAATCGCACCTGCTGGCAAGTAACTTGCTCGTATCCATGACTGAGGGACGGCGCACCCCATTCGCGGCCGTCCCTCATCACAGAAGTGGATTCCCTTGATGTATGGAAATCCTAGCGAGTGTCGGAAACGCTGTGCAAATGGCTTTCGCCACGTTTTGGGAAATTCCATGGGCGCTGATTTTGGGGTTCTTTCTCTCGGCCGCCGTTCAGGCGGTTGTCTCAAATCAGAGATGAAGCGGCTCCTTCCGGATGACTCGCCGAGGGCCCTCACCATCGCGCCCCTATGGGGAGCCGCATCTTCGTCGTACTCAGCCGTCGCACTTGCTGATCCCTCTTGCGTAAAGGAGCGAACTTCACGGCGGCCATGGTCTTCCAGCTTGCATCCACAAACCTGGTGATTGAGCTTGGGATCATCATGATCGTCCTCATGTGTTGGCAGTTCGCAGCGGTCCGAGTTTCTCGGCGCCCCTTTGATGAT
>DAIDGW010000105.1 GCA_027452245.1 Acidobacteriaceae bacterium
CAGAGACTTGCAGAAACGGGAAGCCGCGCACTCCGCGAAAATCTATGCTAAGTCCTTGCGGCTGAGGATTATACGAGTAAGTCCTTGCGGCTCATGACTTTGCGGATATCTACCCCATATCCCGCCCCCGCAACTCTCACGCGCTCAATACTTTGCGCGTAGCCGCAGTTTTTTCGAATTTATAGCAAGTATCCTTGGGGAGTCGTCCGCAATGGACCACATCAGTCGAACCAGTTTTCAGTCGTTGACGTCTACGCCGGGCGGTCCGGATAAATCACGTTGGGAAAGCGCACATGGATCAACAGAGCACACAAGACCAGTGCGGCAATCGAAAGGATGCTTCCTTCCGGCCCGGCGCTGCCGCCGGTGAGCCAATCGGGCCCGTGCACCGAGGAGTTGAGAAATCTTCCAACCCCGAGAAGTCCGCTGTCAGGCGTGCCGTAAAAAAATGTCTGGGCCCAATCCCAGGCCGCGTGATATCCGATCGCGAACCACAGGGTGCCGGTGCGGCGGATCATCAGGCAAAACAGCATCCCGGTGGCAAACACGTGCAGGATGCCGATTGCGTTTTCCCCATGGTTGCCCAGGTGTGCCACCCCGAAAACGGCGGAAACCAGCAGCGCCGTCCGCCAGAAGCGCAACCGCCGCGACATGCTGAAGAGCCAGTATCCGCGGAAGGTCAGTTCTTCATGGAGTGACACCGCCAGAAACGTCGCGCCCCAGGCCAGCGCGCCATGCAGAAACTCGGCTTGTGAAAGGCCTACGGAATCGATGCGAAACAGTCCAGCAGCCCGGAGCACGAGCACAATGAGGGAAAGCATGGCGAAGCCCCAAAGCATTCCTTCCCAGAACTTCAGTCCGAAAGCTCGGCGCAGAGGAAGGCCGTAATCGGACAGTGGGCGTTTCTCCATGCGCGCGACGATCACCGTCGCCAGGGCGACGAAGAAGGCGAGCAGCGCTTTGACGGGCAGTTCGGTTCGGACCGACATGGCTGAGCGGCTTGCCGCTCCCGTCAAGTGCAGCCCATAGATGAGAATTGCTGGAGCAAAGGTGCTGATGACGAGCCATAACAGAAGCCGGTTGCGCTCGGGCCTTCCCCAAGGCGCGACGCGTGGTGGCCAGGGCTCGCCGTGGGCTGCTGACGGATTTTGTTGCTCGGGCAGTAAATCGAGATTCGACGGATCGGGCAAGACAGGCGCTCCTTATGGAATATCCGATTATGCCAGCCGGAGTATCCCGGAACCAGATGACGGCTGTGCCGTTTTTGGTGCGGAGATGGTAGCTACTGCGTATTACTGGTTTGGCGCAGCAGGACGACATCGTCGGTGCGTTGGGTGCGTTTGACGGCCAGGGTTTTGCCGTCGGGCGACCAATGGAAATCATCGATATGATCGGAGGCGAAGTTGGTGATCTGATGTCCCGCAGCACCGTCGAGCGGCTGCACCCAGATGTTATCCACGCCCTTTTCGGTAATGACGTAAGCGACGGATTTGGCGTCGGGCGTAAGTCGAAGGCCTCCCGCAAAGCCGATATCTCCGCTGATGCGCGGATCGGTATCGATCAGGCGAGGCTCCGTCGCCGGCGGGTCGAGGCTGAGTATGGCAATCTTTGGAATGGCTCGCTGGTTGGTGGCGTCGGTAAGCTGAGCGCCAAAGATCAGCTGTTTGCCATCGGGCGTGAACAGCACCTTGCCCATCTGGCCGAAGCTGCCTTTCACCTCCGTGCCGGGAACCGGCTCCGGGCTGCCTCCATCGATCGGGACCCGCAGGGCCGAGAACCCGGTGTTATCGGGCCAGTAATAAACCCACTTGCCGTCTGGAGAGCAATTGGCGTTGTTGTCAAAATATCCTTGGGTGAGTTGCATGGCGCCTGATCCGTCATTGTTCAGGCGCCACAAACTCGTGCTGTTCGAATTGCTACGGAAAGTCCACGAGGCGATGATGTAACGAGGCCCACAGGTGGTGAGAATCAGCAGGTAGGCATTGGGATCGGTCACCAGCGTCATGGTATGGCCGCTAGTCGGGTCTTCACTGAATAAACTGGCCCCATCGCTCAGCAACAGCTTGCCGTCGGCGCTCCAATCGAAGGCAGCGAGATTCTGCGCGTCCGGCAAAGTTGCGGTGGTGACCGATGCTCCGGACATGAGATCCAGTTCGTGGTTCAGTTTGGTCTGCACGGTCGCGGCTGTCTTGCCGTCGGCAGAAAGGGTCAGTGTCTGATAGCTGTTGGTATCGCGTGTGATCGCTTGAGGATCCCCGCCCCGGGCCGAGATCCAACCGATCTGTTGCCTGTTGACAGAGGATCCTTTGTGCGCGAAAACGGCGATCAAGGATTGCCCGTCCGGCATCCACGAGATGGCGTCTACGAAATCATCCTTGAATGTGTCCAGCCGGCTTACTTTCTTGCTGGCGAGGTCGAACAGTTCGATGTCGCTCATTTCCGCCCCATGGCCGAAATGACTATAAGCGATTTGCTTCCCATCCGGAGACCACGCCAGATTTCGTGGAACGTCGTCCTTGTTGATGTCGCCGATATACAGAATGGTTTCGCCGGATCCGTCTGGATTGGCCATCAGCAGGCGAGACTTGCCGACGTCGGGATCGTTGTCCCTGGCATATGTAATATGGCTGCCGTCGGACGAGAATGCGGGGCCAGCATCCACATCGCGGGCAATATCCTGCGGAGTGCCGCCCAGCACCGGAGCACGGTAGAGATCCCAACTCGTCCGCAGAACGCCATTGGACTTTCGGAAGTAAATGTAGTTGCCGTCGGGCGAGAACACGAGCGAGCGGTAGAAGGTGGGCTCGGGCGCAATGATCTGCGTGTCGCTGGCGGTGGGAATGTTGCGCAGCCACAGGCTAGCCGACCCCTTGGCACGCTGCACGCTCAGAACGTATTTTCCGTCCGGCGAAATCGCAGCTTCTTCGGCGTTTCCGGTGTTTGTGATCTGTCCGATGGTGAAATTCTGAAATGGAGCCGGGCCGCTGCGCTTGAGAAAGGAATAGATGCCGAATCCCGCCGCCGCAAGAATCAGAATCGCGATGAGCGATCCCAAAGTCACGCCGATGCGGTGCTGCCGGGCGACTTCGCTGATCGCGGAACTGGAACTTTGGGACCGCACCGCCGATGATGACGCACTTGCGGGCGTAGCCGGTGCGCTGGGCTGTGCCGCCGAGACCTGGGCAGCATGACTTACGACGCCGGCGCTATCGCTGGCGGGATGGCGCCCGGAACTGGTGTCGCGCAGCAGGCGTTTCAGATCGCTGCGAACGTCGGACGCATGCTGATACCTCAGTTCGCGATCTTTCTCGAGTGCCTTGTTGATGACGTCTTCCAGCCGTGCCGGCAGGCTCGGATTCAGGCGAACCGGAGCGATCGGCGCCCGGTTCAGGATTCCGTCAAAGATTTCAGCCGTGCTCTCGCCGCGAAATGGCACTTGCCCAGTTGCCATTTCGTAGAGCACCACTCCGAGGGAAAAGAGGTCGGTGCGAGAGTCCAGTTCTTTGGCCCTGGCCTGTTCTGGAGACATGTAAGCAACGGTTCCGACCGCCGAGCCCGGGCTGGTCAAATTCGGATCGGCTGTGTCGGTGAGCGTGGCTTCTCCGGTGGGATTCGAGGTTATTTTGGCGAGTCCGAAGTCGAGGATCTTGGCGTGACCGCGCGTAGTGACAAAGATGTTTGCGGGCTTGATATCGCGATGAACGATGCCCTGACTGTGCGCGGCATCCAGGGCGTCGGCAATTTCGATGCCGAGGGAGAGCAATTGCTCGAGTTCCATGGGGCGGCTGGCGATGACATGCTTCAGAGTTCCACCGTCGAGAAACTCCATGGCGATAAAGGCCATTCCGTTTTCGTGGCCGATATCGTAAATGGTGCAGATGTTGGGATGATTCAGGGCTGACGCGGCCTGGGCCTCGCGCTCGAAGCGGCTGAGCGCTTGCGGGTCTTTGGCTACGTCTTCGGGCAAGAACTTCAGCGCGACAAAGCGGTGCAGCCGGGTGTCTTCGGCTTTGTAGACGACGCCCATGCCTCCACCGCCGAGCTTTTCCACGATGCGATAGTGCGAGATTGTCTGACCGATCATCCCCAGTGCCTTGGTTGTATCGGATCATGTTATGAGGCATCGGCGGGGGAGTCAACGAGGGGGCAGGGAACACGCCTGGATCGTGACGGGATCGGCTTTTCCGCAAACTACCTTTCAGATTGCGCGCCCCGGATTATTGGGCCGGTTTGTCAAATATCTTGGTGTCGACCGTGGGATTCAGTTCGATGGAGTGGTATTCCGAGGAACTGGAATCCTCTCCATTTTGTTTGTTCTTGCGCAATGCAGGCAGGGTCAGGCCGGCCATGGCGGTCCAGTTCTCCATGTAGGTTTCACCCTGCACGGGTCCGCTGCGGGAAAGTGTACGATAAGTCTCTTTGACGATGTGCCCCGTGGCAGGATCGACATACCAGCGAATGGGGGTGCCTGCCGCGTTCACATCAACAATGCGAGTTTGCACGTCGCCAACTTTCTCTGTGCCTCCCGCGTGGAAGAAAACATCGGGTGAATTCATGCGCGACAGGATGAAAATGGGATCGCGCTTGATCTGGTCGAGTGTCTCGGATTTCTGCGAGGCGGGCATGTCGCGCACTCCCGCGCCGGGGACCACGGCGAATCCGGCGTCGGGGGTGACCACGATGCTCATGTTTCCGTTTGGCGTCTGCATCTCCGCGCGAAGATGATCGGGGAAGATGATTGTAGTTTCCATGGGGATCTGAAAATCTCCCTGTGGCGTTTTCTGTGTGATCGTCAGCTTGGCGTGGACAGCCTTGACGGCCGCGAGTTTGGCTTCGCCACCCATGGCGGCGGCGACCTTCGCGGCGAGTTCCTTGCCCTCGGGATTCGATTCCGTGGGAGCGTTCGCTTCCGCTTCCTTTTCTCCCGGCGGAGGCGGAATCGTGATGTCGATAGTCTTTACCGCACCCAGCGACGAAAGCGGCTGATCAAAATCCTTGGTATTGCCGACAACCAAGACCGCGAGCTGATCTTTATGCAGATATTTGGCCGCAACCCGATTCACGTCGGCGGCCGTGACCTTCTTGACTTCGGCTTGGTAGCGGTCGAGCCAGTCGGAGGGATATCCGTAAAACTCGTAGATCATCCGCTCGGCAAGGATTTTGTCTGGCGAATCGAGTCGGAAGATGAAGGCATTCAGAATTGCGTCCTGCGCCTTCTTCACCTCGTCTTCGGTGATCGGATGTTTCGCGAGATCATCGATGTCCTCATCCAGTGCTTTCACCGACTCGATCGTGCTCTGGCTTTTCGTGCCCATGACAAACTGCAGCATTCCTGGATGTCCGTAGTTGGTGCCGATGCCGCCGCCCACGTTGTAAGCCAAACCGCGTGTCGTGCGAATGTCGTTGAATAACCGTGATGAGAAGCCGCCCGCGAATGCTTCGTTGAAAACAGTGACCGCATAGTAGTCGGGATTGTCGCGCTTGAGCCCGAGACCCACCATGCGAATACTGCTCTGGTTCACATCTTCCTTCGGGATCAGATAGTAGCCGGGCGCGGCGGGATGAAAATCCACCTCGTCGTGTGGCACTGGCGCACCTTTTGGCCAGGACTCAAAGGCGGCGCGCAGCCTGGATTCCATGGCGGCCGAGTCGAAGTCTCCGCTGATTCCCAGAATGATGTTGTTGGGATGAACGTACGTCTGATGCCACTGGATCAAATCGGCGCGCGTGATGGCGGAGATGGTTGCATATTCGGGCACGCGCACGTAAGGATTGTCCGCTCCATACGCCAGCTTGGCAGCCTCACGGGAAGCAATCTCGCCGATATCGTCGTTGCGGCGGGAAATGGCGTCGAAGGCGCCCTTTTTGGCAATATCGAGCTTGTCGGCGCGGAACTCCGGATTCTGCATTAAGTCCACAAAGATCTTGAAGACGTCGTCAAAATCGCCTTTCAGGCACGACAGGCTGATGCTGGTGGAGTCGGCGCCGCCGCCGGTCTCGACTTTGGCCGCGCGCACTTCCAGATAGTCGTCCAATTGATCGCCGGTTTGCGACCTGGTGCCGCCGGTACGCCAGACTTCACCATAAATATCGGTGAGGCCGGTCTTGGCTGCCGGTTCGTTGTGGGATCCGCCCCGAATTCGCGCCGTGGCGCCGATCAGTGGAAGTTCGTGATCTTCCTGCAGGAAGATGATCATGCCGTTGGAAAGCTCGATCCGCTTGGGCTGTGGCGGATGGAACTGGTGGAGCGGCGGAATGGGAATCTGCTTATAAGTGGCGGCTTGCGCGGAAGCATCGGCCGCCGCCCACGACAGCAGTGCGACTGCGACAAACAGAAGGGAAAGAGTGCGTGTCATTGCGCACCTCCTGCCGTTGCGGCCGATGCGCCTGGAGGCGGCGCATTGGAACTTCGTTCCGATGTGCCCTGAGTTTTGGCGCCTGCATTCTCGATGATTCCCACGGTGCGATTGGTGTCGACAAAAGTTTCATTGGCCACGCGGCGAATATCGGCCTTGGTGACCATATCGATGCGATCGACCGAGCGGAATAACTCGCGCCAGTCCCCGTAACGTGTCTGGTAGGTTCCCAATTCCATCGCCAGCCCTTCATTGTCGGCGAGGCTGCGTAGCAGGTTCGCCTTGGATCGCGTCTTGATCATTTTCAGTTCTTCGTCGCTGATATCTTCTTTTTTCAGGCGATCAATCTCGGCATGGATGGCGTCGGCCACCTCTTGCGGCGTGTGTCCGGGGAGAGGGAATGCGTAAAAGGCAAACAGGTGCGGATATTTATCGCCGGGAAGTCCGGTGAATCCGGCGGAGAACGATGCAATTTTCTTGTCGCGAACCAGTGCGCGGTAGAGGCGTGAGGTGCGGCCATCTGACATCAGGTCGCTGATCGCGTCGTACACGGCGTCATCTTTGGAGCGGTAGTCGGGGCGATGGTAGCCCTCCAGATACAACGGCTGACTTTGCTCTTTGAGCACGACGCGGCGCTCGGAATTCTGCGGGGGTTCAACCGTAGTCGTCTCATCCGGCTTGGGATGAGAAGGGATGCGCGCGAAATATTTCTCGATGATCGGCATGGCAGTCGCCGGATTGATATCGCCAACCACGGTGACGACCATATTCGACGGGACATAATACTCGTCAAAGAACTTTTGGGCGTCGGTTGCCGAGAAGGAATTTAGATCCGACATCCAACCGACCGTCGGGCGATGATAAGGATGGGCTTCAAAGGCCGCGGCAGTGAATTGCTCGATCAAACGGCCAATTGGATTGCTGTCGGTGCGCATCCGACGTTCTTCGATCACGACGTTGCGTTCTTTATAAAACTCACGCATCACCGGATGCAGGAAGCGTTCGGACTCGAGGTAGGCCCAGAGCTCCAAACGATTTTCGGGAAGGGAATAGTGGTATCCGGTTTCGTCGTAGTTGGTGAAGGCATTGAGGTCTTCGCCTCCGTTTTGCTCGATCAGCTTGCCGAAGGCATTGTGGACGACGTATTTATCGGCGGCAGCGATGTCGTCTTTCCAGGTTTTTTCCAGAGACTTCAGCTTCGTCTCATCGCGGCCGACCTGCTTGTCGCGTTCTTTGATGTAAGCCGCGTAGTCGTCCTCAACCTTGGCCAACTCCGGTTTTTCTTTTGCGTAGTCGGTGGTGCCAATCTTGTCGGTACCCTTGAATGCCATGTGCTCGAACATGTGGGCCAAGCCGGTCTCGCCCATGGGATCTTGTGCCGATCCGGCATCAACCAACGTGAAAAACGAGAAAACAGGTGCTTCATGCCGTTGGCAGATCAGGACTGTCAGCCCGTTGGGAAGGGTCTTGACCGTAACCCGTTTTTCGAACGACGCCACGTCTTGCGCCGCGGCGAAGATTGAAATCAGAAGAAAGAAGAAAAGGAGCTGGAACTTGCGTTGCATGGAAACTCCGGTTGAATGACAGCTTGCGGCAGCCATACCTGGGATTTACGACGGAAACTTGAAAGTAAGGGTTTCGAAGGCCGATGTCAAACTACGATGAGCGCCGTATTTTGCGCGCGAAGGGGTTTCAGGCACAATGCACTCTGGAGCGTGCAATGGATTCGAGCATCGAGATCCAGGGGCGGCACCTGAAACTCAGCAACCTGCAGAAGGTTCTGTATCCGGCAACCGGATTTACCAAGCAGCAGGTGATCGATTATTACCTGCGCATCGCTCCCGCGATTATTCCTCATCTTTCCGGCAGGGCGCTCACCCTCAAACGCTATCCCAACGGCGTCGATGATCCGTTCTTTTTCGAGAAGAACGCGCCCAAGCATCGGCCGGACTGGGTGAACACGGTTCCGATCTGGAGCGAAGGCAATGACCGAACCATGCACTATGTGGAAGTCAGCGATCTGCCTACGCTGGTGTGGCTGGCGAATCTGGCGGCGATTGAACTGCATCCGTCGCTGTCGCTGGCGAAAGACGTGATGTGCCCGACGGTGCTTGCGTTTGATCTCGATCCCGGGCCTCCGGCCAACATCGTGCAATGCTGTCAGGTTGGGTTGTGGCTCCGCGAAATCTTCGAGCACTTCGGGTTGGAGAGTTTTCCCAAGACCTCAGGATCGAAAGGCCTGCAGATCTACATTCCGCTGAACACGAAAACCAGCTACGACCAGACGAAGCCGTTCGCGCACGCGCTGGCGCGATTACTGGAACAGGAACATCCGGAGCACGTCGTCTCGGAGATGAAGAAGACGTTGCGTACGAACAAAGTGTTCGTCGATTGGAGCCAGAATGACGAGCACAAGACGACGGTCAGCATTTATTCGCTGCGGGCACGGGAGCGGCCGACGGCGTCAACGCCGGTGAAGTGGGAGGAGGTCGAGCGCGCGCTGAGAAAAAACGATCCGAACCTGCTGGTGTTCGAAGCTGGACAGACGATTGCCCGCGTGGAAAAATTTGGAGACCTGTTCGAGCCCGTGCTCCAGCTGAAGCAGAAGCTGCCCACACTCGATCAGTTGGGAAGTGCAGCGACTGAGGTTGAAGAGCCGATCGAAATAGCGGCTCAGGCCGATACTTCTCGTCGTACTGCGAAACGCGCGGTGAAGCGGCCCCAGCCGCGGACGCGTGCTCCGAAGGCACGCCGCCGGGCGGTATAATCCCTACACTTCGCGCTATGGCTCAACTCTTCGCCGGTACCTCGGGATGGGCATATCCAAGCTGGAAGCCGGAGTTCTATCCGGAAAAGCTGGCGCAGAAAAAATTCCTTGGCTACTACGCCACGCAGCTCAACACGGTCGAGGTCAACTTCACGTTTCGGCAGCTGGTGAAAGAGTCCACGATCCAGAACTGGCTGCTCGAGACGCCGCCGGGCTTTCGCTTCGGCATCAAGGCTCACCAGGTCATCACGCACATCAAGCGGCTGAAAGCTACGGAAGATTTCGTGAAACGCTTTCTCGCCACGGTGGAACCGTTGGCCGCGGCCGGGAAGCTGGGCCCGGTTCTATTTCAGCTTCCGCCAAATCTGAAAGCCGATGCTGCGCTGCTCAAGGACTTTCTGGCTGTTCTGCCGCGCAGCGTTTCCAGCGCGTTTGAGTTTCGCCACGAATCATGGTTTGGAGATTCCACCTGGGATTTGCTGAAATCCTGTAACTCTGCGCTCTGCGTGGCCGAAACCGAGACGCGAACCACGCCTGACGAGGTCACATCATCGTTCGCCTACTATCGTTTTCGCAAGCCTGCCTACACGCCCGACGAGCGTAAGGCAATGGTGTGGCGGATACAGGAGCACATGGCTGCGGGCCGCAATGTTTTTGCCTATTTCAAGCACGAGGAAACTCCGGCAGGCGCGCTTTATGCTCTGGAAATGCTGCGCGAGATGCGAGGCTGAACGCCGGTATCCACGTTCGCTACTTATACAAGCGTCCGATAACGCGCATAATAAAAGTCCTTCTTTATGCCGGCTGGCTCCGATTCACGCGCGCTCTCTGCCTTTCTCGATTATCTCCGCATCGAGAAAGGACTGGCGCCGCTGTCGATTTCGGCCTATACGACTGACATCAGCCAGTTCACCGAATTTCTGAACCAGCGCAAACGAACTCTACTCGATGCTCGACGCGATGACGTGCGCGAGTTCCTGCAGCAGCTTTTTTCGCATCAGGTCGATGGACGCAGCGTAGGGCGCAAGCTCTCGGCATTGCGGCATCTCTACCGCTATCTGCTGCTCGATAAGAAGATCGATCATGATCCCACGCTGAATATTGAATCTCCGAAGCAGTGGAAGGTTTTGCCCAAGTCGCTGGCGCGGGACGAAATGGAAATAACCCTCGCCGCACCGGCGAACCTGCACAAAGGAAACGATTCGAAATGGACGGGGGCTCTGGTTGCACGCGATCGCGCCTTGCTGGAACTGCTCTATGCCGGAGCGCTGCGCGTCTCGGAGGTCGTGAACGCGAAGCTGGATGATCTGAAGCTGGAGAGCGGTTACATGCTGGTGCGGGGAAAAGGGGATAAGGAGCGCATCGTCCCCCTGGGAAAGCCGGCACAGGAGGCGCTGGAAGATTATCTGAAGAATGCGCGTCCGACGCTTGCAGCAGGGAAGAGCGCCGGGTTTGGGAAGACATCGCCGCTTCTGTTCATCGCGCGCGGAGCACGCAAGCTTACGCGCCAGCGGGTATGGCAGATGGTGCGGGCGGCGTCAGCCGCATCTGGACGCAAAGCGTCACCGCACATGCTGCGGCATTCCTGCGCGACACATATGGTCGAAAACGGTGCCGATCTGAGAACCGTTCAGACGATCCTCGGCCATTCCGACATTTCAACTACGCAGGTGTACACCCATTTGGCCCTCGACCGGTTGAGAACCGTGTATCAGAAGCACCATCCGCGAGCGAAAGAACACAAATCGCTATGACCAAGACGACGACACAGACCGTTGTCGCTCGGGCCGTCGCCGACTTTCTTCTGCACCTGCGCGAGCGCAACGCGTCGGCCCACACGATCAAGGCATATTCCGGCGATCTGGGGAATTTTGCGGAGTACGTCGGCCCGCGCACATGGAAGGATATCGATCACGTTACGATTCGCGGATTTCTATCACGCTTGTATGAAAAGGGATTAGGCAAGACTTCGGTAGCCCGGTCGCTGGCCGCGGTCCGTTCCCTGTATCGCTGGCTGGCGCGCGAAGGTGTGGTCGAGCAAAATCCGGCGAAGCTGGTGGCCACTCCCAAGCTCCCCAAAAAGCTTCCGCGCGTGCCCACAATCGAAGAGATCAACTCCGTGCTCGACGGAGCTATGCCTGAGCAGGCAGCCTTTCCCGAGCGGGACCGCCTGATGTTGGAACTGCTTTACGGATGCGGTATTCGGAACTCGGAATTGATTGGCATCAACTTGGATGACATTCGGCTCAGTGCCGAAGCCATCCTGATTCGGGGCAAAGGAAAGAAAGAACGGTACGTTCCGTTTGGGGACTCGGCGAAATCCGCATTGGCAGCGTATCTTCCCGAGCGTCAGAAGATTGTGGCCGGTTCTCATAAAAATACCCCGGCACTTCTGGTCAATACTCGCGGCGGACGCCTCACCACGCGCAGCGTCGGCCGTATCGTCAAAAAAATTGCCGTGGCCAAGGGGCTCTCGCCCGACCTGCACCCGCACACGCTGCGGCACGCTTTCGGCACTCACATGCTGGAAGAAGGCGCAGACCTGCGTGCGATTCAGGAATTACTTGGCCACGAACGGCTCGCGACCACACAGCGCTATACGCAACTCTCGATGAAGCACGTGTTGCAGGTCTACGATCAGACTCATCCCAGGGCGAAGTGAGATTCACTTTCGCAGGCCTTGCCACATCCCGGCCACCCGCGCCTTCAACTCGGCCGTCATCTTTTCGTAAGCTTCTTCCGAAGCCTCCGATTCCGGCGGAGGAAATATTGGTTGTCCGAACTGCATCCGCAGCGGCGCAAATTTCTGGAAGCCTTTGCCGCGCGGCCACGCATCGTGAAAACCTTCGATCGCAACGGGAACGATCGGCACCTGCACGTGAATTGAAAGGATCGCCGCGCCCTTCTTGAATGCCTTGGGCGTTCCATCAATTGATCGTTCGCCTTCCGGATACAGGAGAAGCACGCGCCCGCGCTTCAGTCCGAACGCTCCGGCACGCATCGCGGGTACGAGGTTAGCATCGGGATCGACCACGATGACCCGCAGCCACCGCGCCAACCGCCGCATGAATCCTCTGCCGAATATCTCGCTCGTTCCCACTGCGAAGGCATCGCGCAGGATGTTGCCGGGCACCACAGCGCCCATAATGGCGGGATCCAGAAAACTCTGGTGGTTGGAGCACACGAGGAATGGGCCCCGCTTGGGAAGGTTTTCCAGCCCTTCGACGCGCAGATGAAATAGATCGCGCCCGGCCATCTGCAGGATGCGCGAGATCACATACCAGAGGGTCTGAATCCCGGGCTGAGGATGCGCCAGTGCCAGCACGTCAGGGTCGGTCGGTTCTTCGGCCAGAATGGCCTTCCATCCAGCGAAGTGTGCGTGCCTGGGCGCGCCGCCCGCAGAGGCGCTCTCCAGGATTGTATCGACCAGGTCCCGGACCGTGTAGACTTCCGCCAATTGCGATTCATCCACATCGCCGCCGAGTTCGTTTTCGATTTTGCTCAGCAATTCAACGCGCTGCATGGAGTCGAGGCCAAGATCGAGTTCGAGATTGTGCGTCGGCCGCAGGTCTGCCGGAGCGTTCGGTGCGAAGTCATGCATGAGATTCAAGGCGCGCTGCACATCCGGCCGGTCCAGCCATGCACGCTCGTCATCGGTGAGAGGCCTTTCCGCCGGGAGTTCGGATCCATCGGAGACCTTACGCGCCTGATTCGCTTTTACTTTTTTCTCAAGTTCAAAGCGCTTGATCTTGCGGGTTGTGGTTCGCGGTAAATCTTCCTGCCAGATTTCGTAGCTTGCGATCCTCTTGGTGGAAGCGATCTGCTGCGAAAGTCCCTCGATGTCGAATCGGATCACTTCTTTGGCATTGACGATCTTGCGTTGGCGGAGAACGTCGAAGTCCGGCACGACCACGGCATGCAGACGGTCGCGATCCTCTCCCGGCTTGCCCTCCAGGCCCACCACGGCGATTTCCTTGATGTAGGGCGATTTCAGGTAATGTGCTTCGATTTCTTCGGGATAGACATTCTTCCCGTTGCTCAGCACAATGACTTCCTTTTTTCTTCCGGTGATAAACAGGTGATGGTGCGAGTCGAAGTAACCCAGATCGCCCGTGTAGAACCATCCGTCGCGCATGACGGCCGTAGTTGCGTCGGGGCGGTTCCAGTATCCCTTCATGACGACCGCGCCCCGCAATGCGATTTCTCCCACCGCTGGCCCACCATCTTCCTGCGGCTGAGGATCGACGATTCTGGCTTCGACTCCTTTCAGAGCCTTGCCCACGGACCCGATCACGTTGTCGTCGGGGTTGGTGCAGAAGACGGCGGCTGCTGTTTCGGTGAGTCCATAGGCCTGCAACACGTCAATGCCTAGCGCGTAGAAGTCTTCCGCAATTTCCGGAGCGAAGCGGGATCCTCCCGTGACCAGATAGCGCATGCCGTCGCCGAAGGTCTTATGAACTTTGCCAAAGAAGAGTTTTCCGGCGTTGATTCCGATCTTCCGCAGAATGCGGTTCAGCGCCATCAGGCGGCGAAAGATTCGCTCGACGAATGCACCACGTTTTTTGACTTCCTGAAAGATGCGCTCGTGAATCAGATAAAAAAATTGCGGAACAACCGCGAATGCCGTGATGCCGCGCTGCTGCAAGGCGCGCAGCAATTCGGTCGTGTTCAGAGTTTCGAGATAGACAACGCGCGAGCCTTTCACCAGGGGAAGCAGCAGGTTCGCCATCTGCGCCAGAACGTGGAACATCGGCAGCACGCCGAGGAGCGCGTCGTCGGGGCCGATGCTCACCCAATCGAAGACGGCTTCAACTTCCCCGAGAATGTTGCCGTGCGTCAGCATGACGCCTTTGGCGTCGGCAGTCGTACCGGAGGTGTAGAGCAGGGAAGCCAGATCATCGAGTCGCGGATCAACGGCTTGGAATGTTCCCGGTCCGGCTTGGAAAATCTCCGGCAAAACGGCGAGCCACTTCTGGTCAGAATGGTGCTGGACGCGTTCGGGATCGGTCAGAACGGCGCCAATTTGAAGGTTGTCGGCGGCGGCCCGCGCTACCGCAGCATGCCGGGCGTCAACGAACAATGCAGATGCGCCGCTGTCCTCTAATAGCTTCGCAACCTGGTCGGCGTGCAGCGTGGTATCGAGCGGCACAACTGCACATCCGGAAGCGATGATTCCCAGGTAAGCGGCCACCCAGCGTGGATGGTTATCGGCCAGAATTGCTAAACGCGATCCGCGGCCGAATCTTTGGTCGGTAATCCATCGGCCAACAGATTCGGCCATGCGCCGCACTTCGCCATAGGTGCAGCCTTCCACCTGATCATGACGCTGGAGTTCGAGGCAGGTATTGCTGGGCCAGCGTTCGGCACATTCCACAAAACGGTCGTAGAAACTGGGCATGGTTCGTCGCGAATATACACGAAAAGAGAAGGACGGGCTGTATGCCCGTCCACAGGAAATGAGTTTTTTAAAAGATTATTTGGTGGAGGCCTGAAGGGCCGCTGCCGGATCGACTTCCACCTTGACCCAGTAATCCGCTTTCGGCGGGACGGGTAAGGCGGCGGGTTGGTTGGCGGCTCGCGGCGTCATCACCTGCGTCAGCAGGCAACCGGCGAGTTTCATGGGAGTGCTTGCCGGATCGAAGTAGATACCCTCGAAGTTCCCACTCTGCCCAACCTTAAGGAAGAGATCGAACTTGTCATGCGTATCTTTCGCGGTGTCGGCACAGGTGGTCAGAAGGCCGGAAAAGGTTTGCTCGACGGCTTTCCGGTACTTTGCGCCGTCCGGGCTCGATGAATTGGCCTCAGCTTCCTTCACCGATGCGCGATGAGCATTTTCCAGTTCCGCAAACTGAGTGGCCCACTTCCTGTTCTCGTCGTAATACTTTTCTGAGCCCCATGTGTGCTCGGACCAATTGTCGCCAATGCGTTGGAAAGTATCACTGGCTGTGACTGAGTCGTTGAATTTCGTCGCCATCAACGCGTACACGTTCAGAGCCTCCATCGACATGCCGTATTTCTTTTCGACGTAGGCAAATCCCCTTTGCAGCCGGGGCCAAGACATGCGTGTGAACTCCGGCTCATCGCAGGTGCAGACCACCTCAGCCGACATCAGGAAATACATTCCGTCTCCTTCCGGGCCGGTCAGCTTGTCCGCGGCGAGTTGCAGAAATCCGGAGGTGTCGCCTTCTTGGCCATACCATTTAGGCAACAGGTAGCCGGCAAGCAGGCGATGGAAATAGAAGTAATCGGGTTCGAAAGCGACGGCCTGCTGAAAGAGTTCCAGAGCGCGTTGTTTCGGCCAGGACTCGCCCGTGGCGACCTGCTGCATGACCATATACCATTCCGGACATTTTTCTTTCAGCGAAGAGGCGTCATTCAGCACGGTCTCTGCCTGTACCATGCGCTTCTCAAACAGCTGCCAATTCCCGCCGCTGACGCTATCAGCCATGCCATCTCCACGCGCATACCATGCGTATGAGACATAGGCATGCGCCAGGGCTACGCGCGCGGTAATTGATTCGGGCCTGGCATCGACCCATTCATTCAGGAGATCAAGATGCGCGTTCCATTCTTCCTGGGTGGCGTTCATGTCGGGATTGGGCTCTTCCAGGCCGACATAGAGCTTGTGGATTTTCCATTCCCCGCCCACAAACCTGCTCTTCTGCGTGCGCGCTGCTCTGGCCACGCAATCCAATTGATCGAATTTCTTATCCTTAAGTAACTGAGAAACCCAGCGCTTGTAAGTCGTTATCGCGTGGACATCGGTGGCTGGGTCCACCTCCGGTTCCTCTACTCCGCAGGAGCCTGAACTCACATCCGCATTGGTCGCGGTGGCGGCATTCGCCGAAGGGGGAACGGGGACTGGAGCTTTGGACTGCATCAGGGCCCGGGACGCCCAGACAGTAAGTACGCTGCCCGTCAGGATGGCCGCAATTGCCAGAAACTTGCCGAGTAGATCATGGGAGCCGAACGTAGAGCCGGGACCTTGACCAGGAGTAAACACAATTCCTCCATGGAAACCTCAAAGGATGGAAGCAGGCTCCATGCTAGAGACCGGGAGAGGCATGTCGAGATTACTGACGGTCAGAGGACTCTGTCGGGCCGGAATCGAGGGCCAGCTTCGGCTGTAACTCGAAGTGAACAATCGGAATTCTCGCCTTCCGCATCTAATATGCTAGGCTTCTAAAGATAGCCTCGGGCAGGTCGCCCTCCGAAGGATCTCAGTTTGATCGATAAAGCTTTTTCAAAGATTTTTGGCACGAAAAACGAACGCGTGGTGAAGTCGCTGATGCCACAGGTTGGAGCCATTAGTGCGCTCGAACCGGAGATGCAGAAGCTCAGCGATGCCGAACTGCGGGCCAAAACAGACGAATTCCGCAAGCGCATCCAGGAGCGCCTGGGCCGCCTGGCCAAGAACGCACAAGCTACTGCTCCCACCCCTGACGACGAGGAAGAAGAGGACGTCGATCGTCAAAAACGGCTCGAGAAGGAAGAATACGAGGCGCTTCAGGAAGTCCTGAATGAGATTCTGGTGGAAGCGTTTGCCGTCGTTCGCGAGGCCGGGCGGCGCGTGCTCAACATGCGCCACTTTGACGTGCAGTTGATCGGCGGCATGGTGCTGCATCAAGGGAAGATCGCAGAAATGAAGACGGGCGAAGGCAAAACGCTCGTCGCAACGCTTCCGGTTTACCTCAATGCGCTCAGCGGACGCGGCGTCCACGTGGTCACGGTTAACGACTATCTCGCCAAGCGCGACTCCGAGTGGATGGGCAAGCTCTACCGTTTCCTCGGTCTTACTGTCGGTGTCATCGTGCACGATCTGGACGACGACCAACGCCGGGCCGCCTATGCTGCCGACGTGACCTACGGCACCAACAACGAATTTGGATTCGATTACCTCCGCGACAACATGAAATTTGATCTCCGCGATTGCGTGCAGCGCGGGCACAATTATTCCATTGTCGACGAAGTAGACTCGATCCTCATCGACGAAGCCCGCACGCCGCTGATCATCTCCGGCGCCAGCGAGGAATCGACCGATAAGTATTACCGGGTGAACCGCATCATTCCCAAGCTGGAGAAAGGCGAGGAGCTATCGCAGCAAGAGGTGCGCGATTTGCTGGAAGAGGGCAAATTCTCCCCGGCGCGGCGGGAAACCTTGATCCGGGAATTGAACGATTCCGGCAACGATCCCACCAGGATGATCCTTACCGGCGATTACGCGATTGACGAAAAACATCGCAATATCACCGTCACTGACGAAGGCTGGGAGAAGGTGGAAGGCCTGCTCGGAATTGGCAATATTGCTGATCCGGAGAACTGGCCGCTGAAGCATCACGTTGAGACTGCCATCAAGGCGCACGCGCTCTACCGCCGGGATGTGGAATACGTGGTGAAAGATGGCGAAGTGATCATCGTCGACGAGTTCACGGGACGCATGATGCCCGGGCGCCGTTGGTCTGATGGCCTGCACCAGGCGATCGAAGCCAAAGAAGGCGTGAAGATTGAGCGCGAGAATCAGACTCTGGCCACGATTACTTTCCAGAATTATTTCCGCATGTTCAAGAAACTCGCCGGCATGACCGGAACCGCGGAAACGGAAGCGACCGAATTCTCGAAAATCTACAACCTGGACGTGGTTGTTATCCCGACCAACCGGGTATTGCTGCGCATCGAAAATCCCGACGTCGTCTATCGCACGGAGAAGGAAAAATTCTTTGCGGTGGCAGACGAGATCCAGCAACTCTCGACCAAGGGACAACCGGTGCTGGTCGGCACCACGTCCGTCGAAAAGTCGGAACGCCTGTCGGACTTGCTGAAGAAAAAAGCCATCCGCCACGTCGTGCTCAACGCCAAATTCCACGAGCGTGAAGCGGAAATCGTTGCGCAAGCCGGACGTAAAGGCGCGGTCACAATCGCGACTAACATGGCCGGCCGTGGTACAGATATCCTTCTTGGCGGCAACCCCGAGTTTATGGCCAAGCAGGAGATGGTTAAGAAGGGGCTCGCCCAGCAACTCCGGGTGGCGCAAGGCAAGATTGAAGGGCCGCAGGAAGATGGCCAGACTTCCATCTTCTACTACAACGGAAATGAGTACACCGTTACGACCGACAAGTGGACCGAGGCCCTTGAGCGCTATAAGGCGCAAACCGATAAAGAGCACGACGAAGTCACCGGAGTGGGCGGCCTGCACATCCTGGGCACGGAGCGGCACGAATCCCGCCGCATCGACAACCAGCTTCGCGGACGTGCCGGCCGTCAAGGCGATCCAGGTTCCTCGCGTTTTTATCTGGCACTCGAAGATGACCTGATGCGCATCTTCGCCAAAGAGTGGGTCTCCAAACTTCTGCAGCGGCTGGGTATGGAGGAAGGCGTGCCCATCGAATCGAAGCTGATCAGCCGCCGCATCGAGACAGCGCAGGAGACGGTCGAAGCGCAGCACTTCGAGTCGCGCAAACACCTCATTGAGTACGACGACGTGATGAACAAGCAGCGCGAAGCCGTGTATGGACTCCGCCGGCGCTTGCTCGAAGGTGTCGACCAGAAAGACCTCATTCTTGAGGACTACGTTTCTGCGATCCTGGGAGACCTGCTGGAAAAGTATGCGCCACCCAAAGCCCACGTCGATGACTGGGATATCAAAGGCTTGAAGGAAGCGGTATTCACGCGATTTGGCGTCGACTTTGTCGCCGAGGGCGTGAAGGTCGAGCAACTCAATCGCCAGGAACTGGGCGACGCCATCTTCGACCGCCTCAAGGCCCGCTACGAAGCCAAGGAAGCGTTAATCGGGCCGGAAGCCATGCGCCACCACGAGCGCATGATCATGCTCAGCGTGCTGGACTCGCAGTGGAAAGACCACCTCCTCAGCATGGATCATCTGAAGGAGGGTATTGGTCTTCGCGGATACGGCCAGAAAGATCCGCTCGTCGAGTACAAGCGCGAATCTTTCGACATGTTCGAAGAAATGATGCAGCGCTTCCAGGAAGACACCGTGCGGTATCTCTACCTGATGCAGATCCTGGAACGTCCGGCAGAGCCGCAGCCGCCCCAGCAAGCGGTTCCAGAGAATGGCGGATCGCGTCCCGACCAGATTGCCTTGGCGCAGCAAGGTGCCGACGGCAACGGACATCGTCGCCATAAGGTCTCAACTTCGGCGGACGAAATCGAAGAACAGTTCATTCGCCGCAAGCGCCGCGAACTCGAGCAAGCCCGCATGGCTGGAGGGGGAGACGCCCAGCCTGTGCAACAAGTTGTTCGCTCGCAGGAAAAGGTGGGACGGAACGATCCTTGCCCTTGCGGCTCTGGAAAGAAATATAAGAAGTGCCATGGAGCCTGACGAATCGATCGGCGCCGTGAGCCGGCTTCAAGTCTGAACCCTTTTTCCGCTTCCGCAATCCAATCACGATGCAAGAACTGCTTACCATGATGGCGCGTCACGGCTATGCCTTGGTCGCCACCCTCTTGTTTGCGGAAGCCATGGGCCTGCCACTTCCGGCCGCCATCGCTCTGGTCGGTGCGGGAGCTGCAATCGCGAGTCACACGCTGTTTGCACCGCTGGTGATTGCTTCTGCGCTGCTCGCGCTCGTTTTGGGAGACGCCGTCCAATACTGGCTCGGACGCTATACCGGCTGGGCGCTTCTCGGTTTTCTCTGCGGCCTGTCGATGAATCCTGAGACCTGCATCCTGCGCTCGGCGGAGTCTTTTTATAAACGCGGAAAAACCACCCTGATTTTTGCCAAGTTCATTCCCGGAGTGAACACGGTCGCGGCTCCATTGGCGGGCAGCATGAATATGCCATTTGCGCAATTTTTGCAATTCGAAGTTGCCGGGGCGTCACTTTACGCAATGACATACCTTCTTCTTGGATATCTATCGCGCGACTTCCTTGCCTCCGTCCTGCTCGGATTTCACGCCGCGGGCCGCGCGATGGAGATCATCCTCTTCTCTGCTGCCATTGTGTATTTGACTTACCGCGTCATGAGTTATCGAAAGTTTAAAACTAACATTCTTGTTCCCCGCGTTCAGGTGAGCGATCTGGCCGAACGTCTCAGCTCGGGCGATGCCGGCCGCATCCTGATCGTGGACGTCCGCAGTCACGGTTACTACGATTCCGGTGCAACGCGTATCAAAGGTTCGATTCGGATCGAACCCAACAATCTTGAGGAAGAACTCAAGAATCTTCCCAAGGAGAAAGAGATTTATCTCTATTGCACTTGAGCGCGCGAAGCGACCAGCGCCCGGGTGGCGCACCTGCTGCGGGAAAAAGGATTCAACACGTTTGTCATTACCGGCGGCCTTGCCGCATGGCGTAAGGCCGGTCACCCGCTGGAGAGCGTGCCCGCAGACGATCTGGTGAAGCTCCCCTCGTTTCGCTGAGCGGTTCTTCTTTAGCGGTAGTGGCTCTCCTGAGTCGATGCGACGGTGTACCATTGTCCGGCCCTCTCATGCCGTCTCTCATCCAATCGAGCGAATCTATAGAGTCTTCCCCGGCGCCGAGTTCCCGCATGAACATGGTGCTGCTGCTCTTGTCACTGTCGGTGCTCATCAACTACATCGACCGCAGCAATCTTTCGATCGCGGCGCCTCTGATAAAGGACGAACTCCATCTCTCCGCCACGCAACTGGGCACGCTGCTTTCCGCGTTTTTCTGGGTCTACTGCTGTCTGCAAATACCTGCGGGATGGCTGGTCGACCGCTTCGACGTCAAATGGGTTTTCGCCGCCGGCTTCTTCCTGTGGTCGGTTGCCACCGCCGTCACAAGCCTCTTGCATGGATTTATTGCACTCCTGCTGATCCGGCTTTTGCTCGGAGTCGGCGAATCAATTGCGTTCCCTTCCTACAGCAAGGTCATTCGCGGACATTTCCATGCCGCGCAGCGCGGATTCGCTAACTCCGTTCTCGTTGCCGGACTTGCTCTGGGTCCCGCGCTTGGCATGATGATCGGAGGCACGGCGGTCGGCCGCTTCGGGTGGCGTCCATTCTTCCTCGGCCTGGGACTCATTGGCTTGCTCTGGCTGGTCCCATGGGTGTCGGTGATGCCTGCGCGTGTGTCCTCCAGTCGCGGGCCAACTTTCAGTTTCCGTTCCGGCTTTGCGGCAATTCTTCGCCAGCGCTCCGCTTGGGGTATGTGCCTCTGCCATTTCTCGATGAACTACGGGCTCTATTTCCTGGTCACATGGCTGCCGTTTTATCTGGTCCGCGCTCGCCATCTCTCGATGGATCAGATGGCCCGCGCCGGCGGCCTTATATTTCTGGTTGCCGCCATCGTGGCATTGATTACCGGGAAACTCGCAGATCGTTGGGTGGCTTCCGGCACTTCACCCACCCTTGTTTTCAAGGGACTGTGCACCGTCTCCTGCATCGGCCTTGGCGCCTGTCTCCTCGCGTGTGTGTTCGCTCCCGATTCTTCTTTTCTCATGCTTCTGGTTCTGGGTGGAGCATTCAACGGCCTTTCCTTCGGAAATATCTGGGCGGCGACGCAGATTCTCGCCGGGCCGGAAATGGTCGGCCGCTGGATCGGTCTGCAGAACTTTGTCGGAAATTTTTCCGGCCCGATCGCCCCGGCCCTCACCGGTCTGCTTCTCGATGTCACCGGGCACTTCTACTGGCCGTTTCTCATCACCGCGGCCGTTCTTTGGATCGGTGCGCTGAGCTGGATTTTCTTTGTCGGTCCGCTGGAACCTGTCGAATGGGAGCGGTTGCCTTCCTCTACAGTTTCGATCGCCACCCGCTGACGAGCGTGGATCCGATCATAATTTCTGCGCAATCAGCCAGAATGTCTGCTGCACGTAATACACTCGCAATATGAGCAGGGAAGTAGAGATCAAATTTCGGGTCGAAAGCCTACGTTCGGTTGCGCGCAAACTGAAAGACGCGGGATTTCACCAGAAGACTGCACGTACTCATGAGATGAATACGCTTTATGACCTTCCCGGGGCGGTGCTTCGCCGGCGAAAGGAGCTTCTGCGCCTTCGCCAATACGGCCCGGAATGGAAGCTGACCCATAAGAGCGGCGGCAAATCCGGCAAGCATAGCAGCCGTCAGGAATTGGAAACTGGCGTAGAAGATGGCAAAATAATGCATAAGGTTCTGCGCGCCCTCGGCTACGCCCCCTCGTTTCGCTACGAAAAGTTCCGTGCCGAATGGACCGACGGAAAAGGCGACGTCGTGCTCGACGAAACGCCGATCGGCAATTTTTGCGAGATTGAGGGACCTTCCCGCTGGATTGACCAGATTGCACGAAAGCTAGGCGTTGAACAGCAGGAATATATTACGAAGAACTATGCAACATTATTTGCTGAATGGAAGCATCAAACCGGAAATAAGGCGGGAGAAATGACCTTCGCCGCTCTGGGGAAATAACTCTTATCAGTTTAGGAGCAGTTATGAGATCGATCAGGTCTCTTTCTATTTTGGCCGTCGGCTTGTTGTGTTGCGTGGGAGCATTTGCGCAAGAGCCCCCCATCCCGCAGCTCAAGCCGGGATCGGCGCGCAAGCCCATCCCTCCCGTTATCGAAGTGATCGCTCCGCCACAGATGATCGACGTCACTGTGCCCAAGGGTACCCCGATTCAGATTGCACTCGACAATGAGGTTCGCCTGCGCAAAGTAGGGCAGACACTCAATGGCCGGGTCGTGGAGCCCATCTATGCCTTCGATAAGCTTGTCGTACCAGTTGGTTCCCAGGCCCTGGGCCACATTACGTCCATTGAACGCCCAACTGGTCTGCGGCGCGTCGAAGGCGCCCTCGATGCCGATTTCACTCCCGCCCGAAAAATCCACGTTGAGTTCACCGAAATTGTTCTAAAGGATGGCCGCCACATTCCGGTCGATACCACGGTCAGCGCCGGGTCGGGACAGGTTCTGCAGTTCTCTTCGTCACCGAGTAAGGCCAAGAAGAATTCTGTTAAAACCAAGGCCGAGCAAAAGACTAATGAAGCCAAACAGCAGGCCCGTCAGCAATGGAATGATGCGATGGCGCAGCTGAAGACCCCGGGAAGAATGCATCGCTTTGAGCGCTACATCCAGGCTCAGCTGCCGGTGCATCCGCAATACATTCCGGCGAAGACTGTTTATCTTGCGTTGCTCAACCAGCCATTGAGTTTTGGCAAAGAAGAGATGACCGAGCAGATGGCAAACTCGATCGGCGGGTCTTTGCCCGAGGGGGCGGTTGTGCACGCACGCCTGGTGACACCTCTGACGTCGGCGAATGCCAAAAAGAACGATCCGGTAGAAGCCGTCCTTTCGCAACCGCTCTTTGATGGAAAGCGGCTGGTTCTTCCGGAAGGCAGCCGGTTGACCGGGGTCGTCCTGCAAGCCCGGCCTGCGAGGCGCATGAAGAAGAACGGTCAATTGCGCATCACATTCCGCGAAATTGTGCCTCCCGATGGGATCCCCCAGAAAGTTCAGGCGACGCTTGAAGCTGTGCAGGCCGCCAAGAATGCCAACGTCAAGATCGACTCCGAAGGCGGCGCCGAGGCCACCAATCCCAAGAGCCGCTATCTCACAACGGGACTTTCTCTTGGGCTAGCGGCCATGGCAAGTAATCAGGACAGCGACGCAAATGCTGCCCGCAGCGCCAGCGGGGATGCATCCGGACGCGCGGCCGGCGGCGCGGGCGGATTTAAATTAATCGGCATTGCCCTTGGGATTGCCGTTAAGAACCCGATGCTCGGGCGCGCCATGGGAGTCTACGGCGCAAGCCGCACCGTGTATTCCAACTTCATGACGCGCGGGCGAGAAGTGATATTTCCAGAGAATACCGCCATGGATATTGGCGTTGGCCAGCATGCCACTAAATCCGCCGCAGTTCCCGATTCAAACAAGATATTCGCCAGCGCGGGCGGGAACTGAGTTCTCACATTGTTCAAGCCTGTAGAAACGACCGGCTTGGCTTTCTCGGATTTCTATTGCAGGATGCAAAATGCCGGGCGCTAGCCCGAAAGGATAGCGCCCGGCCTTATACGCGGGGTGTGGCGTCTCTCAGGAGGACTTACCCCGGTTAAGAGCTTGCCGGCAGCGGCTTGCACTCGAAGTCTCTTCCGATCCTAGCCGGACCGGCGCGTCGAAGAACCAAGGCGCCTTTCGTTGCAAAGCTTCGACTGAGGCCGCTGCCTGGGCTGGTGACGGCTAGCGGTCACGATTCGGGTCCCGAGGCTGCCCGCCTTTCTTCAGGCGCCACGGGGAGGTTTGTGGACGACGGTTTGTTCGTCCACCGCATGCCAGTGCGTCTCATAAGCCTTCCTCGAAGGCCGACGCCGCCATTACCCAAACTCATTGTCTGAGCAAAAGCGCAGGGAACGCAGTGGCCACACGCACGCCTCTGCGTGATTGGGCTCAAAGGCCGGTTACTCCGACCGCAATATCCAGGCTCACAGCAAAAAAGGGCGGCATCGAGCCGCCCTCCTGGCCCACCTCAGGTTCTAATGCGCCATGGGTTCGCTGGTCTTCGGTTCGCTCTTCAACATTTTGACGTGCATGACGTGAATAGCGTCCTTATCTGCGTAAACGTGTGCCTTGACCTGCACCTGATGGCCTTCGTGCGCCTTCAGTTCCTCCGGATTCATTACTTCCCAACTTTTTCCGTTCTCGTCGACAAACACCACTTTGTCACCTTCGGCTTTTACTACGCCTCTCAAAGTCTTCAACGGAGCCTTCGTCTGTGTCTCCCCTGTCGTCTGTCCCATGCTTCCCTGAGTGCTCTGTCCCATGCTGTTTTGTTGAGCAAAGGCCGCAATACCCCAGGTGAACGTCAGAGCGGTCAAGCCAACCATGAGCTTTTTCATCGCAGTCTCTCCTTTTGGGATGTCTACTTTCGGATCGTGCCAGAGTTCTGGTTCTGACGAGGGGCGAATACAAGCCAAGCTGGGAATTTGGTCGTGGAATTCCGAAGAAAGGTTGGCGAAAAAGGGATCAGGCCTGAGAAGTGTCCGGTACTCGCCTACTTATCCCGGGCGATGACGAACTCGGGAGCCCAAAGCAGGGCCCGTTTGATCTCCGAGTCGGGAAACCCACAAACCGCATTGGCGGCGGATTCGGCATAGCCGGCCGCGCAGGCGCTGGCGGCCTCAAGTGATTCATAGTGCTGCAAGATGCTGAGAATATCTTTGTGCGTCACTCCATTGAAGGCACGATCCCGCAAAATCGTTTCGATTTTCACGCGCTCCTGCTGGGTACAGCGCTCTAATGCATGGATCACCGCCATGGTGGCCTTGCCCTCACGCAGGTCGCTGGCTACGGGCTTGCCTAGCACATCCTCTGAAGCGGTCAGATCGAGGACGTCATCCACGATCTGGAAAGCCATTCCCAAGTCATGTCCGTACTTGGCAAGGGCCTCCTCTTGCTCCGGGGATGCTCCCCCAAGGATTGCCCCCAACCGCATGCACACCGAAAACAGGCATGCCGTTTTGCGGTAGATCAGGTCGAAATGCTCTTCGAGCGATATCGACTTGCCCAGCTTTTCCATTTGCAGCAGTTCGCCTTCGACCATCTGCTGCGTCAAGTCGATCAGCGTATCGAGGATGCGAAAATTGCGCTCCTGGACGGCCACTTTGAAGGCCTGCATGTAAAGCCAATCGCCCGCCAGAACACACTTCGAATTGCCCCACTTGGTATTGGCAGCGGCACGGCCGCGTCGTGTCTTGGCCTCGTCAATAATGTCGTCGTGCACCAGCGTTGCCGTGTGGATGATTTCGACGACCGCTCCCAGGCGGACGGCGCCGCGTCCTTGATAATCAAACAATCTGGCGGACAACAGGAGCAGCGCCGGACGAATCCTCTTTCCTCCGCCCGCGCGCAAGTACTCCCCGATCTCGGTGATGGCGCGAACATCGGAGACGGTTTCGTGGCCGAACTCGTCTTCCAGCGCGATCAGATCGTCTCGCAGCAGATCGAAAACTTCTTTTCCGTTAATAGTGGCGGTCGTCCCCAAGCGTGCAATTCCTTGATGTCGAACTTGCCTCAGTCGCCGGCAACGTTATCCGGCGATGAGCTGAGCTTCAGTTTGTCCGGTAATTCGTAAACTGCATGTCGATTCCAAAATCCTTCTGCCGCAACAGTGCGATGATTTCCTGCAGCGTGTCGCGGTCTTTGCTGCTCACGCGCACCAGATCTCCCTGGATTGAGGCTTGCGCCTTTTTCTTTGAATCCTTGATAGATTTCACAATGTCGCGTGCCTTTTCGATAGGAATCCCTTGCTGCATCGTGACTCGGCGTTTCACAGTGCCTCCGGCGGCGGGTTCCAGCGCCTGGTAAGTCAACCCCTTCAAGGGCACTCCGCGCTTCACCAGTTTCGCCTGCAAGACGTCGTTAACCGCTTTGAGTTTGTACTCGTCCGCCGAGTGCAGCACAATGCCGTCTTTGTCCAGTTCTATGTTCGATTTGGAATCCTTCAAATCGAATCGGGTATGAATCTCTTTCAGCGCCTGCTGGATGGCATTCGACACCTCCTGCAGGTCGATCTTGCTGACGACGTCGAAACTGTTATCCGGCATAGATTTCTAATTATTCTGAAACAAAGGAATCTTAGCTTGAGGGTATCAGAAACCGGCGTTTCAGCGCTCAGGAACTTTGCTTTCGGAGATTTCAGCCAATTTGAAAAAATTGTAGAAATTGCGCGCCGTAAGTTCTCCCACCTCGTCCCCGGACATCCCGCGCAGTTCACCCAGTTTCCCGGCGGTTTCCAGCACAAAGGCAGGTTCGTTTCGCTTGCCGCGGTGCGGTACGGGTGCGAGATAGGGACAGTCGGTCTCAATCAGCATGCGATCGAGCGGAACCTGGGCGGCCGCATCGCGAATCTGCTGGGCCTTCGGAAAAGTTACGTTCCCGGCGAACGAGATCATGAATCCCATATCGATCGCCCGCTTGGCTTGTGCCCAGTTCCCGGTAAAACAGTGCAGAATTCCCCCCAGCCCGCTCTGCGTCCATTGCTGTTCCATCATTCCCAGGCAATCGTTCCAGGCATCCTCGCTGCCATCCGACGGACGGCAGTGAATCACGATCGGCAGCTTGGCTGTGGAGGCGAGTTCCATTTGCTTCGCGAACACTTCTTTTTGCACGTGACGCGGAGAATGATCGTAAAAGTAATCCAACCCAATTTCTCCCCAGGCAATTAGCCTGGGATGCCTGGCTAACTCTTCCATTCGATCAAACGCGGCCTGATCGGCGAGTTTGGCTTCATGCGGATGGATTCCAATCGTGGCATAGATGAATTCGTATTGTTCCGCCAATTGGATGGCGCAATCGAAGTTCTGCGGGCCATCGCCATTGCCGATCGCCACAATCGTCTGCACCCCGGCCTCCCGCGCACGCGCAATGACAGCTTCGCGATCGCTCGCGAATTGCTTTCCTTCGAGATGGGCGTGGGAATCTACAAACATGCGGTGTCTGACCTTGGCGCTCGAACCTCGGATCTCGGATTTTGAAACGCGGGCCGCAAAGTCGTTTGCGAAGGACAGAAGTCCGCTGCCCGCTCCGCTTTTACTTCAGCCTTGCGCCCACCGGCACGTCTTCCAGAAAGCTCGCCAGCACAGGTCTGCCGCCTTCCAGAGATGCCGCCACGATCATGCCATTCGATTCGTAGCCGCGCAGCTTCCGTGGCGCAAGATTGGCGACGATCACAACTTTGCGCCCTACCAGCGTTTCCGGCGCGTAGGCTTCGGCGATGCCAGCCAGCACCTGGCGTACTTCCGTCCCTATGTCCACTTCGAGGCGCAGCAGCTTATCCGATTTCGGCACGCGCTCCGCCACTTTCACCAGTCCAACCCGCAATTCGACCTTGGCGAAATCGTCGATGGAAATCTTGTTGCCATCGCTGGAAACCACCGCCGGCGTCGGCGCCGCCGTGCCCATTGCTATTCCCGGGGGAGTCAGAGGTGCTTTCGCCGCCGTGCTCTCTTTGCTCTCCTCGGCCGCCGGACCTCGTGGCTGCTGCTCTTCCATCTTCTGCATCCTTTCAATCGCGCTTTTGTCGGCACGCGGGAATACCGGCTGCACCTCTCCCAGCTTGGTGCCTAGATGCAACTGTCCCCATGCCAGTTGGTTCAGGTTCACCTTCTTGATGTCGCCGAGCCCGATCTGTGCCCAGATTTTTGCCGTTGCATCCGGGATCACCGGATGCGCCAATGCCGTGGCGATTCTCAAAGCCTCCGCAGCCGTGTAAAGCACCGTCGCCAGCCGCGACCGGCTATCCTCGTCCTGCTTCTCGCCCAAAGCCCAAGGCTCATTCTCAACAATGTATTTATCGACCGCCGCTACCAGGGCCCATGCCGATTCCAGCGCCCGCGAGAACTGGAACTGCTCAAATTGTGTGCCAAATTCTCGGATGGTCTTCCGCGCCAGATCGGCGATCGCATCATCGGCGGGCTTGCGCGCCGCCGCATGCGAGGGATACGGCACCTCGCCCTTGAAATAGCGGTTGATCATGGTCAGCGTGCGGCTCGCCAAATTTCCCAGGCCGTTGGCCAGGTCCGAGTTGTATCGCTGCACCAGCGCATCAAACGAAAATGATCCATCCTGCCCGAAAACCACTTCACGCAGCAGGAAATACCGCAGCGCGTCTGCGCCCAGCACATCGAGGATGGTTTCCGCTCGCACGATATTTCCCCGAGACTTCGACATCTTGCTTTCTTCAAACAGCAGCCAGCCGTGGGCCACGATCGTCTTCGGCAGCTCCAGCCCTGCGGCCAGCAGAAACGCCGGCCAATAGACACAATGAAAACGCACAATCTCTTTGCCGATCATGTGCACGTCGGCGGGCCAGTATTTCTTGAACGCTTCTTGCGCCCCCGCGTGCGACGAGCCGTATCCAATCGCGGTAATGTAATTGGCCAGCGCATCCAGCCAGACGTAAATCACGTGCTTGGGATCGTCCGGAACCGGGATACCCCAGGTAAATGTCGAGCGGCTGATGGAGAGATCGCGCAGCCCCGTTCGCACGAACGAAATCACTTCATTGCGGCGCGTTTCCGGACGAATGAACTCCGGATTCGCATACAGTTCCAGCAACTTGTCCTGAAACGCCGACAGCTTAAAGAAGTAGTTCTCTTCGTGGACTGTCTCGGTAATTCGCCCGCAGGTCGGGCAGGGATCACCAGGCTTCGCGCCGTCCACATACAGTTCATCGGAGACGCAATACTGCCCGGTATAGGTGCCCTTGTAGATGTAACCGTTGTCGCGAATCTGGCGGAACAGCGCCTGCACCCGCTTTTTATGCCGTTCCTCCGTAGTGCGGATGTAATCGTCATTGGAAATTCCCATCCGCTTCCACAGATTGCGAAACTCGGCAGAAATTTCATCCGCATACTGCTGCGGCGTCTTTCCCGCGGCCTGCGCCGCCCGCTCGATTTTCTGCCCGTGCTCGTCCGTGCCAGTTAGAAAGAACGTGTCCGCACCCAGCATCCGCTGCCGTCGAGCGATGGTGTCGCAGGCGATGGTTGTGTACGCGTGTCCGATGTGCGGCCGCGCATTCACGTAATAAATCGGAGTCGTGATGTAGAACTTACGGCTCATGCTTTTATGGACTTAACCCTTGCTTTCCCGGCGAAAATGTAAGCCCGGCGGCTTTGATATTCCACTTCCGGTGGATACGGCTCCCGCTCAATGATCTCTTCTATCTCTAACCCTGCGCTCTCCATCGAAGATCGCACCTGCTCGGTCGAGAAGAAGTAAAAATCCAGATCCACCATCTGTCCCCAGAGATCGTCTACGTGCTCCACTTCGTTGCCCACGTGGAAGCTCAACAGTAGCAACCCGCCCGGCCGGAGGACGCGTCCCATCTCGTGCACTGCAAGATTCAGTTCCTCGGGGCGAAGATTCACAATGGCATAAAACGCCACCAGCCCGCTACACGAACCGGTCTCAAGATTCAGCTTTCGCAGATCGCCAACCGCAAATTCCACTTCCGGCGTCAGCCTGCGCGCCACTTCGATCATTTCCGGAGACAGATCAATGCCCGCTACATCCATTCCCCGGGCGTGTAAATAACGCGCCACGTGTCCCGGACCGCATCCCAATTCGTATACCCGCCCCTTCACTCGATCCGCAAAGCGATTGAGCAATTCCCGATCCAGCGGTTTGTGTCGCAGTTCATCGAATATGTGGTTCGCATACTCTTCGGCGATGCGATCGTAACTCGAACACACGCGCCCATTCGCTTCTGGCGCAACGTTGGATTCCGCGGTCTCATTGGCCTTTGCTGGCATACGCTCGATTCGCTTCCTGCAAAACGGTCTTCAAAGGAACATGATGCGTTTCCGCGATCTGCCGGCAGTCTTCGTACTCGGGAGCGTAGTTCGTGACCGCGCCATTCATGCTCGCAATCTTGATGCGGACCTCTCCCCACGGCGTCTTAACGCTCTCCCACCGCCGAGCCAGCGTGTTGCGTGATTCCTGCCGCCGCCGTACTCCCAAAGTCGTCGTTTCCGCGAATAGCAAGTGCGTGAGTCGATCTGCATTTTCCGGCGTGCAAAGCACCGTCAGCAGCATTCCAGGACGGCTCTTCTTCATCTGCACCGGCATCCCAAACGCGTCCAGCGCGCCTTCCGCGAGCAGACGATCCATGACGTAGCCAAATACCTGCGGATTCAGATCGTCGAGATTCGCCTCCAGCACGCTGATCGTTTCCGGCTTCGTTTTCGCCGCGAGGTCATCAACTGGTTCTCCAATCGACAACCGCAGTACGTTCGGATGCCCGGGAAAATCCCGCGAACCCGCTCCATAGCTGCTCTTTTCAATCTTCATCTGCGGAAATTGCGAGAACCGCGCAACCAGCGTTTTCACGATCGCCGCGCCTGTCGGCGTGACCAGCTCTGCCTGCAATCCCGACGAATACACCGGAGCGTCTTTCAACAACTCAACTGTCGCGGGTGCCGGGACCGGAAACTCGCCGTGCGCGCATTTTACCGTTCCCCCTCCAACGTTCAGCGGCGAACACACAATCGCATCCACGCCCAGGGCTTCGGATCCAACCGCGGCGCACACAATATCAACCATCGCGTCCACCGCACCAACCTCGTGGAAATGAATCTTCTCGATGGACGTGTTATGAATCTTGGCTTCGGCCGCTCCGAGCGCCTCGAAAATAGCGATCGCTTTTTGCTGGGCAGTCCCGGAAATCGCCGCGCCCGAAATGATCTCGCGAATCTTACTCAGGCTTCTGCCGTGAGCGGGTGCAGTGCCAGAACCCGTTTGCGCATGGCTATGAGAATTCCCGTCATGCAACTCATGATCATGATGCTCATGGCTATGGGGATGCTTGTGCCCGTGCTCGTGCCTAGCATTCTTTTCGCTCTTCGCGGCAACTCCCGCCCAGTACTCCTCACGCGGCATATCTTTTTCGCCATCCACCCAAACGTCAACTTTGGTTGCGGAAATTCCGCTGCGAACTACCCGCGAAATCTCTAAACGCGCGCCAACGCCTAACGCCGCGACAGCCTTTTCCAGCAGCGCCGGCGGAACCCCGGCATCGACCAGCGCGCCCAGGAACATATCGCCGCTGATCCCCGAAAAACACTCTAGGTAAGCAATCCGCATGAGAAAAACCGCCGTCGGCCGTTGGTCATTCGTCGTGGCGCCGCGGAGTTGGGAGGTTCCTTCCGAGGAGCTGACGACCAAGGACCAACGGCCAACGACGGAACTTTCATCATAGGGAACACCGGAATTTGCGTCAAACCTGCGCGGCTCATGCTCTCTGCTAAAATCACTGTTTTCCTTCAACAGTTAGAGGCCTGCTTGTATCGTCATCTCGAACGTCGTCTGGCTCAGCGCGTGCTGGAGTGTTTGCAGCGCCGTTATCCCGATGCTGCCTTGCCGAATATCGTCATCGAGCAGCCGCCGAAGGTCGAACTCGGCGACTACGCCATCCCCGTTTTTCCCTTTGCCAAGCCGCTGCGCTCCGCTCCCTTAAAGATTGCCGAAGCCATTCGTTCCGAAATCGGACCGATCGAAGGCATCGCCGAGTTAAAAGTCACTCCTCCCGGATACTTGAACATCCGCATCGATCGAGCATGGCTGGCCGCAACCCTGGCGCGTGATCAGAGAGCGCCTGCGGAAGCTCCCTCGGGAAAAATTCTGGTCGAGCATTCCAGTATCAATCCCAACAAGGCGGCCCACATCGGACACCTGCGTAACGCCATCTTGGGCGATACATTCGTCCGTCTTTTGCGCTATGCGGGCCGGGAAGTCGATGTCCAGAATTACATCGACAACACGGGCGTGCAGGTCGCCGATGTCGTCGTCGGCTTCACCCATCTCGAGAAGAAATCGCGCGCGGAGATCGAAGCTCTCTCCCGCCAGCCTCGCTTCGATTACCACTGCTGGGATATTTACGCCCGCGTCTCGCAGTGGTATGAGCAGGACAAGGCGAACCAAAAAGCCCGTCTCGACACTCTGCACGCCATCGAGCAAGGTGCGAACGAACCCGCCGCCATCGCCGATCTCATCTCCACCGCCGTTCTCCGTCGCCATCTCGAAACAATGGATCGTCTCGACATCGAGTACGATTTCCTCCCGCGGGAAAGCGAAATTCTCCATCTCCACTTCTGGGACGCCGCCTTTCAGAAGTTGAAGCAAACCGGCGTGCTTTCTTACGAAACGGAAGGCAAAAATAAAGGTTGCTGGGTCATGCGCCGCGCCGGAACTGGGCGCGCCGCCGTTGGCTCAATAACCACGCCCCAGGAGCCAGAAGCATCGGATAATGAGCCCACGGCCGAGCGGGTCTCCGAAGAAGACCAGAAGGTCATCGTTCGTTCCAACGGCACCGTCGGCTACGTCGGCAAAGACATTGCCTACCACATGTGGAAGTTCGGCCTGCTCGGCCGCGATTTTGGATATTGCAAGTTCTATCGTTATCCCAACCAGCATGACTGCTGGATTTCGACTACCGCTGGCCAGAAGGACCATCCGCACTTTGGCGATGTCGCCGAAATCTACAACGTCATCGATGCCCGCCAATCCGAGGCGCAGAGCACAGTCATCGAAGCCCTCCGCGGGCTCGGCCACGACGAGGCTGCCGGCCACTACACCCATTTCTCTTACGAGATGGTCGCACTTACTCCGCGCTGCGCCGCTGAACTAGGCTATTTCCTTAGTGACGAAGACAAATCTCGCTCCTACATCGAGGTTTCCGGCCGCAGGGGATTCGGCGTGAAAGCCGATGACCTGATCGACCAGCTCATCGCTTCCGCGCAGAAGGAAGTCGATTCACGACATCCGGAACTCGCTGACGAAGAGCGTCTGCAGATTGCCGCTCAGATCGCCATCGGGGCCTTGCGTTACTTTATGCTGAAGTACACCAAGCAGTCGGTGATCGCCTTCGACTTCAAAGAGGCGCTCAGCTTTGAAGGCGAGACCGGGCCCTATGCGCAATATGCGGTGGTCCGTGCCACCAGCATCTTCAAAAAGGCAGGACTTGAGGCAGAGAACTTCGCCCCCTCTAATTCCACCGAAGAATTCACTCAGTTTCTGAACCATGCTTCCGGCAACGAAATCTGGGAACTATGGCTTGCCGCTTCAAAAACAGCGTATGTCGTGGATCAATGTATCGCCACCACGGAACCGGCCTACCTGGCCAAGCACGTTTTTCAACTGGCGCAACTGTTTAACACGTTCTACCACCGGCATCCGATCCTCAGCGAGCCCGATGAAAAGCGAAAACAGTTTCTACTGATGACCGTTGCCGTGGCGCGACGTGAACTCATTCGCGCGCTGGCGATCATGGGAATCACGGTTCCCTCCGTGATGTGAGTAGCCGAATCCCGCAAATCGCACCACCAGAATTCGGCGATCGACGCTGCTAAAATGCTCTTGGAATCTGAAGTTGATACCCACCACGCAAACTCGTAGCACCACTTCTTCCCGCTCGTGGTTCCGCATCGCCCTCGTCTCGTTGCTGGCAGTTTTTGTGATGATTCTTCTCGTCGGGTTTTTCTACGAGAACATCTCTGAAGCACGGGACCGCCGTTTCAACCCCATGGGCGGGACGCGCGTCGATATCGGTGGCTACGAACTTCACCTGCGTTGCAGCGGAGAAGGGAATCCTGCTGTGGTCTTCGACTCCGGCCTGGGAGATTCCTACGCCTCCTGGTGGAAAGTCCGCCCCCAGATTGCCAGGGTCACTCGTGCCTGTTCTTACGATCGCGGTGGAATCGGCTTTAGCGATTCGAGCCCTCATCCCCGCACCAGCCGAGTCCTCGCGGAAGAACTTCATACCTTGCTGCACAATGTTGGAATCGCACCGCCCTATATTTTGGTAGGCCATTCCATGGCCGGCTTCGATGTCCGGATCTTCACCAGTCTTTATCCAAAGGAAGTTGCCGGAATCGTCCTCGTTGATTCTTCCCATCCCGATCAACAGAAGCGATTTCCTCCGGCCATCAATGACATGGATCGCAGTTGGATGCGGGAGGCCGAATTCTTTGAGTTCACCATGCCATTCGGCATCCCGCGGCTTCTGGGTTTTTGCGGTCACGATGTCAAACTCCGCACCGCGGAATGCAATTTCCATACAGCACGAGAGAGCGTCGCCGAATTGAAGAATTTCAGCGAAAGTGCCCGGCAAACTGCAGCTACCGGGTCGCTTGGCGACTTGCCTCTCGTCGTGCTGTCGCACGATCCCAACAAGCCCCAGCCCGACTTGCCTGCGGACCTGGATAAGATCACCAACGAAGACTGGTCGCAGATGCAGCAGGAACTAACCCATCTCTCGACTCGCAGCACGCAAGTCGTCGCGGAGCACAGCGGACACTATATCCAGCTTGACCGCCCCGAGTTGGTGATCCAGGGCGTCCTGACCGTTTTGAATGAGGCACGTGGAATTCCTGCCGCAGCCCCGCCGATGTTCCATTGATGCGGGTTAGAGTACAAACTTCCGCTCCATCCTGGAGTCCGGCAACCTATTGATCCCCTCATTCTAGGCGCTCTGCATTCCCGAATTACGGCCGCGCCTGCTACACCGAATACGCATAACCTGCATCTCAATTCTTGGAAGGAGTCTCATCTATGAAATCCGTTCTCTTGGGCCTCGTTCTTTTTGTGTCCGCGGGAGTGCTGTTGGCACAAAGCAATCAAGCGCAGAATGAAAAATCGGGTAATCAGTCCGCGCAGCAGGGAAATGTGCAAACCATTCGCGGATGCCTCACTACCAGCGGACACACCTATATCATTCTCGGGAATAATCCCATGCGGCAATATCGTGTGACCGGCGGTGATATGGCCGCCTTGAAGCATCTCGTCAATCACACAGTCGAGGTCACCGGGCCCGTCGGGCACGTAAAGTCGGGGGCTTCCGAAGGCGGCAATTATGGCCCCGCGTCTACTACGGGCGTGGGATATGACACGGTCCGCGCCCAGTCCGTCAAAAATGCTTCCGATAACTGTGGGCTCGGCGGATAGCACCGCCGGACAAAAAATCCCTGAGACGTCCCGCGCGCCGGCTCTCTCAGGGAACCATCTTTAATTTTGTTCGAAATCTTTCACGAACTCCACCAGGCTCCGCAGTGCGATTCCTGACGGACCCTTTGCGATCCACGGCTTCTGTTCTTCCATCCACGCCGTCCCCGCGATATCGAGGTGGATCCAGGGAGTTTCCTCGGCAAATTCTTTCAGGAACATTGCCGCCGTGATCGCACCGCCCCAGCGTCCCCCGGTATTCATGATGTCGGCGATATTCGAGCGGATCTGCTCTTTGTACTCATCATCCAGCGGGAGCCGCCACATCTTCTCGCCCGCTTTCTCGTTGGCGCGCTGGAAACGTTCGTACATCTCGTCGCTGTTGGTAAAGACTCCGGCATTCGCATAACCCAGCGCTACCACCACGGCTCCCGTCAGCGTTGCCGCGTCCACCAGGTGCGTTGCACCTAGCTGCTTGGCGTAATGCAATCCGTCCGCCAGCACCAGCCGTCCCTCCGCGTCGGTGTTGATCACCTCAATCGACTTCCCCGACATGGCAATCTGCACATCGCCCGGCTTCTGTGCTTTACCGGAGGGCATATTCTCCGTCGCGCAGACCATGCCGATAACCTTGATCTTCGGCTTCAGCAGCGCGATCGCGCGCATCACCCCGATCATGGTCGCTCCGCCCGCCATGTCGTATTTCATCTTTTCCATGCCATCGGCAGGCTTGATCGAGATGCCGCCGGTGTCGAACGTAATTCCTTTCCCGACCAGCCCCAGCACCGGCTTTTCCGGAGCTCCCGCCGGCTCATATTTCATAACGATCAGTGCTGCCGGCTCATCCGATCCCTGTGCCACGCTCCAGAACGCTCCCATCTTCATTTCTTTGATCTTTTCCGGACCGAGCACTTCGCACTTCAGGCCGACTTCCGCGCACATCTTCTTGGCGCGCTCTCCCAAAATTGTCGGCGTCATCCGGTTGGAGGGTTCGTTGATCAGGTCGCGCGCAAAGTTCTGCGATTCACCCGTGATTTGTGCCTCGTGCGCCGCTTTCTCCAGAGCTGCTTTGTCGCCGCTGGCAACCACCGTGAGATCGTCGATCTTCTGGTCTTTGCGATCGCTGCGGTAATAATCCGGATCGAAATTTCCGACGTGCACGCCTTCCACGATCGCCCGCGCCGCTTCTTCTGCTGCCACACTCGACGGCGCTGCAAAGGCGAAGCTGCGAATTCCGCGCGACTTCAGAGTCCGTGCCGCCGCCCCCGCCAGCCGCCGCAAATCGTAGCTCTTGAACTTCCGGGCGTTGCCTCCAGAGAGCAGCAGGATCCGCTTTGCCTTTAATCCCGCCGGCTTGTGCAGAAGATTGGTCTCGAAGGGCTTGCCATTCAGTTCGCCGCTGCCAAGCAGTTCGGCCGCCGCTGCCTGCACGGCTGCATCGGAGCTGTCGACTTTCAGTTGTGGTTTGCTGTTGTTTTTGGCTTGTGCCGGTTCCGCGTAATCTAGAACCACGGCAACCAGCGCTTCGGTTTCAACATTCGCAGGAGAGGAAGTAGAGAGGGTAATTTTCATAGTTGAATGTCAGTCAGGAACCAACCTTTCAGTATGATCGGCAGATCGGGAAAAGTGCAAGCAGGCGCTTCCGGCCGCGACAGTCCTCACGCTGCCGTGAGCAGGATCGGTTCGCCTTTGGTAATGACCAGTGTTTGCTCGTAGTGCGCCGCGGGACGCCCATCCGCCGTCCGCACCGTCCATCCGTCCCCGGCGACTACCGACCGGCCCGAGCCGGACGCGATGATCGGTTCCACGGTAATTACCAGTCCTTCCCTCAGAACCTGGTTAGCCTCGGCATCGGGAAAATTGGGTACCCTGGGCGGTTCGTGAATCGTTCGCCCGATTCCGTGTCCGGTAAGCTCGCGAATCACCGAAAATCCGCTGCGCCGCACTTCCCGTTCAATCACCCGTCCAATCTCCCAAACGCGGAAACCCGCGCGAGCCACCAGCATCGCCTTCGCAAACGCACGTTCGGCGCATTGCATCAGCCGCCGCTTCTCGTCCGAGATCTCACCCACCGGAACGGTCACGGCAGCATCCGCCATGAATCCGTCTTTTTCCAGCGTGACGTCCAGTTTGAGCAGATCGCCCTCGCGCAATGGCCGCTTGCCCGGAATCCCGTGTACCGCTTCCTCGTTCACGCTGATGCAGTTCGCACCCGGGAACTTGTATACCAGCGCCGGGGCCGATTGCGCTCCATGTTCCCGCATCACCCTCGCTCCCACTGCATCCAGCTCCGCTGTAGTCACTCCCGGGCGCACGTTTTCGCTCATTGCCGCAAGCACTTGCCGCACAATGACTCCAACCGCCCGCAAACCTTCCAGCTCTCTTGGATTGTCAATCGACATAACCTCTCCCGGTTCGTGCTGAGCCCGCCTCCCTATGGGGAGAGCCGCCTATACCTGTTCTCAACGCGGAACATGTGGGGACCGCCATCCCCAGCTCGGCGGTCCGGATTCATCACGTCGCTCGTTGCGGGCGACGAGACCGCGTCTACCCGCTCAGCGCGCTCGGAAACCTCGTCTGGAAATCGAGCAGCCCCACCCACTCCGGGGTGACCCTGATCCTCACCATCGCACTGATCATGCCCCGAAGCTGTCTCAGCCAGGCTTCCGCTTGTTTGGCATCAAAGTAACGCGCAGCGCAAGCTTCATATTCGGGGGCGATCCCTTCCACATTTTCAAGACGCGCACTGCCCCGAATCAGAAGCACTTTCTGTGGAAATTCGTTCTCATCAATCGTCAACGAAACTTTAGGATTTTTCGCTAATGCCTTTAGCTTGGGCGCTTTCGGCGGACTCGCCATTACGATTTCTTTTCCGTTCCAGTGGAACCAGATCGGCACCACTCGCGGCGTTCCATCCGTCGCGATATAAGCCAGCCGGGCAGGAATTCTTGAATGCAGAAGTTCCTGCGACGCGGGATGCTGCAGCAGGTTCAGATCTCCTTGGGCAACGGCACGCATAGTCTCTCCTTTCCACGGCAGGAGAAATCATAGCTCGGAGAACCGCTTCCGCATAAGCCTAATGTTGTGGGAACGTCTTCTGCAGCGCAGCCTTCAGTTCGTCTGCTTTGAATCCGAAGGGCCCGGGCTTGCTTTTATACGTGATTCGTCCGTGGTCATCGATCACGTAGAGCCGGTCCGGCCATGCTGTGTACGTAGTTTCCGTGGAGTTTCCGAATTCATCCAGAACAGCCGGAATCTTGATTCCGAGTTTCCGTACACACGTTCCCGCCAGTGACGCCCGCTCATCTTCGGTACGCGGACTCGCGAATACGACCCGGTCCTTGAGGTTGCTCTCCATCTGCCAGACGTCGCTCGGATGCGCTTCCGTGATGTAGACCACCAGGAACGCAGCGCGGTTTCCATACTCTTCGTACAGCTTGTTGAGGGCGGGAACCTCCCGCCGGAAAGGAGGTCAGGTATAGCTGCCGAAAATCAATACCACCGGCTGATGCAACGCAACCAGGCTGGACAGTTGCACCTTCCCGCTCTTGTCCAGCTTTGTCAGGGTGAAGTCGGGAGCGCGATCGCCAGTCTCCAATGAGCCTGCCCGCGCATGGGTCCACAGCGTCTCGAAAGGAAATACCAGAAATGCCACCGGCGCCGGAACCTTCATCATGAACCGCCCAAAAGCTTCCGGCGGGCGCTCCATGACCGTATATAAATACGTGCACCCGATAACCCACAGCACTAGAATTACCGCGATCGCACGCACCATAAGTGTTTTCACAGAATTCTGCTCCACCTTATTGGGTCTGTTTTGAGCTATCTTCCCCAGAAAGAATTCCGCGATTATACGGCTCCGATCAGCCACAGCAATAATAAGAAAAGGCTATCCACCGGGCGCGCTCACCCTCCCTAGAGCGATGAACTACTTCTTCGTCTTCGAGACGCTGTAGGGAGAAGATGCAACCAGATACTTACCTTCGTCGCTGTTCACTTTGTCCAGATCAAATGAATAATCATCGCGTCCCGGAAACACGCGCTCCCGGAAGTAATACGTCTTACCTGCTTCGGCCGTGAAGTTGGCAAAGGCAAAGGCGCGTGACCGCTCCGAGATGCGCGATTGCCAGTTGATGCATAGATGGTGTTCGCCCGGCGTCACCGCAAAGGACAAATAGGAGTTTCCCTTGTTGGCGCCCACCCATGCTCCATCCACTCCCACCTTGGTTATGGCCGACTGCACATTCGTGAAACTGAATGGTGATCTTGTCCCTTCGCAGTCGATGCATTGCCCCAGATCTTCCACTACGAATACCATTCCTTTTCCGGGCACAGGCTGCGCGTTTGGCCGTTGCGGAGTATCGGTGTTCACCGAGAAATTCACACTCGGTGGTCCGCAAGCGGCTTGAATACTCTCTACTGCCGCCGGATCCTGTGCAAACGCCATCGCACTGAGAATCGCGATCATGACCGCAGTTTTCATCCATTCCTCCGCCCGAAGCTCTATCCGCATCGCGGCAGTGCCTCGCATGCGCCAAAAGATTCTTGCTTGAATTTCCGGCAGCTTAGAAGCCTAGCCCCTCGAAGCCCCCAGCCTCGAATTATCCTACCTGGCGAGCCGCGAAAAACAAGCTTCGATCCATTAAACTGTTGTGACCCGAAAACCATGACCGCGAAACTGCGTATCGCAGCTCTATCCCTTCTCGCCGGAATTCTAATTGGCTTCAATCTGACCGCCGCCGCGCAGGCCGTATCGCCCAACCTTTTCAACGGGCTGAGTTGGCGACTAATCGGCCCCTTTCGCGCGGGACGGGCCGTCGCTGTCGCAGGAGTCCACGGCGATGCCAACACGTTTTATTTCGGAGGAGTCGATGGCGGTGTCTGGAAGACGACCGACGCCGGCGTGGTCTGGAATCCGACCTTTAACGAACCGGTGGCTTCCATCGGTGCGCTGGCCGTCGCGCCATCCGACCCTAACGTGATCTACGCCGGCACCGGCGAATCTGACATCCGCTCCGATTTAGCTTCCGGTGACGGAGTCTACAAATCCAGCGACGCCGGAAAGACCTGGCAGCACCTCGGGCTACATGACTCCCGCCAGATCAGCCGCATCGTCGTGGATCCCCATAACCCGAACATCGTCTATGTTGGCGTTCTTGGCCACGCCTATGGCCCCAATAACGAACGCGGTGTTTACAAGTCGACCGATGGCGGATTGCACTGGGCGAGAACTCTCGATCAGGGTCCTGACATCGGAGTCGCCGATCTCGCAATTGCCACCGCTTCGCCCAACGTCCTGTTTGCCACCACATGGCACGCTCGCCGTCCACCATGGAGCACCTATGCGCCCATCGACGGTCCGGGCAGCGGCATCTACCGCTCGCAAGACAGCGGAGAAACCTGGTCCCGCCTCAGCGGCTCCGGCCTTCCTGATGGAGATTGGGGACGACCCGCGGTCGCCGTTTCTCCCGATGGCAAGCGCGTTTACGCCCTCATTGACGAGGGCCAGAAGTCCGGCCTCTATCGTTCCGACGACGGCGGTAACTCATGGATCCTCCAGAATTCCGATAAGCGGCTCACCAGCCGCGCCTGGTACTTCGGAAACATCACCATCGATCCGCAAAATCCCAACGTCTTTTATGTCCCCAATGTTGCGTTGTATCGCTCCGAGGACGGCGGCAAGACGATTTCCATCGTTCGCGGCGCGCCCGGCGGTGATGACTACCACCAGATCTGGATCGATCCCCAAAATTCCGCCCGCATGGTCCTCGGCACCGATCAGGGAACAACCATCAGCGTCGATTACGGCAAGACTTGGAGCTCCTGGTATAACCAGCCCACCGCCCAGCTCTACCACGTCATCACCGACAACCGATTTCCTTACGTCGTCTATGGAACCCAGCAGGATAGCGGCAGCGCGGCCGTTCTCAGCCGCACCGATCACGGAGAAATCACTCCGCGCGACTGGTTCCCCGCTGGGGGCAGCGAAAGCGGATACATGGCGCCAGATCCCAAGAATCCCAGCATTGTCTACATCACCCAGACCTACGGCGGCGTCGCCCGCTTCGACCTTCGTACCTCGTTCAGCCAGGACATCACTCCTTGGCCATTCCCCAGTTGGGGGTCTGAGATTTCGCAGCGCAAATACCGCGACCCGTGGACACCCGTACTTCTCTTTTCGCCCTTCGACAAAACTACCCTCTATCTCGGTACGCAATACGTGATGCAGACCACCGACGGTGGCTTGCACTGGCAGACCATCAGCCCCGATCTCACCGGCGCTGAGCCCCCGCAGTCCAGGCCGCAAGACAGGCCCACGGTCGAGAACTCCGCTCAACTCGGCTATGGTGTCGTGTTCACCATCGCGCCCTCCGCGCTGGACGGCCACTTACTATGGGCAGGCAGTGATACCGGACTGATTCATGTCACTCGCGATGGCGGAAAGACTTGGAAGAATGTCACCCCGCCGGGGCTCACGACCTGGAGCAAAATCTCTCTGATTGAGGCTTCCCACTTCAATCCCGCTGAGGCTTACGCTGCAGTCGATCGCCATCGCCTCGACGATCAGACTCCCTGCCTTTACCGCACCCGCGACTACGGAGCGACGTGGCAGAAAATCACGGACGGCATTCCCGCTTCGTCATTCCTCCGCGCCGTTCGTGAAGATCCCGCACATCCCGGTCTGCTGTTCGCCGGAACCGAGTTCGGCATCTACGTTTCGTTCGACGATGGTGACCATTGGGAATCTCTGCAGTTGAATCTTCCCATCACCTCCGTACGAGATATGACCGTTCACGGCGATGATCTCGTCGTTGCCACACACGGCCGTTCTTTCTGGATCCTCGACGACATGACTCCCTTGCGCCAGGCGGCGGACGCTGCGAAGGCTCAGCATGCCTGGTTGTACCGCCCCGCTACTGCCACGCGGGTGGATAACGATTCGTTTGCCGGAACTCCGCTGCCGCCCGAGGAACCGACCGCCGGCAACCCGCCCAACGGAGCGATCATCGATTACTTCCTGAAAACACCCGCCCAGCACGTGAAGCTGGAAATCGTCGACCCGCAACGTAAATTAACTCGCACATACTCATCCGACGAAAATCGCGCGGCAACGCATCCCAACGTTCCCATCGCCGAACGCTGGTTTCCCAAAGTGCAAGCTATCGTCACCTCAACGGGAATGCATCGCTTGGCGTGGGATCTCGGTTGGACCAGCGGCCAGGAATCCTCTGATGTCGGCGAGTACGGCAGTCCTCGCCCCCCGCGCGCTGTGCCCGGGACCTATGAGGTCCGCCTCACGGTTGACGGCAAAACCTGGACTCAGCCGCTCACAATCGTCATGGATCCACGCTCCACGGCCACACCCGCGCAGTTAGATCGGCAGTTAACCTTGGCCTTGCAGGTTTATGCCGAAGCTCAGCAAGCCCGCAAAACTATGGCGCAAATCAACTCCGTCCAGAAGCAGTTGTCAGACTTGGGACCGAAACTGGCAGGGAAACCCGATCTTCAGGCGATCACGAATAAGGCCACCGCGGAACTGACCCAACTCATGACTGGCAACGGAGCGAACTCCCACGCGATGGGCCTCGTGGCCGCCAGCACCGGGCTAGCTTCGGCCCTCCGCGTTGTCGAAAGTGGCGATCGTACCGTACCGGCGCAGGCGCTCGATGTTTATCACACCGCGAGCGCCGCCTTTAAAGCGGGTGACGAAAGCTGGGCGGTCTTCCAGAAGACTCGCCTGCAGGCTCTCAACCAGCAACTGGAAAGGGCAAATATTCCACGTGTTTCTCTCGAACAAGCGTCACAGAAGTAATGGCAGGGCTGGTAATAGCAAGAAGCGGGAATTTTGAAAGCTGCTCCTAAGCAGGGCCCGCGCTCGCACAGCGGTTCTCGGCTGTCTGGCGGTCTTTTGAGCAACTCCAAGTCTCTCTCTCGCCGAACTTTAGGACAGCGAAGTCATCGCGATTTTTCGACTTTTTTTCGACGAGAACGAGTGTGCTTATTCCATTTTTCTGAGAGCACTCGCGAATCGTAGAGGCATGTTCCGAGGAACAGAATCCTTGCTGTGGCACGTGACGAAAACTGTCTGAGATACGAATGGACATTTTCCGCATGCTCGAACGTTTTTTTCATTTCTTACAGGGCGAAACCGGCTTTGCTACGGACAAGGTCATCGCAATGGAGGTCCTTATAATTTCGGGAGAATTTCGCGGGGAGATCACTAGTTGAGGTATTGAGTTGAGCGAAGAAAACAGTGGAGCAAGACATAGTAAGAAATCGAATCCGGGCGCTGCGTCATGCAAGTCTTCTGGCGTGGATACCGACAAGGGGCTGGGCATGGATGCCGGTATCACGCGGCGGGATTTTGTGAATGCGACGCTGGCGGCGTCGGGTGGTTTGCTGCTGGGATCGGCTTCTCCGGCAGAGTTGCTGGCGCGGCAAAGCGGATCGGCGATGCCGGACGATGACTGGACCGGTTATGGAGGGGTCGGCGATTACGCCAACTCGAATGGCAATACGCTGCCCGTGATGATGGCGGGACATCAGATTCGCGATGGACGGTTTGCGAGTCTGCCTGCGGAGATGGTCGAGACGGGTGAGATCTATGACTGCGTGATCGTGGGCGGGGGAATCAGCGGGCTGGCGGCGGCGCTCATCTTTTCGCGGCTGGCCGGAGAAGGGAAGACGTGCCTGATGCTGGATAACCATCCGATCTTTGGCGGGGAGGCGAAGCGCAACGAGTTCGTGGTGGATGGGCAGAAGGTGGTCGCGCATCAGGGGTCGGCGTTCTATCCGATTCCTTATCCGCACAGCTTCATCGCACGATTCTACGAATCGATCGGGCTGAAGCAGCCAAAGCTGGAATATCAGGAGTGGGCCGGGCCGGAACCGGAGATTCGGCTGAGCCGCACTCCATACCTGTCAGGCGGGAAGACGTCGGCGTTCTACTTCGGAGCGAAGTTCGGGCATGCCGAGGGATTGTGGCTGACCGATCCCTGGGGGAAAAAACTGGAGGGCGCCCCGATTCCGGCGGAGGTGCGGGCGGAGTTGCTGCGGTACAACGCGGGGGCGGTGAAGGTCAGCGATCCGAAGATGCGTCCGCCGGAGTATGGCGGGGATGAGGTCTCGCGCTGGCTGGACCAGATCACGCTGCAAGAGTACCTGATGAAGAAGTATGAGATACGGCGCGAGACGGTCCGGGAATATTTGGCAGACGAGGGCAGCGGATATGGGCTGGGTGCGGACGCGCTGTCGGGATATACGGCATACGCGGCGGAGATGCTGCATCCGCTGGACATCACAGATGAGACCGGGGACCAGATGTTTCCAGGAGGGAATGCAGGATTTGCGCGCCTGATCACGAAGACGATCATTCCCCAGGCGATTGCAGGGGACAGCTCGGTAGATGCGGTGTGCCGGGGTGCGGTGAACTTCGACGCGCTGGATCGTCCGGGGTCGCGGGCGAGGATGCGGCTGGGGGCGACCGTGGTGTCGGTGAAGCATGAAGGCGATCCAGGGAAGTCGGATTTCGTGGACCTGGTTTATACCCGCGAAGGGAAAGTGTGCCGCGTAAAGGCACGTTCGGTAGTGATGGCGGGCGGCAGTTGGACGACCCGGCACATTGTGCGCGATTTGCCTGCAGATCGAAGAGCGGCCTATAGGCAGTTCTACCGGTCTCCATGCCTGATGGCGAATGTGGCGGTGAGGGATTGGCGGTTTCTCTACAAGATGGGCCTGACGGGATGTCAGTGGTTTGAGGGATTCGGCAGCTATTTTCAAATTCGGAAGCAAGCGCTATGCGGTGTGGAGTCGCAGAGGTTCGGTCCGGATTCGCCAACGGTGCTTACGCTGAAGGTGCTATATCCGTATCCGGGGATGAGTACGGAGGGCCAGGGAAATCGCGGGCGCGGAGAGATGCTGGCGACGCCGTTTCGTGAGTATGAGCGGAAAATTCGGGAGCAGCTGACGATGATGTTTGCGGCGCATGGATTCGAAGCGCGGCGGGATATTGCGGGGATCATATTGAACCGGTGGGGACATGCATATTTGAGTCCGGCGCCGGGATTTTTCTTTGGCAAAGATGGGCAGCCAGCGCCCGGAGAAGTGTTGCGGGCGGCTCCGTTCGGGCGGATTGCATTTGCGAACACGGATTTATCAGGAGTGATGGATCACAGATATTCGATTATCGAAGCGAACCGCGCGGTGGGACAGTTGCTGGACCAGGTGGTGACATAGTCGCGCAAGCATCGGTGCTGGCAGGGACGGAAACGTCATGCATTCTCAATGCGGAAGGCGCCGGGGGGCGGCCAGCCGGGCTGCACATAGGCGAAATAGAGCGCGTCCAATTGCGCCCAAAGGATGTCGCACTTATCGCGCAGGGCCTGAGTGGCGAGTTCCTGTTCGGCGCGCGTTTTCGCATTCTCGAAGACGTAGTTGATGGCGAACTTGGAATCGTCGGGAGCCTGGTAAAGGCGGGCTTCGAAATAATCGAGGCCGCCGGCGAGCCAGGGATAATGCTGGCGCAGTTTTTCCACGCGCAACGTAATCAGTTCCGGCGAGAACATCTCTGTCAGCGAGGAGGCAACGGCCTCCAATAGCGATCGATTGCGGACGATGTTGAGGTATTCGTTCACGGCGAAGCGGGTGCCGGGGAGGATGCCTTGTCCGGTGCGGACCTGCTCCGGATTGAGACCGGTTGCTTCGGCGAGTTTCAGCCAGCGCTTGATGCCGCCTTCGCTGGTGGCGTCGCCATCGTGATCGACCACGCGTTTACGCCAGGCGCGGCGGAAAACCGGATCGGGGCCGCGCGAGAGAATGATGGAATCCTTGATGGGGATGATGCTCTGGTAGTAATAGCGGTTCAGGGCCCAAGCCTGCAATTGTCCGCGGCTGAGGCGGCCTTCGTGCATCATCAAGTGGAACGGGTGCTTGTGGTGATAGCGTTCCTCACCGACCGCGCGCAAGCGGGCGCGCAATTCATCAAAAGAGAGTAAGGCGTTTGCCTGGTCGGCCTGATTTGGTTCTACAGATCGAACTGCCATCCATCCTCCGCGATTTGCCAGCCGGCGTCGCGCACCTGGCGGAATGCGGCGCCGGACTCGTCCAGCATGGGGTTGGTGTTATTTATGTGCAAATAGATTTTACGTGGGCGGCGCAAAGCCGCCAACCGGCTGAGGCTTCCTTCCGGGGAGGAAACAGGGACGTGGCCCATCTGGCAGGCGGTTTGCCCGGAGCCCTGAAGGCCGATGAGTTCGTCATCAGTCCAGAAAGTGCCGTCGAACAAAAGCAGATCGCAGGCATCAAGTTCGTTGAGCAGTGCGGCGTCGATTTGAGGAACTGCGGGCATGTAGGCGAGGCGCTTGCTGGAAGCAGAATCAATGATGAAGCCGAGGGAGGATTCGCGAGGGTCAAGTTCAGAGCGGTGGGCAGAAGGGACGTAAGCCGGGAAATGCGATCGCAGGGAAATCGCGCGGCAGCGGAGGCCGGAGTCGCTGTCTTTTGCGTTGCACAATGGGAAAGGCGTGCCCGGAACGAAGTCGCTCCAGCTGGCTTGATCGGGGACGCGGTGGAGCATGGAAAAGAAGGAATTATCTTCGCGAAGCAGACGGCGCACGGAGGACGTGCAGTGGATGCGCAGTGGCTGCAACTCGCGGAGGAGAAGCAATCCGAGAACGTGATCGAGATCGGCGTTGGCGAGAAGGGCTCCGACGACAGGAGAATCACGCGGCGCCGTGCGGGGGTGAAGTTCGGGAGTGGCTTCGATTTGCGCGCGAAGGTCGGGAGAGGCTCCGAGGAGGAACCAGGATTGGTCATCTGCGCTGATCGCGACTTGCGTCTGTGTGCGGGCTTTGCCGTGGAAGGTTCCGGCGCGGAGGGAGCGGCAATTAGGGCAGGCACAATTCCACTGGGGAAATGCTCCGCCGGCGGCTGAACCGAGAATCTTGACCCGCATGTTGGGAGTTTACAACGGGCTGCATCCCAGAGACTGAAGACCATCGACCATCCAATAGCAAAAGATCGAGTTCAAAGTTGCTAAAGCTTGCAACTATGTAGCGCGGAATTCGCCAGAATGTGCAAGGGGCTGCAATACCCGCATGAAATCGCGCTTTAAGCGTTATTTTTGCTTGCGTTTAGCTGCGAATGGCTGGATACTACAGGTCGCTCGCACAACCAGCGGGTTTGTACAGTCCTCTCCCGCCCTCCCCAATTTTTCCTTCCTGGTTCAGCCGTTCGCGAATCGATATCCGACAAGTTCTTCTGGTTTTACCCGAAGTTGCCCGGCGCTGATAAGCCAAGTATTCTGGGCATCAAGGTATCGCGACCGTAAGCGTGAGGATGACTTGAAAAGATATTGGGTTCCAGCAGCAGCCATTCTTTTTTTCTTAGTAATTCAACCTGCATTTGGACAGAGTTCGGCAGCAGGGACGTCGCTGACGGAAAATCCGGCCTATCGGAAAAACTGCGCGAAGTGTCACGGCAAGACGGCGGAAGGGCGGCATTTTGGCGGGCCGTCTTTGGTTTCGAGCAAGGCATCGGCAGACGATTTGCGGGCGATCATCGAGAACGGGAAGCATCGCATGCCGAAATTTGCGGGGAAGTTGAGTCCGGAAGAAATCAATACGTTGGTGGATCAGATTAAGGCCGCGGAGAAGTAGGAGTTGGAGGAGCAGCAGATCCTCGGGGCTGCGCGGCTGATTATTTCGATAATGTGGTAACGTTCACCGATGTTCCGTTGTCCCTGCGCGAAGCACAAGGCCGTGGAACATAGCATCAGGAAGGCAAAGGGCCCAAGTACACAGAATTTGCCCATCGGCAATTTCTCCTGTTCTGAGTTGCCACCCGGGCCCGACACTTCTCAATATTTTGTGACCGTATTCTGGTTTAGGTTTGAGATCCAGATATGGGCACCGTCGAATGCAACGCCGGTCGTCGGCGGGATCTTCCATTGAGCCACGAGTCCTCCGTCGGTGGCTCGCATAACCTGTACGTAAAGCGCTCCGGATATCCAAAGATATGTCCCATCGAAGGCTATTCCGTACGGTCCGTCTGGAGCGGCAAAAATGCCGATAACCGTACCGTCGCTGACACGGATCTCACTTACCGTGCCGGTGCCGTTTCCCCCTGCGTTAACAACCCACATGTTAGCCCCATCGAAGGCGATGCCCAGCGGGCCGGAGCCCGTAGCAACCGTTCGTAGCACCGTCCCGTCGGAGCCCTTCAGCTCTGAGACGGTGCCGTCGCCGTAGTTCGTGACCCAAATGTTCACCCCATCAAAGGCGGCGGCGATTGGCGAAAGGCCCACTTTAAACGTACCCAGCGTCTTGCCGTCGCTGGCTCGGAGCTTGGTCACTGTATTGTCGGGACCGTTCGCCGTCCAGATGTTTTGGCCGTCAAATGCCAGCCAGAACGGGTACTTCCCTGTCGGGAAGTTGCCCAGGTTCTTGCCGTCGCTGGCGCGCAGCTTAGTGACGCTGTTCGTAAGGCTATTGGTCACCCAGATGTTCGCCCCGTCAAATGCCACCCCTAAGGGCCCACCGGGAACATCGAACGTGCCAAGCAGAGCGCCATCGCTGGCCCTCACCTTGCTCACCGTATTATCCGCGTTATTGGCCGCCCAGATATTTTCTCCGTCGAAACACAGACCATAAGGCTGACTGCCAACGGGAAAGTGCGTGGAAGAGGGAGCAATATACCACTTCAACT
>DAIDGW010000106.1 GCA_027452245.1 Acidobacteriaceae bacterium
ATCATCAAAGGGGCGCCGAGAAACTCGGACCGCTGCGAACTGCCAACACATGAGGACGATCATGATGATCCCAAGCTCAATCACCAGGTTTGTGGATGCAAGCTGGAAGACCATGGCCGCCGTGAAGTTCGCTCCTTTACGAAAGAGGAACCAGCAAGTGCGACGGCTGAGCACGACGAAGATGCGGCTCCCCATAGGGCCGCGATGGTGAGAGCCCTCGGCGAGTCATCCGGAAGGAGCCGCTTCATCTCTGATTTGAGACAACCGCCTGAACGGCGGCCGAGAGAAAGAACCCCAAAATTAGCGCCCATGGAATTTCCAAAACATGGCGAAAGCCATTTGCAGAGCGTTTCCGACGCTCGCTAGGATTTCCATACATCATCGGAATCCACTTCTGTGATGAGGGACGGCCGCGAATGGGGTGCGCCGTCCCTCAGTCATGGATACGAGCAAGTTACTTGCCAGCAGGTGCGATCTTGCTCAACGTGATCGCCTTACCATCGGTGCTGACTTGCCCCGTCGCCTTGACGGTGCTGCCGGCGTTCTTCTCCAAGCCGGCGAAGCTCTGATTTTCGATCTGATAGACCTTATCTCCGCTGGTCAAAACGTATTTCTGGCCGGACTTCACGCACGCGACGGTGCAATCATGATCGCTCATTTTGTTAGCGCCCTTTTGCATCATCGCGTGATTCATCTTGCACATGCTGTCGGTGATCACACCCGTAACCGTTTGTTCGGCCGCAAAAGCCGTGATACCGAAAGCCAAAACAGTCGCGAAAAGCAGTCTCTTCATTTTCGTCTCCTTTAGTTGAACTTCGTTATTCCTCAACATCAACTTCTCCTGCGCGCCTCAGGGTGCCCCGGCGCAGCGCGCGGGTCTTCAACATCACGAAAAAGACGGGGACCAAAATCAACACGTGAATTGTAGAGGTAATCATCCCCCCTACAATTGGCGCGGCGATCGGCTTCATCACATCCGAACCCACGCCGGATTCCCACAAGATCGGGATGAGGCTGGCGAGAACGGCCGCAACCGTCATCAGCTTGGGACGGAGGCGCTGCACCGCGCCCTCGATCGCCGCTTCCTTGATATCGCCTGGTTCGAGCGCGTGCCCGGCTGCGAGTTTGCTATCAAGCGCGTGGTGCAGATAAACTACCATCACCACTCCGGTCTCCACTGCGATGCCGAACAAGGCGATATACCCTACCCACACGGCGACGCTGAAGTTATATCCAAGAAACCATTGAAGCAGTAGCCCTCCACTCATCGCATACACGGTCGGGAAAATCAAAACCAGCGCTTCCGCGATCGAATGAAAGACCATGTAGAGCAGTAGAAAGATCACAAAGAAGGCTGCCGGCACAATGATCTTTAGTCGCTCTTTGGCGCGTAGTTCGAATTCGTATTCGCCGGACCACCTGAACGTATAGCCCGCTGGTAGAGCAAGTTTCTCACGCAATAGCTTGCTGGCATTGTCCACGAACCCGCCGTAGTCGCGAGTGTTGAGGTCGAGATAGACATACCCGGTAAGCGCGGCATCTTCATCCCGGATCATCGTCGGTCCTTTGGTAAAGGAGACCTTAGCGAGTTCTCCCAACGGCACCTGCGCATTCGAAGGCGTCGCGATCACGACCCGCCTGAGTTTATCCAGGTCATCTCGAAAGTCGGGTGCGTAACGAATATTGATCGGATAGCGCTCACGGCCCTCAACGTTTTCAGCGATGTTGTCGCCGCCGATACCAGAGGTGATCGCGCGCTGGACATCACCGACAGTGAGGCCGTACCGGGCCGCTTCAGCGCGGTTCACCTCCACATTCACGTAAAATCCCTGAGCGACGCGCTCCGCAAACGCGGATCTCATCTCCGGAAGCCCACCGAGGATCTGTTGAATCTTTTCCCCGACCTGCTGAATACCCTCCAGATTGGGTCCTTGGATCTTCAGTCCTACCGGTGTCTTTATTCCGGTGAGCTCCATGTCCAGGCGATTTTCTATAGGCATCGTCCATGTGTTCGACAGTCCGGGAAACTGGAGCTTGGCGTCCATTTCCGACACAAGCTTTTCGTAAGTCATGCCGGCTGGCCATTGTTCGCGCGGTTTGAGCGTGACTGTGGTGTCATACATGTCGAGTGGCGCATTGTCCGTGGCGCTATCGGAGCGGCCGATCGATCCGAACACCGTCGCCACTTCTGGGAATGAGCGGAGAATCCGGTCCTGCTCCTGCAGCAACTGTGTTGCCTGCCCAATCGCAATGCCGGGAAGGGCGGTAGGCATGTAGAGGGCCGCTCCCTCGAATAGGGGCGGCATGAACTGGCTCCCTAGCCTGAGCGCGAGGGGGAAAGTCACGGCTAGAAAGGCGAGATTCAACAGAAGCGTAGTTTTCGGAAACCGGAGGCAGAGCTTGAGGACCGGCAGGTAAACTGCCTGCGTGACTCGCGAAACTGGATTCCTCGATTCGGGCCGCAGCCGGCCGCGAATGAACATCAGCATCAGCGGTGGAACCAATGTGATTGCCAGCACGGAAGAAAAGCCAACGGCTAGCGTTTTGGTCCACGCTAAGGGGCGGAACATACGGCCTTCCTGTGCTTCCAGCATGAAGACCGGGAGGAAGGAGACCACAATTATCAATAGCGAAAAGAACAGAGCAGGGCCCACTTGTTTGGCTGCGTCGAGAAGGATCTTCCTCCGCTCCCGCCGAGAAAGTTCGCGCGGCTCCGCTTCGGCTGCGGCCGCGTGTTGTGCTTCGGACAAATGGCGGTATCCGTTTTCAACCATCACAATCGAGGCATCCACCAAGACACCAATCGCTAGCGCGAGCCCGCCCAGCGACATGATGTTCGAGCTCACCTGGAGGTAGTACATCGGAATGAATGCCGCGACAACCGCTATAGGCAGAGCGAGGATGGGGATGAAAGCGGAGCGAAAGTGGAACAGAAAAATAATGATCACCAGGCTGACGATGATCGCCTCTTCGATTAAATCGCGTTGGAGCGTTCCGATGGATTCGCGAATCAGCCCGGAGCGATCGTAACCCGCGACAATTTCGACTCCAGGAGGCAAAGAGCCCGAAATTTCGGCCAGCTTTTGCTTCACGCCAGAGATCACATTCAAGGCATTCAAACCGTAGCGCATCACCACGATGCCGCCAACGGTTTCACCTTCGCCGTTCCACTCGGCCACTCCGCGGCGGATATCAGGGCCGAAGGAAACGTTTCCCAGATCCTTCACGAGAACCGGTGTGCCATTCTTGCTCGCCACCGGTACTGTTTCGAGATCGGATAACGAATGGAGATAACCGAGGCCGCGGATCATATATTCCGCGCCACCGAACTCCAGCAGCCGTCCGCCGACCTCATTGGTGCTGTCGCGAACGCGATCAATCACCGTCGAAAGGGGGATATTATAGGCGCGGAGCTTGTCGGGATCGAGCTTTACCTGGTACTGACGGACAAAGCCCCCGATTGTGGCAACCTCGGCAACACCCGGTACAGTCTCGAGCTGATACCGCAGATACCAGTCTTGTAAGCTGCGCAGATCGGCGAGGCTGTAGCGGTGGTTGTGATCGACGATGGCGTATTCGTAGACCCATCCCGCGCCCGTGGCGTCCGGGCCTATGACCGGATGCACATTCGCAGGCAGCCGGCCTTGAATCTGTTGCAAATACTCCAGCACTCGCGAGCGCGCCCAATACAGATCGGTTCCGTCTTCGAAAACCACGAAGACATAGGAATCGCCAAACATAGTTTGTGCGCGTACCGCTTTAACATTCGGCGCTGCAAGCAGCGCGGTGACGATCGGATACGAGACCTGGTCCTCGATGATGTTAGGCGGTTCGCCGCTCCAATCCGTATGAATAATCACCTCAACATCCGAAATATCCGGTAGGGCGTCGAGCGGAACCCGCCGCATCGCCCAGATACCACCCAGCAGCAGAAACAGCGTTCCAGTGAAAACCAGGAAACGGTTTCGAGCGCACAAATCGATCCAACGTGCGATCACTGCATGCCTCCTTCCGCCGTGACAGAGAGCTGCTTCTGCGCGAGGGTTTGACCATTCTTCGTGGCCAGCACGGTGACTTGCCAGTTCCCTCCCGTCTGAACCTGACCCGGCCCTTCGTAAATCCCGCCCCCCTTTTCGCCAAGAGTGGCTACATTGCGCATAGCCGCCATGCTCATCGCTGGCATCGCTGCCATGAAGAACGTCACCGTAACCTGGGCTCCAGTGATCGCGCCTCCATCAGCTCCGGTGAGTTTCACGCGAAAGGTATTGCTCCCCTTCCGAGGTGTCGCGGGATTCGAGGAGTACTCGATCGTTACCTGACCCTGCGGAGCGTTCATTGCGGAAGCTGCGCCGGCGCCTGGCGGTGGTGGCGCAAAAGATCCCATGGCCGCCTGAAGCTGGCTCTCGGAATCCATAAGAAAATTCGCGGACGTAACGATGCGTTCCCCGGCCTTGAGCCCTTTCGTCACAACTACGTCATCGTCGGCGCGTGCTCCGATTTCGATCTCACGCGGCTCAAAATATCCGCTGCCTCGATCCAGGAACGCGATCTGGCGCGTGCCGGATTGGAAGACGCCGGACATAGGAATCGCCAACTGCCGTCCCAAAGGTACGGCGAGTTTCACATTCACGAACATTCCCAGCGAAAGCTTCAATTCGGGATTGGGAATTTCGAGGCGCACTTTCGCGGTGCGCGTGGTCTGGTCCAGTTGCGGCCAGATGAAGCTAATCCGTCCGGGGAATGTGCGGCCAAGGTAGGAATCGACAGTAATTTCCGCGGAGTCCCCCACCTTGACTCGACCGAGGTCGTTCTGAGAAACTTGGGCATATACCCAGACGGTTGACAAATCCGCGACCGAGTACAATTTGGTACCCGGCTGGACATACATATTCGGAAGCGCCACTCTTTCCGTGATGAGCCCGGACGCTGGCGAGTCGATTTCCAGTTCACGTTTGACCTTTCCCGTTTGTTCCAGTTCTTCGATCTCGCGATCCGGGATCATCCACTGCTTAAGGCGTTCGGTTGCAGAGGACAGCAGGTTGCTCGCGCCCGACGCGACACCGGGTACCGTGCTTTGTGCGAGGAATTCACGATTCTGCTTGGCCAGCAGGTATTCGTCTTCTGTGGCCACCAGTTCCGGACTGTAGATCGTTAGTAGCGGTTGCCCTTTCCGCACTCGCTGGAACGTCGCGTCGACGAAAACCTTTTGTATCCATCCGGCGAACCGAACCTGTACCTCGGATAATCGAGTTTCGTCCACTTCGACGTCGCCGGTGGTCCGGATTTCGTCATGGACCACCTTATATTCCACGAGACCTGTTTTGACACCGATGCTCTGCATTCGCTGAGGAGTGAGCGTAACGGGAACGAGATTCGGCTCCGTGCCGCTCGCCCCGGACGGGGGTGGTTGCGTTGAAGGCATGTCGGCGACCGGGGATGAAGCAGCCTTCGACGAGGCCCGGTTCAGGACGGCAGACGGCATTCGCGCCCTCAACGCCTCGGGATTTAGCCAGAGGAACATGAGCGCCCCGGCCATCAGAATCGTGAATCCCAGCAACACGAAGAAAGCGGTTCGATAACGTTGCATATGCATTCCTCAGTTGAGCGGGACGCCCGTGACCTGCTCGATCCGGGCCAGAGCCGTTTCGTGTTCCATGAGAGTCTTCCAGTACTCGCCGTCGAAATTGAGGACATCGAGAAACGTGGAAAACAAACTTTCGAAGTCGAGACTACCTGTCTGATACGACGCGAGTCCTGACTGGTACGTCGCCAGTGCCTGCGGGATCAAACCTTCGCGATAAATCTTAAGCATCTGGGACGCGGTCTCGGCGGCGATGTATTCGTTGCGAACGTCGAAATAGGCGGTCTGCACTTGGCTCTCGTATTCACGCTGGGAGCGGTTGAGTTCTTCAACGGCCTGCGTCATTTCCGGATTGAGTTTCCGACGGCGATAAATCGGGAGCCGCGCACTGAACGTGAGCATGTAATAGGAAGGAAAGCTCGGGCCGGTGCGCTGCCACATGTATTGCACGCTGAAATCCGGATAGCGGTCCTTTCGGGCCATCTCAACCTGCAAACTTTGCTTCTTCACGCTTTCCTGCTGGGAAGCGATGTCGGGGTTTTGAGCCCGGACTTTCTCCAATAGCTCATCGGACGTATAGCGCAACGGCGTCTCGACGAGCGGCTCCGTCGTGATCTCGGGCGACCCTGGTGGACGGTTCAGCAACTTGAGCATGAGTGCCTGCTGCGTTCCCATGAGCTCGTGATGGTGTGCAACCTCGCGGAGCAGCTTCGTTTTTTCAAGTTGAGCCTTCAGCACATCCTGCTGCTTGCCCTGGCCAACACGGTAGCGAGCATCCGCGATTTTCTCGATCTGATCGAGGAGCTTCCCGTTCCGGTCGAGAACCTCAAGCGTCTGCTGAATGTATGCGGTCTGAAAGTACGCCTCCTTCAACTGTTGCAGAACTGAACGCCGTACAGCGTCGAGCTTGTCCCTGCTGATCGCGGCGTCTTGCTGTGCGGCTTCACCTTTGAGCTTCAGCTTTCCCGGATACGGAAAATCCTGCGAGACGCCAAGTCCGATATAGGCGAAGTTGCTATTGCTGTAGCCGGCAAACGGCCGGGGACTGCCGACAGAGAAGGACTGAACCGTCACTTGCGGATCAGGCAGAGTGGAAACCTGGGAGGGAACCTGGGTCGCCGCTTGCCAGCCCCGCCGCGCCGCAAGAATATCGGGGTTATTCCGAGTTGCCTCGTCGAGCAAGGCAGAAAGCGGAGTGGGCACATCGGCGGCAGGCAGCTTTAGGCTCAAACAGAACACAATAAAACCGGTCGTGAGGACTCTCATCGGTGTGCCTCCTCATGCGCTTGTCGTCCCGCGCTCGTCGTGGAAACGTTAAGACCAGCGGCGTATAAGCGATCCCATATTTGTTCAAACACGGCACGCGGGAGCGGCTGTTTCAGATCGAAATCGACGATCTCGCGATACCCTGTAACGCGAAGTTCGTACGGATCAGGATTCGCGATCGTCTGGATGTCTACCCATCGCCAGGCACGGCTGTCATGGCCGTTCTCCGTCACATAATCGATGCCATCGGCCTTCACGCGAAGGGTCCCGTTGCTTCCTCCTGACCACATCCGGTGGTGCGCCGGGATCTGCGTGAGTGCTGCCGCGGTTGCTGTCGGGATACCGTTGCGCACCGGTTTCCCCACACGAGCCGTAAGCTGAGCAGCGACATCAGGAGGCATCGGTTCCGTCCACGAGAAGCGAAAATTCCGCTCTCCGGGTTCGTGCCACGGGCGATTCTGATAACTGTTCAACGTGAGTTCTTTGGCGGAAAGCTCGAAGCTGTGAATTTCGACGTATGCCCAACGCTCGTTAAATTTCGCCGAGCGAAATTCCACGCCTTCGTCGTCCACGAGCAAAGTTCCGCGAACCGTCTTTCTCAAAAGCCGATGCCATTCTGCCGGTGCCTGCCAGCGCGGGGATTCAGCAGCCGCGGCGTGAGCCGCCCCCCCGGAGATCATGAACACCAGCCCGCCACCAATCGTTAGTGCAATACCAAAGTCTTTGATCACGAAAGCCTCCTGCCTACTCTTTTCCAATGGATCTGGAGCGTATCGAGGACACGGGCCAGTCGCTGATTTCCAAAAAGGGAACGAGATCGGTGTGCGGACGCACACTTCTGGCGGAGGTCTAGATGAGTAGCGGTAGGTTGAGCCGAGAAGTAGGGGGAGAACCGGGCGGAGCCGCGATGGCGGCTATTGTTCGCATCGCCGCGGCTGGCTTGAATGGATCGAGCGCGATTGTCGCGGCTATGTCGAGGGTGAATTGGGCATGGTGCGCCGTCCCCGACGCCACTAGCTGCTTGCCGCCGGGTAGCGTCCCCTTGCAGCAGTCATCCCCGTTTGATGGATTACATTTCCCCTTCTTGCAGCAATCCGCCGCTTTCTGGTTGAATTGGCCACTTCCGAAGCAGTCAAATGGCTTCACCAGCAGCAGAACTGCAATCAAGCTGATCGCGATGTGAATTCCTCGTCGCACCGTTGCCTCTTAAGAATACCATCGTGAAGCTCCGCGGCGGCGGCGGCTACCGCAGTGCTTCACGAAGAACGTGCTCGTCAACTCCCCTCCCGGCGCAGCATCCGGCCACCTTCCCATCGATCACAACAGCCGGAAGACTGCGAATGCCATGCTGTTTGGCCTGACTCGCAATCTCGTGGTGATGCATGTCATGGACATGGACATCATGGTCCGACCCAGCGAGTTTCCTAACGGCCTCGATCGTCTCCTTGCAGGTTGCGCATCCGGCGCTGAAGATTTCGATTTTGTGTTTCATAACTGTATTTCTCCTTTTCTCATTTCGGTATTCAAAGCCGTGCTCTTTGGCGGAATACAAGCAGGGCAGAAGCTCGTGTTGACACGACGCGGCCAGACGTTCCACGCGGAGGCCATAACCAAGAGGATTATTCCCGCATACGTAACGACTACCGATTCAAAATAGAATTTGCCGCCGAGGACAAGGATGGCGGCCCCCAAGCCAAGCCAAAATGGCTTCAGGCCGCGACGGCGCGAAGCCCGAAACGTGAGCGAACCAGCAGCCAAGAGTAGCAAGACTGCCGTCACTGGCAACAGATACACCGTCGAAATTAAGAAGCTCAAGCCCAGAGTGGATAGGAGCCCGGCGTAAGCGGGCCAGCACAAGGGGCACATGAGCTTCGGCAACAACGAAGCTCCTATGCCCGGTGCCGCAGCGAGTCCGTGCTTCCACGCCCCCACACTCATTCAGAGACCTCCTCGTCGAGACTTTCCAGGATCGGGCAATCGCTCAACGGCCCGCAGCCATCACAACGCTCGGTCAGATTACGCAAAGTGTTCTTCATCGATGTGAGCGTGCGAATCTTCTGCTCGATATCAGCAATCTTCGCCTCCGCGCGCGCTCGAATATGCTCGCGCCGCGAGCCCGGCTTCATCCTGAGCGCCAACAGCTCCCGAATCTCACTCAAGGAGAATCCGAGTTCCTGAGCACGCTTGATGAATCGCAGCCTGCGCACGGTCTCGGTTGGAAAGAGCCGATATCCTCCTGGCGTGCGAGGCGGCTCTTGCAGGAGCTTTTCTCGTTCGTAGTATCGAATGGTTTCCAGGTTGACGCCGCCCAAGCGAGCCAGCCGGCCGATCGTCAATGATTCCATGTTGCGGACATCCCTACCAGCAGTGTAAACCCTGTACCTAAGTACAGAGTCAAGAGCCTGACCGGATAATTTTGCCCGCACCTGTCGCGCTTTGAAGGCGGAGTGTACAAATTGCCTTCCTCTATCCACGATCCTCCGATACGGAAACGTGGCGAATGTCGTTTTCGTTCGTCGCGAACGCGAAGAAAAAAACCAGGCAGCCGTCGCTTAGCAGCAGAGCAGCGACGGCCCAGATAGCAGATGTTCAGGTAGGAGCGTGGAGCGATAGCTCGCCGTCCTAGGCTAGCGAGCCCGAAGCCGACCAGCGCGCTGCTGTGCCAAGTGATCCGAGCCTAGCGGCAACTGCCGCTTCAACTGCCGTCGAGACGACGGTGAACAGTTCGTGGCGAATCGAATTCGGATTGGGCGCTAGCACACCAGGCGAAGACGCGGACTGAGTCATCGCGGTCGCGGGGCTCGTTGACCGCGGGAGCCCAAGGCGCGCAATTCCCGTACAGCGCTTCGGTATTCAAACAGCGTCGTCTGTCCCGCCTTGACATCGCGCTCGAAGTCCATGCGTGCGGCCTCAACGTTACCCTCAGCCAACTGCATTGACCCTACGTAAAAGTACGCTTGGCATTCACGTGTTTTGTTTCCACGCGAGGAGGTCGATTGGGCCGTGGCAAGAAAGGCCGACCGGGCCACATCACCGTCTAAGAACGCGGCAATTAAAGCCGGCCAATCGTCAGGCGTGCTCTTCCGCCGCTCCGCCAGCTCGTGCACCGCGGAGTGCGCCGACTCCCGATCGCCTTGACGCAAATGCACGAGTGCGGTTCTGATCCGCGCGTACTCGTCGTGCTTGGAATCGAGTTGCATCGTCCGGGCAAAGTCTGCCAGTGCGTCGTCCCACTGTTCACCGTCGTAGTAGAGGGAGCCACGTTCGTAGACTAACGTTGGATTGTTCGAGTCGAGCGCGATGGCTCGCGTGAAGTCCTGTATGGCAGCGACATCGTTATCCATCTGTCGGTATACGCGAGCGCGGGCCGCGTACGCCGCGGCGGATTTAGAATTCCGTTCGACAGCAGCGTTCAGATCATTCAGTCCTGCGCTCAGATCTCCCATTTCAACCCGCGTGCTACCGCGGTCAAGGTACCCCTGCGTATTGTTGGGTTCGATTTCGATCGCACGGTCGTACGCGTCCACTGCACCAGTGAGATCGTGCTGCAACCTCTTCACTCTCCCAAGATTTCGCCATGCCGGCGCATACCGAGCATTCAGACGAACGGCCGTTTCGAAGTCTCCGCGCGCGCCCTCAAGGTCGTTATTACGCATCCGTTCACCGCCCCGATTATTGAAGCTGGCCGGATTGGCGGGATCGATGCCGATTGCTGATGAATAGTCAGCGATCGCGCCCTCGATGTCGCCAAGGGCTGAACGGCAGAAGGCTCGAGTCCCGTAGGCGAAAACATTTGACGGATCAGCGGCAATCACCTGATCCAATTCGGCGCGACAACCTCGATAATCTTTGGCTTTGAATTTCCGCAGGGCGCCATCTACGGAACTGGGCTGTGGTCGCTGTGTTCTGTTGCATGCGCCGAGCGTGACGAGCAAGACCGCCAACAACAGCATCGTCAGCCGCGGACGAAATGGCTGCGGCAACGCCTTTTCAGTTTGACGCGTCCGCATACCGTCCTTCACTCGGATTGTGCCGCACTGCCATCCTAGAACCACCCAGTCGGCCTCCCGGCGATCTGGATTTAACGGCTGCCAGGCGGCCAGATGTCCTGCCTGCTTGCGTCTATGCCATCATAATAGATAACCATTCAATGGCGGGTTGGTCCACAGTTCGACGGATCGTTACAGTCGTAGTGCTGCTGATGGCGGCGACCGAGATTTTCGCCTGCCAGCTTATTTCGCCGGATTCCTGCATTTTTTCGAGCCACAACACACCGGACTCCAGCGAAGGAGGTTCGGGTGACGGCTGCCTCTGCTGCTGCGCCCACATCGTGATCGCCGCTCCGTTGATGCCACTGGCCCCGGCGGGTGTTGTTTCAGCCGCTGTTCCCTTCGAATTGATCCAAACACCTGACGCCCCTGCACCCAGCATCGAGCATCCACCCCGTTCCTGACTCTCCTTACAAAATTTCAATTAATTCTGTTCTCAAGGAGATTCCATGAAGAGGAACTGTGTCTTGCCTCTTTGCTTGGGCGTCGTGTTCGCGTGCGTTCCGGCAAAGCCGCAAGGAGGAGCCCAGACCACGCTGGAGGATTTGGTACGCGCCAGCCTGGATAAGAATCGAGAGGTGCTCGCGCTGCGTCAGCGCGTTGCTCAGGCGCGAGGCTTGGCTCGCCAGGCTGGGGTGCATCCCGCGCCGAGCATCGAAGCTGAAGGGCTAAGCGGCCGACCGCTGGGTAGTCCCGGCGATCAGGAATTCTCCGCCGCCTTCGTGCAGCCTGTTGAAGCGTTCGGCAAGCGGAAGAACCGCGTGCGCGTGGCCGACTCCGCGATCGCTTTGGCCGAGGCTGAACTTGACGAGCGCAGCACTCAGATCGCCTACGAGATCGAGACAGCGTATCTGTCGGTGATCTACGAAAGGGAACGCAGTGGGGTGCTCGATCGAGTGTCGGACAGCCTTCGCGAATCCCTGAGGCTAACCCAGGCCCGCATCCGCGAAGGAGATGCCGCGCCGCTCGAAGCGCAGTTGCTGGCGGTGGAGCAGAGCCGGACGGATGCTCAACGCGCTGAGGCTACCGGGCGGATCGCGTCAGCTGAATTGGACCTTCGACGCATCATTGGGTTGAAGGCCAGCGACGCATTGCCCAGCGTTGGCCCTGCAACGGGCGGACGGGTCGCGCTTTCGTTGGAGCAATTAATCTCCCGCGCTCTGGAAAAGCGAGCAGACCTCCGAGCCGCACGCGTGCTCGAACAGCAGGGAGAAGCGGAATCCGCGTTAGCCAAATCGGAGGCTCATCCGGACGTGACGGTTTCGGCCCGATACACGCACCTCCAGGAAAGCTTCGAGAACAAGTATGGACTTACGTCCTCTGGCGCTCTCACCCCAATTCGGGACCAGTTCAACACTCTGAGTCTCGGAGTCTCGGTACCGTTGGTGACGAAACGGCGGAATCAGGGTGCAATCGAAGCCGCAGAATCTGGCGC
>DAIDGW010000107.1 GCA_027452245.1 Acidobacteriaceae bacterium
TGTGCGGTCAGATATGGGTGCGATGGTGCCGCTCGATAATCTGATCAACATCTCGCAGACCACCACTCCGCAGGTGATCACTCACTACAATCTGTTCCGCTCAGCCGAAATTGACGGATCGGCTGCGCCGGGATACAGCTCTGGACAAGCCATCGCCGCGATGGAAGATCTGGCCAAAAAGCTGCCGCAGGGATTCGCTTACAGCTGGACGGGATTGTCGCTCGAAGAGCTGCAGTCGGGGGGCACGTCGCTCATCCTGTTTGGCCTCGGTACCTTGGTCGTTTATCTCACGCTGTCCGCGCAGTACGAGAGTTTTGTCCTGCCCTTTATCGTGCTGCTCGCGGTACCCATGGCGCTGTTGGGAGCCTTAAGCGCCCAGTGGATTCGCGGTCTCCAGAACGACGTCTTTTGCCAGGTCGGCCTCGTCATGCTGGTCGGCCTTTCCAGCAAGAACGCCATTCTGATCGTCGAATTTGCCGAGCAACTGCGAGAACGCGGTATGCCTCTGATCGAGGCTGCGGTACAAGCGGCAGCAATTCGTCTGCGGCCCATTCTGATGACCTCGCTGGCATTCATCCTCGGCGTTGTGCCCCTCGTGTTCGCCAGCGGCGCCGGTGAGAATGGACGTCACTCCGTCGGCACAACCGTCTTCGGCGGCATGATTATGTCCACGATCCTGAATCTCTTCTTCATTCCGGTTTTGTATCTGATTATCGAAGCGTGGCGCGAACACGGGCACGGCCCGAAGAGTCGCGATGCCGCTATTTAGAAGGAGCAAGGGGCTCCACTTTTAGGCTGCTCTGTAGAGATTTGAGTCAATCTGTAAGCAGCTGCCTTATCTTCCACCGCGACTGCGGGTCTGTATTTGTCTTTCGGAATGGCCGTTCTTCTTAGCCTGCTTCCGCACCTTACGCCTGCGGAGCTTGGCCATCCATTCCCGGGAATACATCGTCCCGCGGCATTTCGGCGATCCGCAGTGACACGGTGCAGGGTCTTCATCATCGTACAGGTTGTAGTCCCATACCAGTTCTTCGCCTGCGGCGATATCGCGTATCGCGAAGATCCAGACCCGTCCCTCGATCTCGTCAACTTCACAGTTCGGGTCGCAGGAATGATTCAGATAAGCTCCCAGTCCGAAGCCATCAATGACCGTCTTCCCGTCTTCCAGCCCATACAGGTAAGTGCGTGGCGCTCCGTCGTAGCGCCGGTCGGCTTCTTCCGGCGTGATCCGTTCGCCTGCATATTCGACGACGCGGGTTCCCTTGCGGATTGCGGTGGACGTGAAGACTCCAACAGAGTGAATGGGAGATGGGCGGACTGCAAGAGACATATATCTAATTTCGCATGCCCCGCGAATTTTGAGGAGTGCGAAAGATAAAAAGTGCGGAAAACAAAAAGGCCGCCCATCGGCGGCTTTCGTGGTATTCGTCTCTGCCTACGGATCGTAAATGGAACTGCCGTAGCCTTGTTGGCGAGCAGCTTCCTGCATATCTTCCAGATGCTTCTTCGCTTCGTCCAATTGCGTCTTCATGGAATCCACCTGCTGCTGTTTTTCCCGTTGCCGCTGGTTCCACTGCTCGCAATTCTGGACGCAATTGCCCGGAGCGAACTGAATGGACTTGTTCAGCTGATCGATATCGCTCTGCAACCCCGAAATTTGCCTTTTCTGTGCCTGTATCCGCGACGCCCACTCTGCTGGCGGCAACTTGCCTCTTCCACTCTCACTCGTGTTGGCGGGGTTCTCGTCTGCTGTATTTTTTCCTACCGCCGTACTGGTGGCAGCAGGCGAGGGCATATCTTCGTTGGTGATCACTTTGGGAGCTTTGGCGCCGTCCGCATTCTTGGTCTTCGACTCTTTCTGCTGACGAGTTTGTCGCGCCACATCCCCCAGCGAAGTGGAATCCGTTTCCTGCGCGAAAGCCCAGGATCCGAGTATCAGCGCCGCAATTACGAGCACTGCTTTTGGCATCAGCCTCACGCAACACCTCCTTGCGCATGCTCAGGGGAGCACCTGCTTGCGGCCAATGCTAGCGCTGTAATTCGATCAAGGAAGATTACCGAAGTGTGTGAAAGGGCCAACGAATCAGGCATTTCTCGGCTTTACGGTATAGACACAGATACTCAATGCGGAGGGGGTTACCAGACAGACCAGATCCTCCAGTTGCTCCGAGTCAGCCATGTGTCCGGAGAGCTGAACGTCGTCCCCGGTGCCATACCCGATTCGGCAGCCGGAAAATCCAATCATCGCCGACTGTTCTTCGTCCCCAATGCAGAATACCTGCGATTGTTCATCAATTCCCGTAACGTTTCCGCGCAGCCGCAGGATGCCACGACACGCCTCCCCACCCGGCTCATTGAAGGACGCAATCAGCCGAACGTGGGCCGTTTCCGACTTCCACTTCTTCAGCAGCAGCAGAAACTCGTCAACCGAAGAAATCATGCTTGGTTTTGATGCAATAGCGCCTTGAAAGCGCGGCTATTCCGAGCCGGATAAGGCCTATTGGACAGATTCCTCCGTCTCTACCGGCAAGGTCGCCGTATTGACTATAGCCGGATCGTCTCGCAGCTTCAGGTAAAGCGTCTTTCCCTTGGGAAAGGGGATATTTAACGTCTCCTCCACATACCCATCCGGCACCGTGACAGCATTCGAGAAATCCGGATCACTGCTGACGGCATCGATCAGGAAAAGCTTGTCCCCGCTCAACGTGCATTGCTTCTCCGGAGCTGGAATGCAATGCACCGCCTTCAGTTCTGGAATTCTTACCAGGTTGATCAGCGGCTGCCAATCGCCGTTGACACCATCCGCGCTCACGGGGCGAAATTTCAGCGGACCAAATGCCGACGGTCCCAGCAGTTTCATCGGGTCCAGCACAGCAAAGATTGTCTTCGAATCCTGCAGCGTCAGATTGCCATCCTTCATGCTGAGCAGCACGCGGAACGATTCGTCCGCGGTAGCGACTTCCACTTTTTCCGCCGGAGGAAATGTTTCCGGAACCTGTGTCTTCAGGAAGAAATTCAATCGTCCATCCTGTGGAAGTTCCCCCTGGTCGCTCAAGCGCACGATCGATGCGGTAAGCGGGTCCGTCAGCACGCTCTTGCTCAAAACCATCAGTCGCGGACGCGGCACTTCGACGGCGGATTTCAAATCCAGTGAACGTCCGTCTTTCAGCGTGACGTGCACGACAATCGCCGCCCCGGGTTGTAGCTTAGTGCCAGCTGCCGGATCTGTTGTGGCCAGTTTCAGCTCGTCTTCCTGATTAGCGCGACTCAATGTCCCCGGCAGAAAGTGCAATCCATCCACCTCGATCCCAACCACCTGATCCAGTCTCGTCCCCTTGAGTACTCCGTCGCTGTCGCCCGAATGGATGTCAAAGGCATCCAGCCGGCCAGCCTCTGCGTACGTGTGCAGAGGAATTTCGTCAGGATCCGCCAGCCGAAACTTCCTCACCATCATTGTGACTGCGCCTGCCGTGGCACTTTGTAGCGGCACCTTGACCTCTAGTTCCCCCGGTTTAACCACTTTCCATTCTGTATCGATCACTTTGCCTTTTTCATCGCGTAGCGCGACCCCGCTTACACAGCACGCATCTTCAGATTGCAAATGCAGCGTATCTTCGCGCCCCACAATCAGCGCGCTCGCATCTTTCGACGCTACAATCCATTGCCCAGAACGTGAGCTGCGAAACCGGAAGCGTGGACCCTCGAACGGCTGGAATCCCCAATCACCTTTTAGAACTCCTCTGAACTCACCGTCCATTTTGTCTTTGCGGATCACGCCTGTGTCTATGATGAATCCACCTTTGAGCGGATCCGGAGTCGCGGGCAGATTCACGCCACCGCCCGACTTGGTCTCCACATGCAGGAAAAAATTGCGAGCCAACTCGGTTGCAAACACGAGTGGCGCGCCCTCGGCCGGAAGCACAAGTTCGGGCTTGTCGATGCAGAACACCTGGGTGGCATCCACGGCCCGCAGCGGAGGATTTACTGCCTGTCGTACCGGAGGCAATCCAATCACCAGCACCGACTTCGGATTGCGAAATGAAGGGGGACTGTTCAGACGAAGATTCAACTCGTCCTTCGTCGGCAAACCGAGCGCCGGAATGTACTGATACTGCGCCGTGTGCGCGCTGCCCAGAATGCGTGCCACGTCCACCACGGCGCCCACATACGCGCTGTAATATCCCCCTCGCGCCATGGGACTATTGCTGACCTGTGCGAACAGATCACTGGCCGAACCCGAGGTGAGTGTCGCGAGCATTGACTGGCTGTGCGCATCATCCAGAACCAGGGAATCCTGATTCTGCGTAAGGCACGAGACTTGTTGCGGCGCAGGCTTGTCAAAGCAGTCCGAGTTCACGCGGATGTTTAGGCTGCGCGCCAGAAGCGTGGTGTGCGCTTTCAGTTTTTCCGGATCATCAATCGAAGACTCGCGGATTACGTCCAGATACTTCTCCAGCCGTAACCGGTCCAGGCTGGCCTGATTCAAGTCTTGGGTGGCACGCACAAACGATCCCGGCTTGCCCCGAACGGCGCTTCTCAAAGTGTTGAACGCGCCACCGGTTTCCGGAGCGAGAAATACCAGCGCCTCTTCCGCTTCCGCCGGCACATTCACGAAAACTCCCTCCGCATGTGCCGGTTTGGTCCAGGTTTCTACCCTCGTAAACCACGAGTCCGGAGGCGGATTCGTCGCACCTCGCAAAAACGCAATAACCATTAAGTAATGCACTGATTGGCTGTCGGGCAAATTGGCATGGACCCATAGCCGGTCGCCGCCCTGCAGGTTCGGCACTTCCGCGATCGGCAGCGTCTTCCCGTTGCGCTGCACATGGACCTCAACCTTTGGCCCAATCAGATCAAATGAGGCCCCATCCGCCCGTGCCGCCTCTCGTCCGAATATCACGAACACAAGCACACAGCAGACTGCACTCAACCAATGCCGAATACTTCTCGAATGAGCCACACTACTCCCTTCCCTTATTAAAGGCCGAGGTTCACAGGAAACAGCAGGTTGTTGTGAATATCTATGCTAATTATCCGAAATCTCACTGGCAAACGCCGGAGGTTCCTGAAGGCAGACGTTTCCCCTATTCATAGAACCAGAGTACTCGGTTTACGTTGCCTTAAGCCCGTCCGGAACCAGCGGCAGCGCCCGTAAACGCACCCCCGTAGCGTCAAAAATGGCGTTCCCGATCGCCGGAGCCAGTCCAACCAATGGACATTCGCCCGCCCCCGCTGATGGAAGGTCTTTACGGTCCAGCAGAACGGTCTCCATTTGCGGCACATCGCTGAATCGGGGAACTCTGTATTCCGAAAGCGCCGCATTCAAAATCTTCCCATCTTTGAATTGAATAGCCTCGAACAGCGCTCCGCCCAATCCCTGGATGTTCGATCCTTCCACCTGGTTCTTGAGCCCGTCGGGATTCACGATCGCTCCGCACTCAAATGCAGTCACCACGCGCTTTACCCTCACTTCGCCCGACTTGCGATCCACATGAACTTCCGCGAACGTGGCCACATTCCCCAGCTTTTCGTACCCGCCGCCCATGCCGTACCCCTGCCCGGGTCCGGTTTTTGCCTTACCCCATCCGAATTTCTTCGCTGCTGCTTCAAACACGGCTCGCAGCCGTTCGTTCTTCAAATTCTTCAACCGGAACTCCAGCGGATCCATCTTCAGCGAATGCGCGATTTCATCCATATGCGCCTCGCGCGCAAAATGATTGGCAGTTGCCGCCAGCGCACGATACGACCCTTGCCGGAGCGGCGATTTCACTGGATGAAAAATGATTCGTTGATTGGGTATTTCATAGTAGGGACGAATCCCCGCTGAACCGGAATTGTAGTTGTGGAACTCCCAAGCCGTAAGCATGCCATCGCTGTTGACCGCGCTCTTTACGTCCATCACTCCCGCGGGACGGAAGTAGGCCCATGTGAATTCCTCTTCGCGCGTCCAGACGACCTTCACCGGATGTCTCGTCGCCCTGGCCAGCCTCGCCGCCTCAACTGCCGTCTCCCCCGTATGCTTGCCGCCGTAACCCGACCCCATGTCGGGCATCAGCACGCGTATTTTTTCTTCCGGCAGATGAAATGCCTCGGCCAGTTGCTCTCGAACCCCGAATGGGCGCTGCGTTCCTGTCCACACTGTCAGATGGTCGGCATCCCACTGTGCCAATGCCGCACGCGTTTCCAGCGGCGTATGCGCGATGTATTGCACCGTGTACGTAGCTTTTAGAGTATGTGAGGATGATGAAAATGCCTGGTCGACAGATCCACTCTCGAATCGATCTCCATCGCCAGTAGGATCGCTGCCGTTGGTCGTATTCTCTCGCAGATAATCGAACAGTTCTTTATTCGACGGTTGCGATACTTCATTCCACTTCGCCTGGATCGTCGCAACCGCTGTCTCTGCCTGCGCCGTTGTTGGAGCCGCTACCCCAACGAAATTGCCATCCCGCACAACGGTCGCACCCATTTGCTCCGCTTTTTGCGTGTCGGCCGATACTAGCGTCGCCCCGAACGATGGCGGGCGCAGCACCTTTCCATACAACATGTCTGGCAATGTCTGGTCCGACGGATAGCGGTGCTTGCCGGTGACAAAATCGCGCCCGTTCACCTTCGGGACGGATGTACCGGCCACTTTCCAGTCACTCGCTGGAATCAGCGGATCTTCCGCCGGCAATGTTGCTGTCAGTTGCTTTCCCTTCACCAGTTCCGCATATTCGATGGAACGGTTACCCGCCGGATCCGCCACCTTGCCATCCGCGGCTACAAGTTTTGCCGGCTCGGTATTCCATTGCTTCGCGGCCATCGCGATCAACACATCGCGCGCGGCCCCCGATACCTTGCGTAACTGCAAATTCATCGTCGGCGTCGTGCGGCTGCCAAACGTGCCCATGTCAAACGGCGTCAGTTGCGTATCGCCCATGACCAGATCGATGCGTTCGATCGGGACGTGCAATTCCTCCGAAACCGCCTGCGACAACGAGGTCCGAATGTTCTGCCCGATCTCGACTTTTCCTGTGTAGACCGTAACCCGGCCGTTCTCGCTTACCTGCAACCACGAAGCGATATCGTTGGGCAGCGCATCTCCCCGCCCGTGCGCGCGCCCCGATTCCTGGCCCAATCCAGGAGACTTCAGCGCGCAAACAACCAGCGCTCCGGCGCCCAGAAACTTGAAGAAATCGCGCCGGTCAACGTCAAAGTAATATGTGGGACGCTCGGCAAGTTCATAGCGTTCGGGCTCAATATCGACCCGAACTATGTTCTTCGTCGTCATCGCCGCGTCTCCTTGCTTTCGCTCATCTGCCGTCCCGCCCGCTGAATCGCCGCAATGACACGGGTATGGGTTCCGCATCGGCACACGTTTCCATCCATCGCGTCGACGATCTGCTTCTCGCTGGGCTCGCGGTTGCGGTTGAGCAGGCTGACCGCCGACATGATCATCCCCGAGGTGCAGAACGCGCATTGCATCGCGCCCTCATCCAGAAACGCCTGCTGCACGGGATGCAAGTCATCCCCATGCGCCAGGCCTTCAATCGTGGTGATCTTTTTCCCGCGGACCGAACTCACCGGGGTGACGCACGAACGTTGCGCCTTTCCCTCCACCAGCACCGTGCACGCGCCGCAGAGGCCTTCGCCGCAACCATACTTGCTGCCCGTAAGATCCAGATGTTCGCGAAGCGCGGTCAGAAGAGGGGTTTGAGGGTCGACTTCGAGGCTATAAGACCGTCCGTTTACAACCAGGGGGATGGACATGGCGAAACTCCGCATGCGCGGGACTGAAGCCCGTGTCTATGACTGAATGATGCTGAAACGCTCCCTAAGATCATAAACCTCCGCCCACCCCTTCCCAACTGTTTTGTCTAGGTAACCGAATTCGGCTTCTTCCGTCTAATCTGCAGAACGCAAGCGGCACGGAACACCCGCGCAGCCTCATCCGTATAACAACTGTCGGGATACACGCGTGCTGTTGACGTACGTGTGTTCAGACGCTTGGGTACTGGTTCTGGGAGGTTTTATGGAATTTACGAACGCCGCTTCCGGCTCGGCGGCACTTCAATCCGGCTATTCCAATGGTCACGTCGAGCAGGTTGTTCGCCAGGCTCATGAAGAGTTGCGTCAGTTGCTCGTGCAACGCGCTGAGATCATGCGCCGTATCGGCACCATCAAGCAGACCATCGCCGGATTGGCAAATCTGTTTGGCGACGGCATTCTCAACGACGAACTGCTCGAACTCATCGACCGCAAGAGCAGCGGACGCCAGCCCGGGTTCACTAAGACCTGTCGGACCATCCTGATGGAAGCTGGGCGCTCGCTCAGCGCCCGCGACGTCTGCGACCTGATCCATGCCAAAGATCCCGCGATGATGGCACGGCACAAGGATCCCATTGCCTCCGTCACCACAGTGCTGAATCGATTAGTCGATTACGGAGAGGCGAAAGCGGTGACCCTGGCAAACGGTCGCCGCGCCTGGCACTGGATCTCGGATTCTTTGTCAGATCCCGCCAAACAAATGCCGCAGACGATCTCCACGGTATAGCGTAATTCACATCTTGGGCTTTCATCTCGACCCAATAGTCATCTCGACCGAAGCATTCTCTTCCGCTCACGGAAGAGAATGCGGAGTGGAGAGACCTGCTTCCCCTCTACTCCGGCGGAAGCAACATGCCCTTTTCCAAATGCCGGATCACGTGCGCGTACGATGCCGCATGCGGATCGTGCGTCACCATTACGATCGTCTTGTGAAAGTCTTCATTCAGACGCTTCAGGATCTCCAGCACTTCCGTCGCCGAGTGGCTATCCAGATCGCCCGTGGGCTCGTCCGCGAGCAACAACGTCGGATCGCTCACTATGGCTCGCGCAATCGCCACTCTCTGTTCCTGGCCTCCCGAAAGTTGCTTGGGCAGATGATTGACGCGTTCTTCGAGTCCTACTAGCTTGAGCGCAGTCATGACGTGATCGCGCCGCTGTTGCTGGCTCAGTTTGGTCAAAAGCAGCGGCAGTTCCACGTTTTCAAACGCTGTCAGCACCGGAATCAGATTGAACGTCTGGAATACATAACCGATATGCTCATTCCGCCAGTGCGCGACTTGCGAATCGCCGTATCTGAAAATATTGGCGCCCTCGACCAGCAACTCGCCTTTCGTCGGACGATCGATCGCCGCGATCATATTCAGCAGCGTCGTCTTGCCCGATCCGGAGGGTCCCATCAGGGCAAGAAATTCTCCTTTGGCAATGTCGATCGAAACGTCATCCAAAGCCCGCACTTCAAATGAGTCCCGCTTGAAGATTTTGCTTACTCCGCGCACTTGCACGACCTTGGTTGCGGTCGCGGTGTTGTTCGCTGCGACTGTGCTCATGATTGCCCTTTCACTTTAATGGATTGCCCATTCTTCAGATCCGCCGGCCCATTCGTGATGACGTCCTCTCCGCCGACCAGGCCGCTCACCAGCGCTCCGTCACTTCTCTGACTCACAATTTGCACGTCGCGCGCCACGGCTTTTCCCTCGTATGCGATCAGCACGATCTTCTTTCCATCCTGGTCGCGAATCGCGCTCGCAGGAACAAATACGCCATTCTGCCCACTGGAACTCTTGCCCGCATTATCCGCCAGGAACTTCACCGTGGCATTCATCTCCGGGCGCAGGTACGCATCCGGATCCAGCACCTGAACCTTTACCTGGACCGTCGCTTTCTGTCGGTTCGCCTCCGGAGAAATCTGCGCAATCACTCCCTGATATTTTCGATCCGGATACGCGTCGACCGTCACGATCCCCTTTTGCTTCGGCCCCAGGCGCGCAAAATCTGCCTGCGCAATGTCGAGTTCCACCTGTAGATCATTCAGATCGGCCAGCGAAACCACTGATCCCTGTGGACCTCCAGCTGCCGCGCTGGCGAACTGCGCCGTGATCAATTCTCCCTTTTCCGCCGTGCGATCCAGGATCGTTCCCGTGACCGGCGCACGAATCACCGTGGCCTCCAGTTGCGACTTCGCATAGTCCAGTTGCCCCTGCGCCTGCAGCAAAGCTCCTTGTGCACGGGCGATCTCCTCCTGCCGCGGCCCCAGCTTCGACAGCTGAAAGGCTTTTTGCAGCGAATTCACCTTCTGCTGGTCGGCTTCGAATTTCGCCGTCGCGTCGTCAAGGTTCTGCTTCGATACGACACCGCTCGCTGCCAACTCCTTCGTGCGGTTCAGCGTGAATTTGTCATTGGCCAGCGTGGCCTGCGCCTCATCCAGATTGTGTTGTGCTTGTGCGATTTCTTCCGGACGCGATCCGTGCTGCAACTCCTCCAGGTAAGCCTTCGCCGACTCCACGCCGCCCTTGGCCTGTTCGTATGCCGCCCGGAACTCCTCGTCTTCCAGCCGCACCAGAACCTGCCCTTGTTTCACTTTGTCGCCCTTTTCCACGCCAATCCAGTCCACGCGCCCCGTCACTTTCGAGTTCACGTTGATCGTGTGATGGGCCACGATGTATCCCGTCGCCGACAGCACCACATCATCCGCGCCGTTCGTTTGCGCCGTCGCGCGCGCCACTTCCACTACCGGATCATTGGAAGCGAACAAACGGTAGGCCAGCATTGAGATGCTCACCAGCGCAACCAGCGCGATTCCAATCACGATGTAGCGCCGTGCCCACGGCGATCCTTCGTCGCCTCCGTTGCGCTGCGAGCGGTCGATCCGCAGGCTTTCTAAATCGCTGTGTTTCGCGTCAATCGGCATAATCTTGCAAACCCAGACTCTTTCTTGTTAACTCCGCAAAGCGGTAAGTATGTTTTGCCTCGCGGCATGCCATGCCGGAGCCAGCCCTCCGAATAGCCCCATAATCAACGCGAATCCAATCGCAGCCGCGGCTACGATTGGCGTGATCTGTAAGCTGAAGACCACTTCGCTGAATGTCACCGCGTTTGACGTTCCTGTCTGCATGCCGTTGAAGGGAAGCATCAGCAGAATTCCGAGGGCCGCTCCCAGCAATGCCAGCATCAACGACTCCAGCACAAACGAAATCAAGATTGACGGACGGCTGAATCCGATCACGCGCAGCGTCGCGATTTCCCGCCCCCGATACGCCACCGCCGCATACATCGTATTCATCGCCGCGAAACTCGATCCAATCGCCATGATGATCGCCACGACGATTCCAATGTATTTAATCGGCGCGCCCGAACTCGTTTGCTTGGCGTAATAGTCCGTCTCCAGCATGCCGTCGAGTTTCAGCCGCTGATCGTCGCTCACGCGCTTCGTCAAAGCCTGTGCCGAAATCGGATCCGTCGCCCGCAGATACGCAGAGGCGTAGCCGCCCTGCCGGTCGAAGTCCGATGCCATCTGATTTACATCGCCCCAGATCTCCGATTCATACGCCGAACCTCCCGCATCGAACACGCCAACTATCCTCCACGCGCCTTTGCCGAACTCCAGCGTGTCTCCCACATTGGCATGCGAGAAGCGGTCCCGAATCGACTTGCTCACCACCACCTCGCGCTGGCCCGTATTGAACCAACGCCCCGCAATCAGCTTTACCCCCGGATGGCCATTCGGTCCGGGCGTTTGCCGCATTTCCAGTCCATCCGGCATCATGCCGCGAACTGTGACATTCACTTCGCCAGTGCCATCCTTGCGCGGCAGCACAATCACCACCACCCATTCCCCGGAAACCATGGGCTCGCCATTCTTATCTTTCGCAATGCCGGGCAAGGTCTTGAGAACCGGGAACAGCGACGCATCAAATCCCCCGGAAAGCTCCGCCTCTGATCCTTTGCGCATCACCAGAACATTCAGCGGATTCCCACTGCTCACGAACGCCCGGTTCAATCCCGCCAGCAGCGCCATTAGGAAAATCGCCGTCGTCACCGTCAGCGCGATGCCCAGCGCCGTCATGATCGTCAGCCCTTTTCGAAGCCTCAAATTGCGAAAGTTGTAACTGATCGGAATTGCCATACTCACTCTCAACTCACCCGATGTGGCGCAACCCCTCCACAATGTTCAGCCGCGACGCTTTATATGCCGGCACGAAGCCGCTGATCAGCCCCATGCTCCCCGCTATCATCATCGCCAGTGCAACCGTCGGCCACGTGATCGTCATACTCAGCGGCACGCCCAGCGCTACGAACTTCGCCGTCATTCCATGGATCACCGGCCATGCCACCAACACCCCGCAGATCCCGCCAATCAGCGCCAGGGCCACCGCTTCGCAGACAAACAACGACAGGACACTTCGCTGCGTGAATCCCAGTGTCTTCAGCAGCGCGATTTCCCGCGTTCTTCCCCGGGTTGACATCGCCATCGTGTTCGCCGAAACCAGCAGAATGGTGAACACCACCGCCCCGCAAATTCCCAGGATGAATGCCTTCACATTCCCCAGACTTGCCACAAATCCCAACTGAAACGCCTTTTCGCTCTCCGTCTTGGTCGGCAGCGGCGAACTGCGGAACATGTCATCAATCTCACCCGAGACGCGCGCTACGTCTAGCGGCGAATCCACCATAGCCGCATACCAGTCCGCTTTGCCCTTGAACCAGTTCACTGCCTCTTCGATGTATTTCGTGTTGAAGTACAGCGCGTTCTGCGGAGGATCTCGGTGATAGATCGCCCGGATCGTCAACTCAAGATTCACCGGGAAAATCGTCCCCTGGATAAAGACCTTGTCACCTATCTTCCACCCGTATTTCTTGGCGAGTGTGATGTCAACCATCGCTCCGGCGCGGTCGCGCTGCCACGCCAGCAATTGATCCGGCGGAACGATCTTGTCCGAAGCGACTTTTAGATATTCATCCGGGTCAGTAGCGATCTGCGCGAAGAAATTCTCCGGTCGGTCATCTTTGTATTTACCGCCAAACCATGTCATCGGAACGACCGCGACCACTCCGGGAACTGCACGGATTTTTTCCCGGTAATAGCCCGGCAGCAAAAAGGCCAGCGAGACTTTGTGCCGGATAATCACGCGCTGGGCCGCCGCCGGAGCTACCTGGTCGATGTAGAACGCCCGCCAGACCGCAATCATCAGCGTCAGCAGCAGCAGAGAAAAGCCGATGCTCAGCATGGTGAGAATGCTGCGCCGCTTGTTCCGAAACGTGTTGCGCACCACAAAGCTGCCTAAAGTCATCGTTCAACCAATGTGCCGTAATCCTTCCACGATGTCGAAACGCGAAGCGTGATATGACGGAATGATTGCGCTCACGAATCCTACGCATCCCGCAACAAACATCGCCGCCGCCCACATGGGCAGCGTCACCTTCATTGGGAAAAACGAAACAAATTGCGGCGAGTGGGTAATCGCAGTGATAAGCAGCCAGCCCAGGCCGAACCCGATCAGCCCTCCCACCAGTGCCACCGCCACGGCCTCCCCAACAAATAAGCCCAACACCGTTCGTCGCGTGAATCCCAGCGTTTTCAGCACGGCAACCTCGCGGGTCCGTTCCCGAATCGACATTGCCATCGTATTGGCCGAAACCAGCAACGTGGCAAATACTACCGCCCCGCAGATGCTCAGAATGAACGCCTTCACGTTGCCCAGCATGGCCACGAACTCCAGCCCAAATGCCTTCTCGCTCTCCGTCTTGGTCGGCTGCGGTGAATTGCGGAACATTTCATCCACGCTGCTCGCGATCCTGCTCACATCTTTCGGAGACGCCGCCAGAATACTGAACGTTCCCGCCTGACCTTTGAACCACGACACTGCTTCCTCGACATACTTCGTATTGAAGTACACCGATTTGTTGTCTGGCTGCGAATGGAAAATTCCCCGCACATAAAGCTCAAGATTGACCGGATAAATCGCCCCCTGCAAAACAATGCGGTCACCGAGCTTCCACCCGTACTTCTTGGCCAGGGTGTCGTCGACGATCACGCCCTGCCGGTCCCGTTGCCATGCCTTGACTTGGTCCTCGGGAATCTGAATGTCCCGGAAAACGTTGAAGAATTCGTCGGGATCCGTGCCAAACTGCGCGAAAAAGTTCTCCGGCTTCTGATCTTTGTAGATTCCCCCAAACCACGAAACCGGGACGACTGCCACCACTCCCGGAATCGCGCGAATCTTCTCCCGGTAGTAACTCGGCAAGCTGAACGTCAGCGACACGCGATGTCGCACCACCAGCCGCTCCGATGATTCCGCGCTGCCCTGGTCCAGATAGAAGCCCCGCCATATCGTCATCATCAGCGTGAGCAGAAGCAGAGAGAACGCGATGCTGAGCACTGTCAGGATGCTGCGCCGCTTATTGCGAAACGCGTTTTTGGTGACAAACCGGGTCAGCGTCATTGAAACTCCAAAGCAGGGGCCGTTAACTGGTGAACGATTGCGGAGCCAGGCAATTCCCGATTATCGCCAGAATAAACGAACCCTTCCGCCCCAACAACCATACGAAACTACGATTTTGCTCTCTATCCGGTTCCCCACTCCCTTTTTATGCTCTTTTCGTTTCTCCCGGATGAATAGTGGAGATCGTCACCGCACCCAGGTGACAATTGTCAGACAAAGGCACGCCATACAGCAGTTAATAGGAATTTGACGTCTACTTCCTCCCGCTTCTTTCAACCCCTCAGCCCCTTCATTTTCAGTGACTTCGGTAACTCGAAGCTTTTACAACACAGGATTATCCTGACGTTACCCTGCGCTGAATCCGCACGCATTAAGCGAGGTCCTCAGACACCGAATTCGCAGTTGAGGTTGGATACGCAATGCTCACGAAGATCGGCCACTTTGAAATTTTGAGCGAACTGGCAAAGTCCCCGTTCGGCGCTGTTTACAAGGCAAACGACCCCGGCGGCCAGACCATTGCCCTCAAAGCAATTCAGCTGAAAGCTTTCGGCGAGGAATCCACCGAACTGGAAAAAGCTTTACTCGACGAAGCCGAAAGCACCAAGAACCTGACCAACTCCAACATTGCATCCGTCTTTGGCGCCGGCGAGATCGAGGGCCAATTCTGCGCCGCCATGGAATATATCCAGGGCAACAGCATCGCCACCATGCTCGAGCGCAAAGAAGGATTCTCCATCTGGGATCTGCTCGATATCAGCCGCCAGGTCTGCAGCGGACTCGATTACGCCCATTCCCAGAACGCATTTCATTACAGCCTCGAGCCCTCAAAAATCATGTGCGGCTGGGATGGCACCGTCAAAATCCTCAGCTTCGGCATTTCCAGCGTCGGCAAGTTCTTCCAGCGCGGGGCGGGTCCTGTTCCGTCTTTCGTTTACTACATGTCGCCCGAGCAGCTCAACGGCGAAGCCGTGGATGCCCGTTCGAACCTGTTCTCTCTCGGCGCGATGTTCTACGAGATGGTCACTGACCACCGGGCCTTTGATGGACCAGACCTCGATTCTTTGCGCCACGCCATTGCGGAAGCGGCCCCGCTGCCTCCCCTCCAGCTGAACGCCAAAGTTCACCCTTTGCTCAGCCAATTGATTCTGAAGGCCATTTCGAAAGATCCGGCGCAGCGTTATCAGAGCGGCCGTGAACTTCTAGATGACTTGGAAAAGTGCAAGGAATCCAGACCTCAGGCTAAGCCCGCTCCAGCGGTCCCGAAAGCTCCCGTAGCTCCAGCGGCTTCGGCCCAGACGAAATTTGCCGCGCCTGCGCCGAGCCCGCGTCCTGCCGCAGAAAAACCGCCAGTCGCTGTTCAGCCCGAAGTAAAAAAGCCGCCTGCAGCTCCCGCCGCCACCAAAGCAAAGGCTGCAGCTGCCTCCGTTGGTGCTGTGGCCAGTGCCGCTCCCAAATCCGCCCTACTCGCCAAATTCGACGTCACTGCCGCAGACGCGCCCTCTGCCTCCATGTCAGCCGCGACCGTGGAACCGGAAGTCGAAACTTTCTCGCCGGAAAGCGCTCCGTCGCCCAGAATTACCGTCGATCCCATGATGGCCGGAGGCGGCCCAGCGACTACCACCCGCGCCAGTTTCTCTGATATCAGCGAGCTGCCTCCGCTGAAAGAAGTCTATATCGCGCCGGTGCCTCCGCCTGCTCCCGAGCCTGACTCCGAGCCGGCTGCACCTCCCGCTCCAACCGTCTTTACCGGAAAGCATGAAGTTGAAAGCAAGCCCAAGATTCAGCCTCGCGAAGCCGCGCAAAAAGCCATCAAGGAAATCAAAAGCGTTCCGCCGCAGCTCATGCTGTATTCCATTGCCGGAGCTCTAGTCATCATCGTCATCATCGCGATCATGGTCATGTTTCGTATTCACAGTACCAGCAGCGACGACGATTTCAGCGCGAGCACTTCTCAGCCTGCCGCTCAACCTGCGGTGCAACCGGCACAGCCCGTCCAGGCCGCGCCCGCACCGGCGCCGGTCCCTGCCCCGCCGCCTGCCGTTGCCGAGCAGCCTGCTGCCCAGGCTCCTGCTCCCGAAGTCGCCGCGCCAACTCGCAACCTTCATGCCAGCAGCGCACACCTGCGCCACAAAAAGTCATCCAAAGCCGCTGCTCCCGTCCTTATCCCCGGACAGATGGTGGTCGAATCCAATCCCTCCGGCGCTCAAGTTCGCATCGATGGCCAAAGTGATCCCACTTGGGTCACTCCGCTGCAGATTTCCAGTCTCGAACCCGGCCAGCACTCCCTCGTTGTCACCAAGGCCGGATATAGCACCGATTCGCGTACGATCACTGTCGCCTCCGCCAGCAAGTCCGATATTGTCGTCCATCTCTCGCAGCTGATGGCCATGCTCTCCGTCACCAGTTCCCCAGCCGGCGCCAGCATCTTCGTTGACGGACGCGACACCGGCAAGCTCACCCCGGCGCAAGTCAGCGTCGATAAAGGCCAGCACATCGTCCTGGTCCGCAAGATGGGATACATCGACGAAACCACGAGCGCGCAGTTCGTCCCCGGGCAAACAGTCGCCATCTCGCCGGCGCTGCGCAATCTTGGCAATGTCGACAGCATTCACACTGTCGGCAAGATGAAGCGGCTGTTCGGCCGCGACCGCAATCCCGCTGGCGAGGCTACGATTAGTATTCGCACTCAGCCCAAGGGTGCGGAAGTAGCGATCAACCAGCACATGATCGGGAAAGACACCCCCGTTCAGGTGACGCTCGATCCCGGCAACTATGTGGTCGACATCACCATGAGTGGATACGCTCCCATCCATCGCGTCGTCACTGCCGACAAGGACGGCAAGGTCGTGATCGACGAAACCCTCACCCCGCAATAACTCAGTTCGCCTGCGATCGTATATCTCGGATGGGCTCCAGTCCCGCTGGCCGTGCTATCCTATAAACTACCAGCTGCGCACCGTCTTGGCGGAATTTCCCGCAGTTCCTGAAGAAAATCAAAAATGCTTTCAGTCAGCAATGTATCCATGCGCTACGGCGCCAAAGTTCTGTTTGAAGAAGTCTCTACCGCGTTCTCGCCCGGACGCCGCTACGGTCTGACCGGCCCTAATGGTGCAGGCAAATCCACCTTCATGAACTTGCTAAGCGGAGAGCTCGAACCGCAAAAGGGCAGCGTCGTGCGCCCGCGGAAGCTCGGGGTCCTCAGTCAGGACCAGTTCGCTTTCGACCCCTACGGCGTACTCGACACGGTCATCATGGGCAACAAACGCCTCTGGGCGGCTCTCCAGGAGCGCGATGCCATCTACGCCAAGCATGACATGTCCGACGAAGACGGCATGAAGCTGGGCGAACTCGAAGGCATCGTAGGTGAAGAAGACGGCTACTCCGCCGAGAGCGACGCGGCGATTCTGCTGCAAGGCCTTGACATTCCCGAGGAACTGCACACGCGCAAAATGGGTGAGCTCCAAGGCGGTCAGAAAGTCCGCATACTCCTTGCCCAGGCGCTCTTTGGTCATCCCCAGGCGCTGCTGCTCGACGAACCCACGAACCACCTCGATCTTGATTCGATTCACTGGCTGCAGGGATTTCTGAATAACTACGACGGTGTCGTGATCGTGATTTCCCACGATCGCCATTTTCTGAACAGCGTTTGTACGCACATCGCCGATATCGACTACCAAACGATCATCACCTATACCGGCAGCTACGACGATATGGTCATGGCAAAGACGCAGGTGCGATCGCAGATCGAATCGCAGAATGCCCAACGTGAGAAAAAGATCGCGCAGTTGAACGAATTCATCGCCCGCTTCGCGGCCGGAACCCGGTCCAGCCAGGTACAGTCCCGCCGCAAGGAAGTCGAACGGCTGCAGGTGACCGAACTGGCAAAGTCGAACATTCAGCGGCCCTTCATCAAATTCGAGCAGAAGCGGCCTTCGGGAAAGCACATCCTCGAAATTGAGCACCTTGGCAAAGCATATGGAGACAATCGGGTGATTCGCGATTTTACGGCGAGTATCGGTCGCGGCGAAAAAATCGCTCTCCTCGGTCGCAATGGAGCCGGAAAGACCACGCTCCTGAACGCGCTGCTGGCAAATTCGCCGACCATTCCCGAATCGGAACTCCGCAAAACCAGCGGCTACGGTGGACCGCTCCTCGATAGCGGCAAGGTGATCTGGGGACACGAAGCATCGGTTGGCTACTTTGCGCAGGACCATCGCAGTCTCATTGAAAACGGAACTACGGTTCTCGAATGGCTGCATCAATGGGACCCCTCCGCGGTGACCGAAGAGATTCGAGGCATCCTCGGACAAATGCTTTTCGCCCGCGACGAAGCCGCGAAATCCACCAACGTGCTTTCCGGAGGAGAAGCGGCGCGCCTGCTCTTCTGCAAGCTGATGCTGCAGAAACCCAATGTTCTCGTGCTGGATGAGCCGACCAACCACCTCGACCTCGAGTCCATCAATGCCTTAAATATCGCTCTGCAGCGCTACCAGGGAACGGTCTTGCTGGTAACCCACGACCACGATCTGATCGACGAAGTCGCCACCCGCATCTGGCACTTCGAAACGGACCACAAGCTGACCGATTTCAAGGGCTCTTACGAGGAGTATCAGTCAGCCATGGTGCCCGCTTAACTCTGGAGCCGCAAACTCGACGGCTCAGACTCCCTCATGCTGGCTCGAATCGCGACATTGCACCACTTTCGCTGCATGTGAATTAATTGGGTTCTCCACAGCTTTCCACACGAATTCCAGTTGCGGGAAGGCCTGCACTTTTCAGATAATGGCGCGGGACGTTCTTGAGGACGCCGCAGGCGCCGGTCTTCATTGTGTACAGTAGAGCGGATCTAATCAGGATTCTTCACCTTAGTCCGCGCCAGTTAAACAACTGGGAGCGGGCCGGTCTGGTGACTTTCTCCGAAACCTACTCCTTCGCCGGTTTGCTGGAGATCAAAAAAATTCGGGACCTCTGCGCTATGAGCGTTCGCCCTGCTGTGATCCGGCAATCTCTCGAAGCCATGCGTAAGCAAGCTGCCGGACTCGAAAAACCGCTGGTCGAAGCGGGAGCCTCTTCCACCTCCAAGCACCGCGTCGCATTCCGCCACGATGGCAAGCTGTTCGAGCCTATCGCCGGGCAATTCGTAATGGATTTCAGCGTCCAGGAAAAAATTGTTTCCAGCGCCCCGGCGCCCGGACCCACACCGGGTCCGAGTGAAGATGAGGTTGCTCTCTGGTTCGCCCGCGGCATCGCCCTCGAAGAGAATCCGGAAACACACGCCGAGGCTATCGCGGCCTACCAGAAAGTGCTGGACCTGGAGCGGAAGCATCCCGCCGCCCATATCAACCTGGGCACTCTGTATTACAACCGGCAGGATTTTGTTTCCGCCGAGAAGCATTACCGCGACGCCATTGACGCCGATCCGAGATATGCTCTCGCCTACTTCGATCTCGGAAATGTGCTCGATGAAACCGGACGCGTTCAGGAAGCGGTTGAGATTTACAAGACCGCCCTCCAACTCGCCCCCACCTACGCCGATGCACACTACAATCTGGCCTTGGCTTACGAAAAGCTCCGGGAACCGCGCAAGGCGCTCCGCCACTGGAACGCCTACGTGAAACTCGACACCACCGGCCCGTGGTCGCTCCATGCCCGCACCCAGATTCAGCGGATCCTGCAAGCCGATCGCCTGAAAGTGGTGTACTCCCGTCCCTCGTAGTCTCCCCTTAGTTCTCCTATCACCCCTGCCTCCCCGAACTCGTAAACCTGCTTGGCGGTGCTAAAATTCAGGGTTTGCGCTAATTCTCCCGCTGAAGGTGCCCTCATGCCTGAAACTCTGCAAGCTGTCATTCCTGCTCCGCTGACAACCCTGACTGAAGACGAGATCCTGTTTCGCGATAACATTCGCCAGTTCGCCGACGAAAAAGTTCGTCCGCTGGCCAAAGAAATGGACGAGAAGGCCGTATTCGAGAAAAGCCTCGTCCATGAATTCTTCCAACTCGGTCTCATGGGAATTGAGATCCCCGAGCAGTACGGCGGCAGCGGCGCCAAGTTCTTCGAAGCCATTCTGGCCGTGGAAGAGCTTTCTCGGGTCGATGCCTCCGCCGGCGTGATCGTCGATGTGCAGAACACGCTCGTCAACAACGCCCTGTTGCGCTGGGGCAATGAAGATCAGAAAAAGCGATACCTGCCGCGTATGGCGACCGAGCTCGTCGGAGCTTACGCCCTCAGCGAAGCCGGATCAGGTTCGGACGCCTTCGCGCTCCAGACCCGCGCTGTCCAGAAAGGCAGTGACTACGTTCTGAACGGTCGCAAGCTGTGGATCACCAACGGCAAGGAAGCCGGACTATTCGTCCTGTTTGCCACTCTCGATCCCTCTGCCGGATATAAAGGCATTACCGCCTTCATCATCGAAAAAGATTTCCCTGGATTCACCGTCGGCAAGAAAGAAGACAAGCTCGGCATCCGCGCTTCTTCCACCTGTGAGCTCATTCTTGAGGATTGCCGCGTCCCGAAAGAGAATGTCATTGGGGAACCCGGCAAGGGATACAAGATCGCCATTGAGACCCTCAACGAAGGCCGCATCGGCATCGGCGCCCAGATGATTGGTGTCGCCCGCGGCGCATGGGAATTCGCCAGCCGCTATGCGCAGGAGCGTAAGCAATTTGGGAAGCCCATCTCCGAATACCAGGGCATACAATTCCAGATCGCACAGATGGCCACCGAAATCGAAGCTGCCCGTCTGATGGTCTACAACGCTGCTCGCATGAAAGATGCCAAAGTAAATTTCGTGAAAGAAGCTGCCATGACGAAACTGTTCGCCTCGCAGGTCGCCGAACGGGTCACCTCGCTCGCTATCGAAATCTACGGCGGATACGGATTCACGAAAGACTACCCAGTCGAAAAATACTGGCGCGATGCCAAGATCGGCAAGATCTACGAGGGCACCTCGAACATGCAGCTGGCGACCATCGCCAAGCTCGTGCTCAGCGCAAAATAAAACCGCAACATTTTGCTCTCCGTCCCGGCTTAATCGGCTCCCAGTGCGGCTTTCGGCCGCTCTGGGACTTAAGCCCGGTTACTTTTATGTGCATTGAGTTGCACTTTCCCTCCCTTCGCTAACCCCCCACAAATGCCATAACACCCCTGATTTGTTGCACTTGCCGCAATCCTTCCATCTGGCGTTCCGACTGCACTTCTCCCGGTAGCTGCCGAAAGCATGGCAGATCAAGAGGGCCAATTGACCACACTGTTCGAGAACGCCGAAACCGCCGTCGCCCCCGCTCCCAAAAAGCGCACGCTTCTGCCGCTTCTCACGGTTCTGTTTCTCATCTCCTACGCGCTCATGACCATGCTCATCATTGAGCAAGGGGCCACCATCGAGAATCAGCGTGCCGTGCTTCGCGACCTCTTCCGCGACAGCGTCGAACTCTCGGCCATCAAGTCCCAGGCGATTCAACAGAGAGGCCACGCGTTCCGTTCTCCGAACGCGCCAAGTCCCTATGCACAAGCTCCGTCAACCCAGGCTCCATCAATGCAAGGCAGTAACCCGTCGTCCCAGGCAGGTCCGCAGCAGCATCAGCAAAAATTAGAGAAACCCTCGATCCAACGTCCGGCATCTGACATCAACAACGTAATGCGAGCCGTAAAAACGATCTAACCCCGCCACCCCGGTTCTGTGGATGTTCTGAATGGCGGATAGCAGCACCTCTCGGGAAAGCCGAGAGCGGATTAAAAGTTCAAATAAAAACCGTGGGCCGCGAGCCAACGGTGGAAGTGCAAGATGAAGGCCCTGACCCTAGCCTTGTTGTTAAGTTTGCCGATGCCGTGGCTCGCGCCTCCGGCTCCTCGCCAGCCCACAGGACAACTCACCAAACGCGCCACTTCCGGCCGCTGGTACCTGGCCGCCACCGGACACGCCGTCTACTGCTACGGCCCGGTCATGGTTGTGCCAGGCGCCACCGGAAACCTGCAGCGCGTGGCCACGTTCTGCCGCGATGGCAGTGCGGTCGTCCCCTTGAAAGACTAACCGCCGACTCAACCCTCCGGCGGGATCGCCGCTTTCCCCTGCGCGCCCGCTTCTGCTACGCTCCTCGCAATGGACTATCTCTGGACTCCCTGGCGTTATGCCTACGTGTCGAATTCCGAAAAGGCCGCAGGATGCGTTTTCTGCGAAGCCGCCAAGAGCACTGACGATTCCAAAACGTTCATCGTGCACCGCGGCCAGCACTGCTTCGTCGTTCTGAATATGTTTCCCTACACGCCGGGACACGTGATGATCGTGCCCTACGCTCACCTGGACGAACTGCGCAAGCTGCCAGCGGATGCGGCCGGAGAAATGATGGCCCTCTCCCAGAAGATGGAAGATGTGCTGCGCCAGCTCTACCAGCCCGACGGCGTCAATCTGGGGATGAACATCGGCAAAGCTGCCGGAGCCGGCATCGCCGGACACATTCACATGCACGTCCTGCCGCGCTGGGTCGCCGATGCGAATTTCGTTTCGGTCGTCGGCGAAACCCGCGTTCTGCCCGAAACGCTGGATGAGACCTGGAAACGAATGACCGCGGCGATGAAAAGATAAGACTCAGCTTGTAACTGCGGGGAATTCACGATTCATTGGCTTTGGTCGCAAGAAAGACATCAACAGAAAACCCGCAATAAAAAAGGGGATCACCTGCGACGAACGAAAGCCAACGAAGTGAAGCACCACACCATAAAGCACAATTGACTCACTTAATGCGTAGGTCACCACATAGCCCTGCCGCAAACGTAACAGGAGTTTCGGATCATCCGGCTGTTCAGTCAGCGATGCCTCCGTCCTTGCAACGAACATCCGCCGGAAAACAAAGAGCACGGCAACAATTGCAACTGCAACCGCCGTAATGGCATATAACAGCGTCGGGTTTGGCTTTGCAGAAGATGGCGTCTTGAAAATAATCCATACATAGAACACTACGCTCACTATCATGCAGATGCGTACGGTCTGGATGAATCTGCGTGTGGGATTCATGCGCGAGATTCTAGCAGCTCACCCTGCCAGCCTTTCCATCTCCCCTTCATCGATCACGGCCACTCCCAGCTCCCGCGCCTTATCCAGCTTCGACCCCGCGTCCGTACCGGCCACCACGTAGTCGGTTTTCTTGCTGACCGATCCCGTCACTTTGCCGCCGGCATCTTCGATCAGCTTCTTGGCCTCGTCGCGGGAATATTTCGCCAGCGTTCCGGTCAGGACGAAGGTTTTGCCCGCGAGCTTCGTCCCACGTTCTTTTTTCTCGCCGCGCATCGTGAGTCCAGCTTTGCGCAGGCGCTTGACTAATTCCTGATTCGCCTCGATGCTGAAGAATTCGGCGATGCTCTCTGCGATCTTTGGTCCGACCTCGCCCACGTCCTGCAACTCTTCAACGCTGGCTTTTTCCAGCGCTTCCATCGATCCAAAGTGCTCGGCCAGAAATTGCGCGGTGCGCTCTCCTACCATGCGGATGCCAAGCCCGAAGATGACGCGCTCCAGCGGCAGCTGCTTCGAGTTCTCGATTTCATCGATGATGTTCTGCGCCGATTTGTCGGCAAACCGTTCCAGACGCAGCAGGTCGTCCTTTTTGAGCCCATAGATATCAGCCACATTTTTGACCAGACCGTGCTCGGTGAGTTGGTTCACCAGTGCGTCGCCCATGCCTTCGATGTTCATCACGCCGCGCGAGGCAAAATGCAGAATCGTCTCCCGCAACTTCGCCGGGCAATTCGCATTCACGCAGCGATAGTCCACCTCTCCTTCGGTACGCACCACCGGCGTGCCGCACTCCGGGCATTTCTGCGGCATGTGGAACCCGCGTGTGCCCCGCGGATGATCTTTGTCGTCGATCACTTTCGCGACTTTCGGGATGACATCGCCGCCGCGCTCCACCTGCACCCAGTCGCCGATCTTCACCCCCAGCCGCTCGATTTCGTCCATGTTGTGCAGCGTCGCATTGCGCACGGTTGTGCCGCCGATCGCGACCGGAGCCAGCATCGCCACCGGCGTTAGTTTTCCTGTGCGTCCCACCTGCACGCGAATGTCTTCCAGTTGCGTGATGCCTGCGCGCGCGGCGTATTTATACGCGATCGCCCACCGCGGAGCCTTGCCGGTAAACCCCAGTTCATCCTGCAGCGCGGTGCGGTCGACTTTCACCACGATCCCGTCAATTTCGTAGGGCAGCGTCTCGCGCTTAGCCTCCCATTGCCGGATAAACGCCCAGACTTCCTCCATGCTATGCACGAGCTTGCGGTGCGGATTGACTTTGAACCCCGCGGCCTCAAGCGCATCCATCGTTTTCGAATGCCGGTCAAAGTAGGTGCGCCCGTTTTGCAGCAGCATGTAAGCGAAGTAGTCGAGCCGGCGTTGCGCCGTCACTTTCGATTCCAGCTGCCGCACGGTGCCCGCCGTCGCATTGCGCGGATTCGCGAACACCGACAACCCTTTCGCCTCGCGCTCGTCATTCATTCTTTTGAATGACGCAATCGGCATCAGCAGTTCCCCGCGAACCTCAAAATCCGCCGGAATTCCCGCCTTCTTTAACTTCTCTTTCGCAACCGACAGCGGGACCGAGCGCACCGTGCGCACGTTCAAGGTCACATCTTCGCCCACCGTCCCATCGCCGCGCGTGATGCCGCGTTCCAGTTGCCCGCCGCTATAGCCCAGCGACAGCGACATGCCATCCAGTTTCAGCTCGCATACGTAATCCACGTCTTTTCGCCCGCTCAGCTCGTGAACCCGCCGCTCCCACGCGCGCAGCTCTTCCTCGTTATAGGTGTTGTCGAGCGACAGCATCGGAGACGAATGCCGCACCTTGACGAATCCTTCGCGCGGCTTGCCCCCAACCCGTTGCGTCGGAGAGTCGGGCGTGATCAGCACGGGATGCTCAGCCTCAAGCTGTTGCAACTGCTGCATCAGCTTGTCGAACTCCGGGTCGCTGATCTCCGGCTGATCCAGAACGTAGTAAAGATGTTCGTGGCGGCGAATCTCCTCGCGCAGCGCTTCAATCTTCTTTTCGGCTTCTTTCGTTCCAGAAGGCATCGCGCCGATTATATCTGCGCCCGGTATCACATAAAATCGGTTGTAGACCGTGCTTATGTCCAAACAAATCCTGGAAACTCAGCGGCTGATTTTGCGCGAATTTGTTGCTGACGATATCGACGACCTGGCTCGCATCATCTCCGACGCAGAAACGATGAAGTACTATCCGGATCCGTTCGATCGCCACGGCGTCGAGGAATGGATTGCCCGCAACCGGCGCCGCTACACCGCGCACGGACACGGACTCTGGGCGATGATCCTGAAATCCTCGGGCGAACTCATCGGCGATTGCGGCATCACCGTCCAACCCGTCGATGGCGTCCAGGAAAAGGAGATCGGATATCACCTGCGTCGCGATTGCTGGAAGCAGGGATTCGCCATCGAGGCCGCCCGCGCCTGCCGCGATTACGGATTCTCGACCTTCCCGGTGAAAAAGCTGATTTCGCTGATTCGTCCCGACAATCTGCCGTCCCGTCGCGTCGCCGAACGTAATGGAATGAAGATCTGGAAAGAGACCCTGCACAAAGACCTCCCGCATCTGGTCTATGTCATTGAGCGCAGCGAATTCCAGAGGCTCAAGGGCCCGGCAGTTATTTCGGAAGCTTGAAGTTGATCGTGATCTGCGTCTGAATCTCGACGGGTTCGCCGTTCAGCAGGTACGGCCGGTATTTCCACTGCTTGACTGCATCCAGTGCCGCCTGCGCCAGCATGGGCTCTCCGCTGATTACTTTGACCGATGTGATGCTGCCGGATTTCGCAATCGTCGCCAGCAACTCCACCGGCCCTTCAACATGCATGCGAAGTGCACTCGAAGGATAGTTCGGCGCAACCTTCTTAACAATCAGTCCCTGCGACACGCCCTGCGAAACGCTCAAGTGCTGTAAGCGGGGCGCGGTGGTATTTGTATCCTCGGTAAGGTTGGGCAGCGATCCACCACCCGCCATCGCTACCACAGGAGGCGCCGTATCCGCGGTAGATTTTGTCGTTTTCGGTTCCGAACCGCTCTTCACCACTAGTGCCGGAGATACCGGTTTCGTTTCGACGGCAACTTCCTGTTCCACCTTGGTCGTGGTGTTGGTGGCTGATTTCGAACTTTTCTCGGACGGTTTTTCCCCAGACTTCTCGGGAGCTTTGCTCTCGCCCTTCACGGGTGTTTCCGTATGCGAGGTCTCGCTTGCCGTAGTTGCGGTAGCGGTCGGCGTCGCCGCTGCGCTGGACGAAGGCGCTACAGGTTGCGACGCGGCCGCTGGCGCTACAGGCGATATAGAATTCTGCGTCACCGCATGGCTTTTGACCTTGAACTGAGTCCATCCAAAGTACGAACCGGCGGCTACAATCACTACGGCAGCCACGGCGATCAAAGCTTTTTTCCCGCCTCCAGAAGAAGCAGGTTCGGCATTACCGCCGAACGTGAAGGACGGACCCGCATCGGTGCGAACGGACGCCTCTGCCGGCTCTGCTCTTTCGGCCGCTGGCGCAGGAAGCTTCTCGGCCGGAGCCTCGGGAACCGGTTTCTCGATAATGCGCGCCGGCGCCGGAGCGCTGGCCGCTCCGCTGGAAATTGAAAATGAAATCGTGTTCGCCGCCGGTTTCTTCGCAACCACCGGAGTGATTGTCGGAGCCATCGCAGCGCTCGTTGGCGCGTTTGACACTGCACTTGGCGTCTCAGATGCCGCCGAAATCTCCAGCACGTCGCTATCGTCGTCGTCCGCTGCCGGCTGAGCTGGCTTCGTCAGACGCGCCGTCATCGCCGGTTGCGCTGGTACAGGCCTCGGCGGCAAGGTGCTTGGGCCTGACGTCGGTGGCACAAGCTTCGGTAAACCCGGTGCCGCAGCCACTGGCTTGGGCGGTTCAGAAACCACTACTGGAGTGGCTGGGGCTGGTGCTGTCGGAGATGCTGCCGGTTTGGCCGCATCTCCTTTGCGCAGCAACCCGCGGGCAACGCGCAACGTACCTTTGGCTTGGTCTACATTGATCGGTTTGGTCAATACTAGGTTCGCGCCGATACGAAACGCCTTTGCAACTCCAGCTTGCCCTTCTACCACTGCGACTGCCAATGACGCCTGGTTTGACGTCGAATTACGCGCACTCTTGAACAGCAACGTGGCATTCTGCTCGTTATCGCAGTCCACCACGATCGCGTCGAATCGCTCCACCATTAACTTCTTCACCGCTGCAAATGGTTCGGAGCATGGCTCGACTGTGAACTCCAAATCGCTGAGTACCTGCATCACCGTACGCGCAGTTTTGTCATCCGGACAGAAGAGAAGGGCCTGGTAGCTCATACCAAGATCATCCTAGGTACACGGGTAAGAGCCAGCAAGTTACGGCAGTAATACTGCATTTTCCTGTTTTCTTCGGGTTACTTTGGACGCGCAGCCGATGATATCTACGGCCTCAACGATAAAATGAGCTCGTGCGCCTTCCCCTGTGGCTCAAACTCACTTGGACCCTCTGGCTGCTCGTCTGGGCTCCGCTCTACTGGCATCAGTATGGCGCCCAGAATTTTCTCTTCTTCTGTGATTTGGGAAATATTCTGATCGATCTCGGGCTTTGGCTCGAGAGTCCTTTGATCTTTTCCTGGCAGGCCTGTTCGCTTCTCGTGTTTCAGAGCTTGTACATCATCGATCTCTTAGCCGCATTCGTCACCCGCCACCATCCCATCGGTGGCACCGAGTACATGTTTGATGCGCACATCCCTTTGCTGGTGCGCCTGCTGAGCCTCTTCCACCTGGTCACCCCTCCACTCCTGCTCTGGCTAATCGCTCGCCTTGGTTATGATTATCGAGGATGGAAACTGGCCGCCCTCGCAACCTGGATCGTCGTGCTCATCAACTATTTCTGGCGTCCGGGAGACGACGTGAATTTCGCTCGCGGACTCTTCTTCCGTGAGCAACACACCTTTCCCGGATGGTTTTATTTGCTGTTGTACTTCACTCTGGTTCCCGCCTTGGTGTATTGGCCCACCCATCGCTTCCTGCTGTGGTTCAGTCAGCGCTTCGAAAAAAGACGGGCGACGATCTAGCGGCCTTTCGCGGCACTGGCCTTTCCATCGTGCTGCGCCGATTCCGCCGGCGGATACTCAATCGATCCCTGAAGTGCCGCGATGTGATCTTCGGGGAAATCCGGAAACGGCAACTGGTGCGCCTCGCGCAATTCCGCCACTTTCGTGATTGCGGCGTCTGATTTTTCTTTATGCAGCCCTGCATCGCGCCCCAGGTAAAGCGTCTGCGCCGGCGTCGCCAGGCCCGTTCCCGCATCCTCCACCACATCCAGCATGCGCAGCAGCACGTCTTCCCTCACAGCCGCGAATTCGTTGAAATCTTGCGTCAGAATGTACGCGAAGACTTCAATGTTTGGCGTGTTGTTCTGAATATCGACCAGCCGGACCCGCACCGACCTGCTATCGATCTTCGCATGGCTGTAGAGCATGCTGCGCAACTCTGCCAGCACATACCGCAGGTGGTCCGGTCTGGTTTCGGCGCGTAAGCGGGCATTCGTTTTGAAAAGAATCTTGTCCCGCCGGCTGAGATTTTCGATGTTGATGCTGGCCACGGTGCCATTTGGGATTGCCAGCAGCGTTCGGTCATCCGTGCGCACCCGCGTCGAACGTAAGCCGATGTCTTCCACCGTGCCGGTCCGGTCTCCAAACGTGCACACGTCTCCCACGCGGATGACCTCGTCCCCCAGCACCGAAAGTCCCCCGAACAGATTCGCGATCGTCTGCTGCGCGCCAAAGCCGATCGCGATTCCCCCGATACCCAACCCGGCCAGCGCGGTGCTCATGTTGAAACCCAGGCTTCCCAGCACCGCTAGGGCGGCCATGATCACCACCGCAGCTTTGATGATGCGCTCCCCCAGCACCATCAACGAACCGGTCCCGCTTCTGCCTCGTGCCAGCGCCCGCATGCGTACCCGCCGCAAGAACCAGCGAATCACCCGCCACAGAATCCAGTTCACGCTGATGATGAACGCGACGCGGGTGGCCTGGCCGTAGTAGTGCCGCTGCAAAAGCGGCATTCCCAGGTACTCGCAAAGAATGCGGTGGATCGCCGTGGCTACGAACAGCCACACCGGCGCCGAGACCGTCCGCCACTTCGCCACGTCAAATTGGGCATTTCGCCGCGCCCACCAGCGCAGCGGAATTTCCAGCAACGCAATAATCAGCCACGCCAGTCCCGCCGCAATGGGAATCGCCGCCAGCAATCCCAGCCACTGCCACAGCGGCATCCCGGCTATTTGATATTTCACCAGCGCATCCGGCAGATGCCGCTCCACCGTCCGCGCCTCTACCTGCTCATACAGTTCAGGGATCTTCGCCAGGGTTTCGGACGAAACCAGCCAGATCTTTCCCGCCGAGGGATCGTTGACCCGCACCAATTGCATCTCAGCATCCACATCGCCCGAAGACATCAGCCCGACATTCTGCCGGTCGAGTGGCACTCCTTCCTGTGGCGTTCCCTCCGCATTCGTGCTCAGATTGCGCAGGCTTCCCGCCAGCGCCTGGTCCATGACAATTTTCAACTGCGTCGCGACCTTTTCGCCTTCGCTCAGGCGATGGGCAGGACTCATCTGCAGGTACTGCGCCGCAATTCCGTAATCGCCTTCCTGTGCGGCATGCAGGAATCCCAGAACGGTTCCCGACGGCGTAGTGCGTCCCAAAGGATCCGTCGCGACGGCAGCTTTGCTCGAAGACGAAGGTGCGGGCACGATTTGCGCCGTCCCCGATTCAATCGCTAGCGCAATCGTAGCCAGCAGAAGCAGGCAGAACCCGAGGCCGCGCTTTTTCCGCAACAATCGACCGCGCCTTGTCGGGTCCGTCAAATGTGCAGCCATGCTTGCCATGCTTTACTCCTGCGATCCGCTGCGGCGGGAACTATCCTTCGAACCATGACTCCGGGAAATTAGCGTTCATTGTATCGAATGAATCGCGACACGGAACCTGAACTGGCCTGGGCCTTGAGCGGGGGGATCCCCCCAGTGCTCGCCATCTTTGTAATTTGAAATTCTGGATAGCCAACTGGACGTGGGCGCCCCTTTTCCGGCGGTTTTGCCTGAACTGGAGACTTCCCGACTAGCCCCGTTTCGGACGATACACGTGCGTGCTTGTCCCGAAGAAAACCTCCGCCGACTCCATCACTGTCTCCGACAACGTCGGATGCGGATGAATCGTCAGCGCCACATCTCCAGCCAGCGCCCCCATCTCAATCGCGAGCACCCCTTCGGCAATCATCTCTCCCGCGCCCACGCCGGAAATCCCCACCCCGAGCACGCGTTCGCTCTTCGGATCGACGATTAGCTTGGTCACGCCCTCGTTGCGGTCGAGCGTCATCGCTCGCCCTGAAGCGCCCCACGGAAATTTCGCAACTTTGATCTCACGATTATCCTTTTGCGCTTGGGTTTCGGTCAGGCCCGCCCACGCCACCTCCGGATCGGTAAACACCACGGCGGGAATCGCATTCGGCTCGAACGCAACTTTGTGCCCTGCGATAGCCTCGACTGCGACGCGCCCTTCATGCGACGCCTTGTGCGCCAGCATCGGTTCGCCAACCACATCCCCGATCGCGTATATCGCCGGATCGTCCGTCTGCAATTGTTTGTTGACCTGAATAAATCCCTTGGGACCCACCTGTACGCCAGTCTTTTCGAGCCCGGGGATCTCCGAATTCGGCTTGCGTCCCACCGACACCAGCACCCGGTCAAAAACCTTTTCCTGCTCGCTTCCGTCTTGCGCTTTCAGCGTCGCGCGGATTCCGCTGCCTTCGTCTTTCACCGCCGCCACCGTCGTGTTCAACAAGATCGACTCAAACATCTTCTCCAACCGCTTGTGCAACGGCAAAACCAGATCGCGATCCGCACCCGGCAACAATCCCGGCAGCATCTCGACCACAGTCACTCGCGTGCCCAGCGCCGCATAAACAGATCCCAGTTCCAGCCCGATATATCCCCCGCCCACCACCAGCAACGTCTTCGGAACATCGGCCAGATCCAGCGCTCCGGTCGAATCCATCATGCGCGGGGAATCGATCTTCAGCGTCGGCACCACCGCCGGGCGCGATCCCGTCGCGATGATGATGCGGTCAAAACTGAGCGACTCTTCTCCGCCCTGCACTTTGCTCACTCGCAGCGTGTTCGAATTTTCGAACGCCGCGCGCCCCTGCACGTACTGCACTTTTCTTTGCTTCGAGAGCTGTCCCAGCCCGCCCGTAAGCTTGGTCACGACGCCTTGCTTCCACGAACGCAGCCGCGCCAAATCCACATTCGGCGCAGCAAAATCGATGCCCCAGTTTTTCGCCTGCTGCGACTCCTCGATCAGCTTGGCCACATGCAGCAGCGCCTTCGAAGGAATGCATCCGCGATAAAGACACACGCCGCCCGGGTTTGCCTCCGGATCGATCAGCGTAACGTTCATGCCCAGGTCGGCCGCGAGAAACGCGGCGGCATAACCCCCGGGGCCGCCGCCGATGACCGCTAGTTTTAGAGTTTGATTTTCTGACATGGGAGAAAATTGAGTTTCAAGGGTTCAAAGTTGCAAGTTTCAATATTGCAAAGTTTCAAGCGTTGAGAGTTTTATGCTTTCACCACTTCAAGGCCCAGCACTCTTGTCCCTTCGAGCGAAGCAGAATCGCCCGATTACGGCCAATCCTGCGCAGCCGGGAAACCTGCTTCTGGCTCTACCGGCTTGATCGTAGTATCCCTGGGTTCGGAACTCTGAAACCTTGCTTCTATCCCTGCACCGACAACAAAAACGGCTGTTCAAACGCTTCGCAAATCCAGCGCAGGAAGCGCGCTGCATCGGCGCCATCGATCAGCCGGTGATCGTACGACAGCGATAACGGGAGAATCAGCCGCGGCTCGAACTTGTTGGTGATCCACTCCGGTTCCATGCGTGAGCGCGAGATCCCCAGAATCGCTACCTCCGGATGATTCACAATCGGCGTGAATCCCACGCCGCCAATGCCACCCAGATTCGTGATCGTGAACGTGCCGCCTTCCATATCCGCGGGCGCCAGTTTCTTTTCGCGCGCCTTCTTCGACAATTGCGACAACTCCACCGCCAGCTCGACGATGTTCTTCTTATCCACGTCGCGCAGCACCGGAACCAGCAGTCCGCGATCCGTATCGGTTGCCACGCCGATGTTGATGTACTGCTTGTACACGATCTCTTCTTTTTCGATATCGATGCTGGCGTTGAATTGCGGGAACACTTTCAGCGCGGCCGCGCAGACCTTCAGCGCGATCGCCGTCACCGTCATCTTGCCGCCCGCCTCTTCCGCCTTCGGAGCAAAGCGTGCCCGCAGCTGTTCCAGCTCGGTTATGTCGGCGCGATCGTGCTGCGTGACGTGCGGAATTGTGTTCCACGATTCCGCCAGGTGCTCCGCCGTCTTCCGCCGCACCCCACGCATCGACACGCGTTCCACCCGTCCCCACTTGCTGAAATCGGGAAGCTCTGGAACCGCCAGCCGTCCGGCACGCGGCTGCGCTTGCGCCGCCGTGACTGCTGCCGTCAGCAGCGTCTTCGCATGCAGCTTGACGTCGTCCTCTGAGATCCGTCCGCCCGGCCCTGTGCCTTTCACCTCATAAATATCGATGCCCAACTCCCGCGCCAGCCGCCGGATATGCGGCGCCGCAGGAATCGGTCCCCGATGATCGGTCCCCGCTACTTTGCCCAGCTGCGCAGGTATCGCAAAATCAGCCGCCGGAGCTTGCGGCTGGTCCGGAGGCAGCGCCTCCTCTTCCGTTTTTCCTTCCGCGCGAATCGCCGCCTGAAACGCAAGCCGCGCGCCGTGCTGTCCGGAAACATGTTCCACCGGCGACGGACGTGGCTTCGACGCTTCTACCGCTGCTGTCGCGCCTTCCAGCGTGAAGATCAGTTGGCCGACTTTGATCTTCTCGCCTTCCTTGACCTTCACTTCCTTCACCGTCCCGCTCACCGAGGAGGGAACCTCCACCACCGCCTTGTCGGTCTCAATTTCCATCACCGGCTGGCCTTCGCTGACCTTCGCTCCGGGAGCGATCATCAGCCGCACCAGATCGCCTTGCGTGATGTTCTCTCCCAATTCCGGCAGCTTGAATTCCGAAGCCTTCCCGTCGGCCGCAGCTTTCCTCCGCTCGACAAAGGCTTGCGCACTCTGCGCGTCCCCCTGATCCGGCGCCTTTTCCTCGGTCTTTTTAGCTTCGGCAGCCGCATCTTGCTTCGGCGTGGCTTGTGCCGGACCTTCGGTCTTCTGCCCTGCCTTCCCGCCGGCTCCGTTTTCGACGGTGAAAACCACCTGCCCGACCTTGATCTTGTCCCCTTCTTTGACCTTGATGTCCTTGATTGTGCCGCTGACCGACGACGGCACTTCGATCACGGCCTTGTCCGTCTCCAGCTCCATCACGGCCTGGCCCGCATTCACGCTGGCTCCGGGCTTCACCATCAGGCGCACCAGGTCGCCCTGCGAAATGTTTTCTCCGAGTTCGGGAAGCTTAAATTCGATCGATTGAGTCATTGTGGGATTCAGCCATTGAGCGATTCGATGAAATTTGCCAGAGAGTGCAATCGCTCCATCACCCGATCACTCCATGGCTCAGTTGGTTTAGCTCAGCGCAGGATTCCGCTTCTCCGGATTAATCTTCAATTCCTGCACCGCGCGCTGCACCACGTCCTTGCCCACCTTGTTTTCGCGCGCCAGCGCGGTCAGCGTTGCCAGCACGATATGTTTTGCGTCGACTTCGAAGAAGTCGCGCAGGGCCGCCCGGTTTTCGCTGCGTCCAAAACCATCCGTGCCCAGCGAAACCAGTTGCCCCGGCACCCACTTCGAAATGCTCTCCGGCAGAATCTTCATGTAATCCGACGCCGCGATAAACGGTCCCGGCGCATCTTTCAACGTTTGCGTAACGTACGGCACTTTCGCCGTCTCCCCCGGATGCAGCATGTTCCAGCGTTCGCAATCATTGGCGTTCCGATACAGCTCTTTGTAGCTGGTCACGCTCCACACGTCCGCACCGACGCCATACTTCGATTCCAGAATTTCCTGGGCTTTCAGCACTTCGTACATGATCGTGCCGCTGCCGAACAGTTGCGCCCGCAGCTTGGCATCTTTCTTCGCCGAAGTCTTGAACCGATACAGCCCCTTCAGCACCCCTTCGCGGACGTTGCCTTCTTTCGGAAGTTCCGGCATGGGCAGCGGTTCGTTGGTCACCGTCAGGTAATAGAAAATCGATTCCTGATCCATGTACATCCGCTTGATGCCGTCCTGAATGATGATCGCGATCTCGTACGCGAACGCCGGATCGTACGCCAGCAGGTTCGGCACCGACAGCGCCAGCACGTGGCTGTGTCCGTCCTGATGCTGCAGGCCTTCTCCGGCCAGCGTCGTGCGGCCCGCGGTTCCTCCGACCAGGAATCCCCGGCAGCGCATATCTGCCGCGGCCCAGATCAGATCGCCGATCCGCTGGAACCCGAACATCGAGTAGTAAATAAAAAACGGAATCGTATTGATCCCGTGATTCGCATACGCTGTCCCTGCGGCGATAAACGAGCACATTGATCCCGACTCGGTGATCCCTTCTTCCAGGATCTGCCCGTTCTTCGCCTCTTTGTAATACAGCAGCGTGTCCATATCCACTGGCTCATAGATCTGGCCGACGCTCGAGTAAATGCCCACCTGCCGGAACAACGCTTCCATGCCAAACGTGCGCGCTTCGTCGGGAACGATCGGGACGATGAACTTGCCCATCTCCGGATCGCGCAGCAGTTTCGCCAGCAGCCGCACGAACACCATCGTCGTCGAAACTTCGCGCCCCTCCGTTCCTTTGTAGAACTCCTCGAAGTGCGACTCCGGCACAGCCTTGAACGGCGTGCCTCGCGGCTTGCGCTGCGGCATGTATCCGCCGAGCTGCTCCCGCCGTGCCTGCATGTACTTGATCTCCGGACTGTCATCCGCCGGACGATAAAACGGCGCTTCGTGCAGTTCCTCGTCGGGAATGGGAATGCCGAACCGCGACCGGAACATCTCCAGCTCTTCGTCGTTCAGTTTCTTCTGCTGGTGCGTGATGTTCTTGCCTTCACCCGCCTCGCCCAGTCCGTAGCCCTTGATGGTCTTCGCCAGAACAATCGTCGGCGATCCGGCGTGATCCACTGCCGCCCGGAACGCCGCGTGTACCTTGATCGGATCGTGCCCGCCCAACCGCATGCGCGCCAGTTGCTCGTCCGACAGATGCTCCACCATCTTCAGCAGCCGCGGATCGGTTCCAAACATGTTCTGCCGGAAATACGCGCCGCTCTCTACGAAATATTTCTGGTACTGCCCGTCGCTTACTTCGCCCAGGCGCCGCACCAGCAACCCGTCGCGATCGTTCTGGATCAGCGCATCCCAATCCGTGCCCCAGATGACCTTGATCACGTTCCAGCCCGCACCGCGGAAAATCGCTTCCAGTTCCTGAATGATCTTTCCGTTGCCGCGCACCGGGCCATCCAGCCGCTGCAAATTGCAGTTCACCACGAAGATCAGATTGTCGAGCTTCTCGCGCGAGGCCAGCGTAATGGATCCAAGCGACTCGGGCTCATCCATTTCACCGTCGCCCAGGAACGCCCAGACTTTGCCCCCCGTCGACGGCTTCAGCCCGCGATTCTCCAGATACTTGATAAAACGCGCGTGATAGATCGCCTGGATCGGACCGAGCCCCATCGACACCGTCGGGAACTCCCAGAAATCCGGCATCAGCCACGGATGCGGATATGAACTCAGCCCTCCACCCTGCGCCAGTTCGCGGCGGAAATTCTGCAGCTTCTCTTTCGCAATGCGCCCTTCCAGATACGCGCGTGAATAGATCCCCGGCGCCGCATGTCCCTGGAAATAAACCACGTCGCGATCGCCATTCTCCGTACGTGCCCGCAGAAAATGATTGAAGGCAACTTCGTAAAGCGTGGCCGCCGAAGCAAATGTCGATATATGTCCGCCAATTCCTTCCTGCTTCTTATTAGCGCGAACCACCATGGCCAGCGCGTTCCAGCGCACCAGGCTCTTGATCCGGCGCTCCATCTCCTGGCTGCCCGGAAACGGCGCCTGCTGCCGCGAAGGAATCGTGTTCTGATACGGCGTCGTCGCTACGAACGGCAGGTTTACGCCGGCTTCGCGCCGGGCATACAACGCCAGTTGTTGCAACAGCCGTCCGGCACGGTTTGCGCCGCCGCGGGAAAGCACATAATCCAGCGAATCGATCCACTCCCGGGTTTCCAGTACTTCCAGACCGTCAGTTTCCAGCTGAGCCACTATGTATTTCTCCGTTGGTGAAAAGGGGAACATTCCATGATATTTGATAACCGGGATTTTTGCTGTGATTCAACCGGCGCTTCTTCATTCACTCCGCCATCCCTCCGGGCCATCCAGTGGCACCATCGTCGTTATTCCGCGCTTCAATGCATCGCCATTCCCCCCGAACACAAACAAAGCGGAATCTTCTGTTCCATTCTTGCCATCCGGCTTACACTTTCCAGCACATGCTCCGCATCGCCATCGTCGTCCTGCTGCTAATTCTCGTTGGAATCATCCTAATACCGCGTCTGCTCTCGCGCGGCAAAATGCCGCGTGCGGGTTCTACCGCGCCCGACTTCACGCTGCCCTCGCAGGATGGATCCAGCGTCAGCCTCAAAGACTTCCGCGGCAAGTGGGTCGTGCTCTACTTCTACCCCAAAGATCAGACTCCGGGATGCACGCGCGAGGCTCACAATTTTCAGCTCGATCAGCCGAAATACGCCGCACGCGATGCCGTCGTCCTCGGCATCAGCGTCGACTCCGTCGACTCGCACAAAAGCTTCTGCCAAAAAGAGGGACTCAACTTCAAGCTCCTCTCCGACGACAGCGGCAAAGTTACAGCGATGTATGGATCGCTGGTGAATTTCGGCGTGGCCAAGTTCGCCGCACGCCACACTTTCCTGATCGATCCCCGCGGGATCATTGCGAAGGTCTATCCCAACGTTGACCCCTCAGGACACAGCGCCGAACTCCTCGCCGAACTCGACACCTTGCGCAAATAACGCCGGCGACCGGGCCGCCTCGTACAAGGCCCGCTCGTGCGCGATTCTCCCCGAAAACAAAAACGCGGCCCACAGGCCGCGCGCAAATTCCTTCGTCACTCCGACTGAAGGCGAGGACCGTTTCTCCCTCGATCTACCCTTCTAATTCCAGAATACCAAGTTGCACACCCAAAAGTGGACATCAGCCGCGCAAATATATTTCGAGCGCCTTCAGCCACTTACCCGATTTCCGCCCAATTCCCCCTCTTGACAAGAATTGGCCCGAACCTGAGATCGCACGCGATCATAAACAACTTCGTCCCAGAAATCTGTTCGAACTTCCCGCATGCTTTTGATCATGCGTGAGTCGAATCACTGCAATCTTCGTTTCGACTCCATACGATCGCTTCATCTGTTTCACGCCTTTCGTGACCGCTGGCCAGTGCCAACCCGGCAATCCAGCGGAGGAGGTCCTCCATGAAACGGCTTTCTCCCGTGGTTTTAGGTCTGGTTGTACTTTGCGTCCATTTCGTTGGGGCGGCACAAACACCCGCCGGTGGACGTCCGGGCCCAGCCTCACCTCCGCACAACAAATCTGCGCTCGTGAATCCGGTTTCCCCCTCGGGTTATTCACTCGTTGCCTGGGGAGAACTGGGCATGCACTGCATTGACGGCAAGGATTATTCAGTCTTCTCGGTTTTGCCGCCGTATAACGTGATCCACGCGCAGCTTTACAAGAAAGGGGAACCGCCGGTCGCGATCACCAGCGGTGTAACCATCACCTATCAAGCGACCGCCGATACCACCAACTCGGTCAACTCATCGAGTTCGTCCAAGACGAACTTCTGGTCTTACATCAACGCGCTGTTCCACGTGAATGAGCCGCCGGAAACCGGTTTGGCCGGCTACAAAACGCAAAGCGCGGTACCGTACCCGATGACGTATAACGCGAAAATCGGCTATTGGGAGGCCGTAGGCATTCCCACAATTCCATACGATGACAAGCAGCTCTTTAACCCTTATCCGATGGCGCTACTCGTGGCCCGGGATTCGAGCGGCAAAGTCCTGGCCAGCGCCAAAATTGTTCTGGCGGTGAGTGATGAGATGAGTTGCAGTACCTGTCACGCATCGAACAGCGACCCCAATGCCAAGCCGGCAGCGGGATGGGTGAACAATCCCAATCCGGCCAAAGACACGAAGCTCAATATCCTCAGAAAGCACGACGAGCGCTGGGACATCACTCCTTACCTGAACCAGTTGCAAGCCGCAGGTTATCGATATCGAGCGACGCTGTACCAGACGGCAACCTCGGGAACGCCGGTGCTATGCGCCGCATGCCATGGCGATAATGCTCTCGGACTGTCGGGCATTTCGCCCATCGAATCGCTGTCGAGCGACATGCATAGCCTGCATGGCCCGCAGATCCTGGTTGCAAATGGGCAAACACTCGATTTCAACAGCACCACCAGCGATACCAATTCGTGCTACCTGTGCCATCCGGGTGCCAAGACACAATGCAAACGTGGCGCGATGAATAACCTTCACTGCGCCAATTGTCACGGAGACCTTTCCCAGGTGGGAGACGCCATCCGTGATCCGTGGTTCGTGGAACCTGCCTGCCAGATGTGCCACAACGGCAGCATGCGTTATACCTCGGCCTTTGACGCGGGCGGACAGTGGCGCCAGACAGCCGATACGACGTTTGCTACCAGCAACAACGTTCCCAGCCAGGGATTGAATCTCTATCGCTACAGCTCAGGCCATGGCGGCGTGTTCTGTGCGGCATGTCATGGATCTACCCATGCCGAATATCCCACGCTGCAGCCCAATGACAACGTGTATCCCACTGCGTTGCAGGGATACGCGGCGAAACTTACGGAGTGCATCGTTTGTCACACGAACAACCTCGTAGCGACCGCCAACGGCGGCCCGCATGGCATTCACAAGGTCGGGCAGAGCTGGGTGAATGCCCACGGAGACTATGTGGAAGGGCACGGGTATCAGGGATGTACCTACTGTCACGGGGCCGATTACAAAGGCCTCGTCCTGTCACAAGCGAAAGTACAGCGGGTGTTTAGCCTGGAAGGAGGTTCAAAGACATTTGCGACTGGGCACCTGTTCAACTGCTACGACTGCCATAACGGACCTACTGGTGAGTGATTTTTCTTTTTCAGCAAATCCATCGGCCCTTTGAAATATTTCAAGGGGCCGGGTTCATATGCGTAGCGAAATCAGATTTCGCCGCTTGAAGATTTGGCCCGAAGGTCGGCAGTTCAATATTTCGGAACGTTGGGATCGATCCGGTCGGCCCAGGCCAGGATTCCACCGCTCAGGTTATGTACGTTGCTGAATCCGGCTTGCTGCAGGAAAGCGACGGCTTTGGCGCTGCGTCCGCCCATCTTGCAATGCGCCACGATCTCGCGGCTGGAATCCAGCTCCTGCACGCGCCGCGGCAATTCCCCGAGCGGTATCAGATATCCGCCAAGGTTGCAGATCTGGTATTCGTGCGGCTCGCGCACATCGAGAATGAATAGATCGTCGCCTTTATCCAGGCGTTGCTTCAGTTCTTCCACAGTCATATCTGAGTTGGCGCGTTCCGCCGGTTTTTCCTCTCCGCGAATGCCGCAAAACTCGTTGTAGTCTATCAGCTTTGTCACCGTGCGATGTTTGCCGCAGGCCGGGCACTCCGGATTTTTCCGCAGCTTCAGTTCGCGGAATTTCATGCCCAATGCGTCGATGAGCAGCAGCCGCCCGATCAGCGGATCTCCTACACCCAGAATCAGTTTGATCACTTCGGTGGCCTGCATCACGCCCACCAGTCCGGGAAGAATTCCCAGCACGCCGCCTTCGGCGCATGACGGCACCAGTCCCGGCGGAGGCGGCTCCGGATACAGGCAGCGATAGCAGGGCCCGTCCTCGGTCGCGAACACGCTCGCCTGCCCTTCGAAGCGAAAAATTGATCCGTAAACGTTCGGTTTCCCGCTCAGCACGCACGCATCGTTCACCAGATATCGCGTCGGGAAGTTGTCCGTACCATCGGCGATGATGTCGAATTCCTGAAAAATTTCGAGCGCGTTCGCGCTGGTCAGCCGCGTATCGAATGTCTTTAAATTCAGATACGGATTGATCGCCTTCAGCTTCTCGGCCGCCGAATCGAGCTTCTTCCTTCCCACATCCGGCGTGGAGTGAATGATTTGCCGCTGCAGGTTGGTGAAATCGACCACGTCGAAGTCCACCAGGCCGAGCGTGCCCACGCCGGCCGCTGCCAGGTAGAGCGCCAGAGGAGATCCCAATCCGCCGGTGCCGATGCACAGCACACTCGCCGCTTTCAGCTTCTGCTGACCCTCCATGCCCACCTCGGGCAAGATCAAATGCCGCGAGTAGCGCAGGATTTCGTCCTTGTTCAAAGTGACTGGAATCTCGCTTGTGATGGCCATTGCTGTCCTCAGTTCAGATTTTTCGGGATGCCGGAGCGGCAGAGATCAACGCACTAGCGACAGGAACAACACATACAGCAGCGCATCGGGATTGCGAAGTTCAGTTGCATTGCCTGCATTACCCCACGCCTCCGGCAATCGAAGGCACAATGGAGATGTTATCACCATCGTTCAGCGTGGTCGCCTCTTTCTGCAGGTAGCGGATGTCCTCGTCATTCACGTAGATGTTGACGAAGGCCCGCAGCTTGCCCTCTTCGGTGTAGAGATGACGCTTTAGTTCCGGGTGCTGCGCCACCAGCGAATTCATCGCGTCTGCGACGGTCGCTCCGGAAACATCTACCGCCGGCTGCTTCCCCACATACTGCCGCAACGGGGTTGGAATGTGAATTTTGCTCATAGTTGAAAATAAGAGATGCACCGCAAAGCCAGCAAGATTCAGGGACTTGCGCCCTAACGGCAACAACTTTGCACCCGAACGGGCGCCTGCTGCATCCGGATAGAATAGTTTCGTTATACCGATCCAACCTTCAGGAACTCATCATGGAAATGAAAGAACTCAGCCCGAAAGAGTGCCATGCCATCCTGCAACGCGCCGAAACTGGACGCCTGGGATGCTCGTTCGAAAATCAGCCCTACATCGTCCCGGTCAGCATAGCCTGCGATGACGATTCCATCTATGTCTTCGCCACCTTCGGCCAGAAGATTAAGTGGATGCGCGCCAACCCCAAAGTCTGCCTGCAAGTCGATGAAATCAAAGATCACTCCCGATGGTCGAGCGTGGTCGCCTACGGCCGGTATCAGGAACTTCCCGAGCCCCAGTTCAAACAACAGCGCGAGCATGCCCGCAAGTTGCTGCAGCAGCGCCATGACTGGTGGCTGAACGCAGTTGCCGAGCGCCGCATCGCCACCAAAGACGTATCGGTCGAGCCGATGTTCTTCCGCATCCAGATCGATTCCGTCACCGGCCTGGGAACCGAATAGCACTGCTTCCTGCCAGCCGGAAACTGGCGCGCTGATACGATGAGTGCGTGGCTCCGCTGCTTGAGATTCGCGGCCTGAACATCGGTTTCCCCGCCGCGGCAGGACTGCTTCCGGCGGTTCGCGATCTGAGCTTTTCCATCCAGCCCGGAGAAGTTCTCGGCCTGGTCGGCGAATCCGGTTCGGGGAAGTCGATCACCTCGCTGGCCATCATGCGCCTTCTTCCGCCGCAAGCCGCAATTTCAGGAGCGATTGTCTTTTCCGGCAACGGTCACGGCGCGCGCGATCTGACAATTCTTTCCGATGATCACATGCGCGCCCTGCGCGGCTCACGCATCGGCATGATCTTTCAGGAGCCCATGACCGCGCTGAATCCCGTCATGCGCGTAGGAGACCAGATCGCCGAAGCCGTGCTCGCCCATCACCGCGCCGGCAAGAAAGAGGCCTGGGATCGCGCCGTCGCAGCCATGCAGGACGTGGCCATCGTCGATCCGTCTCATCGCGCGCGCGATTATCCCCATCAGCTTTCGGGAGGCATGCGCCAGCGCGTCATGATCGCCATGGCGATCATCAACCATCCCCAGCTTCTGATTGCCGACGAGCCGACCACCGCGCTTGACGTCACGATTCAGGCGCAGATCCTCGACCTGCTGGCGGAACTGCGCGGCAAATTCGGCCTGGCCATGCTCTTCATCTCGCACGATCTCGCCGTGGTTTCGCGCGTCGCCGATCGCGTCGCCGTCATGTACGCCGGAAATCTGGTCGAACTCGGAGCGAAGCAGCAGATCTTCCAATCTCCCGCGCATCCTTACACCCGCGGACTGCTCGCGGCCGTTCCGGACCTGACCACCGACCGCTCGCGGAAACTGCAGACGATTGAGGGAGTAGTGCCGCCGCTCCAGGCGCTGCCACCGGGATGCGCCTTTGAACCGCGCTGCGGCCTCCGCATGCCTGCCTGCGCGCGCGGAGTTCCAGCGTTGATCGAAATCTCCCCGGGACACTGGGCGCGCTGCCCGGTGGTGAATTCCAGTCAATGAGGCCCAGAATAGCAGCGACCTGACCTGCTTGCCGCAGGGGGACGCACGAAAGCACAGCTCAAATCGGCCTGCGGTAAATTCCGCGGGTGCCCAAGAATTTCACGGCGAGCCATACGCATGGGAGGAGGAGCAGCCGGGTGGCTGCTTGCGCACCATCGCTGCCCGGATCTGCGCCGCATCCCCGACCCACAACTCGTGGCGCAACTCCCGCAGCAGGGTCGAACCGCAGTAGGACGAGGTTGCAATTTAATTGCTTTGCTCTGAGACAGTCTTCCGTAAAGTGCGGGCATGGCGATGGGAACACGGCAACGACAACCCTGATTCGGTACACCATTGACCCGCGCCGCAGCTCGAAGAATATCTGACCGCACTCCCCCACGAGGGAGTTCTTGCTAATATCCGGTGGTCGGAGGCGAGTGATGCCGTCGCACTTGTATATCGATGCCGAACATCGGCCCATACACGTTGATGCCATAGTTGGGAACCTTGGGTTCCGAAAGCCCCGCGTTGGAAATGTGCATGTAGTTCAGCCCAGCCGAAATGGCGTAGCGCGGACTGAAGTTATATCGCACTCCGCTACCCATGTTGGCGGTAAACGTGAAATCCTGCCCCTGGGCGTAGTGCACGCCATCCGGGCCCTTTGCATTGATGTCGCCCATCCCGAGCCGAAGGTCCCAGTAGGGCGCAATTCGTGAATTTCGCGGCACAAAATTCCGCCGAATTCCCATATCGTAGGAAAAGTAGCGCGTCTCGGGACCGCGCGGAATGTCGGTATAGGAGGCGCTGAACGTGAGGTCCCAGTTTCCCCGCCACACCAACGGGCCTCTGATATCGCCCATGTGCCACCGTAGTGAAGCAATGAAGGGCACTAGCGTGTAGCGCAGAGGATATAGATCATACGGATCCCCTTCGAAAACATCGAGGGGGAAGGGGATGTTTATCGGCTGCCACGCCCCTTCCAATGAGAACTCCAACTTATTCTTGAAATAAACGTATTGATTTATATCAGCCGCACTCGGCTTAACCGATTTTGCCAGCGGCTTGATTGCAGCGTTCGCTGGCAGCGCGGTTTTTGTCGGCGTCGCCGCTCCGCTTCCAGTCAGGAAGATCGTTGTCGAGTTTTCATCCGGCGCGGGCCATACCTGCCCCTCACTCCTTGGCACAGATTGCCCATTTACTAAAGTACTTACGGCCACCACAAGACACAGAGACAACACGGCTCCTGTGAGCAGGCGCACAGCTCCTCCAAAGACCGTTGGTCTTACTTCTCTATATGTTGTGGGGGGACTTCTTAACTGGGCCTGGATTGTACATTGGGATGGACGTCGTATCAAGCATCACGGTTGGTATCTGTCGGTAGCA
>DAIDGW010000108.1 GCA_027452245.1 Acidobacteriaceae bacterium
CATGCCTCCCATCGTGCAGATTCCGGAGAGCGCGGGGCCAGTGTGTATTACCTACAATCTTCCTGACCTGAAAGACCCGTTGAAACTCAGCGCCGCCACCCTTTCCGGAATCTATCTGGGAACGATCAAAACATGGCAGGATGCGGCCATTCGAAAGGACAATCCCGGAGTCAAGTTCCCAAAAGATGCCATTGCGGTGGTCCATCGCTCCGACGGTAGCGGCACGACCAACATCTTCACGACCTACCTCGCCACCGTGAGCCCCGAGTGGGACAAGAAAGCAGGCAAGGGAATTTCCGTCAGCTGGCCGGGCGGAGTGGGCGGTAAGGGTAGCGAAGGCGTCACCGGCCTCGTAAAGCAGACGCCGGGATCCATTGGTTATGTCGAACTGAACTACGCCAAACAAAATAATCTGCCGGTAGCGGCAATTCGCAACAAGGCCGGCAATTTTGTTGCACCGAGTGCAGACGGAGCTACTGCGGCGATCGACGCATTCAAGGATCAGCTCGCGACCGATGTCCGCACGCCCATCGTTGACCCTTCCGCTTCTGCCAAAGACGCGTATCCCATCTCAGGGTTGACATTCCTGATGGTTCCGAAGACGAATAAAGATGCTGCAAAACAGCAGGTCGTTAAAGATCTGGTGCAGTACATCATCACCCAGGGACAAGACTCAGCTAACTCGCTGCAATATGCCAAGCTGCCCCAGAGTCTGGTCGATCAGGACCAGAAGCTTTTGGGCGATGTGCAAACCTCAGGTCAGCAGACGGCAGGCAACCAAAGCAACGGACAATAGTCGCTCTCCAACTACAAGTGAACAGCATGGCAAATAGGGAGGTTCGCAACCACGAACTTCCCTGCTTGGTTAAGTTCTCCGGGGAGACAACGGGGCTAACTGTTCTCAGCCAGATCTCGAATTCTCCGCAGCATTCGTTGCTCCATCACCCAATGCGCCGGTTCCCAGAACAGCCGGTCCATCGCGCGGTTCATTAGCCCGGTTGCCGGGCCTCCGCGTACACGTGCGACCAATCGTGTTCGGTTCTCGCCAAGAGGTTGAAGGTTGAAGCTCCAGAAACCTTCGTGAGCCTTTTCTCCTGCCTTCAGACTTTTCCAATCGTCCGGCATCACCAATACGAACGAGCGATCGAGCCGCACCACGGCAGCGACCATTCTCCCCTGTCCACCAAAGCGCTTCGGATTAGCAAACCACACGGTCTCCCCGACTGCCCGCGGCTTCCATTCCGGAATCAGATGCTCGACTTTGGGCATGTCCGCACCAATGGCATTTTCCAGAAATGTATAGCTGTAGAATCCGCTGCGATCCTGGCCAATCTGCATGAGCCACGACCATATCTTCTCTGGTCTAGCATGAACGATGATGGCGTGGGTGGCTTCGGACGAGTAGACAGGAAACAGTTCGTCGCCGGGCAACCTCATCTGCGCCTCCGACGAAGACAACCCCCAATGCAGGCACCAGTGACGCAAACCGGCGTGGTAGACGAGGCCCGCACCAATAAACAACGCAAGGATGGAGGCGAATATGCGCAGTGTCCACTTCTTCATGGCATTCCCCTCGCATTGAATAACCTATGCCCCCTTTTGACGTCGGCGCTGTGATTGCGAACACCAGGGTCGATTCCGATGACGAGCATCGCTGTTTTATGATCTTCTAAGTGAAGAAGAAACATTCCCATGAAATACCTTGCCATCCTTCTCTCCGGACGTGGCTCCAATTTCGTCGCCATCGCCGACAGCATTGATGCCGGACGCATTCGCGACGCCCGGATCTCCGCCGTCATATCGAACAAGCCCGATGCTGCCGGGATCGCGACCGCACGCCAGCGCGGTCTGAATGCGCTGGTCATTCCCTCAAAGGGCAAAACGCGAGAACAACACGATCATGCTGTGGTAGCGGCGCTGAAAGAAAATCGAGTAGACCTGATCTGCCTGGCCGGATACATGCGTCTGCTGTCGCCCTGGTTCGTGCAGCAATATCCGCACAAGATTCTCAACATTCACCCGTCGCTGCTGCCGGCGTTCCCCGGGCTCGAAGCTCAGGAACAGGCGTTCGCCTATGGAGTCAAAGTGACCGGCTGCACGGTGCATTTCGTGGACGAAGAACTCGACCACGGCCCAATCATTGTGCAGCGGTCCTGCCAGGTGCTCGAAACCGATAACGAAAGAACTCTCGCTGCCCGCATCCTGGAACAGGAACACATCGCGTACACGGAAGCCGTCAATCTGATTTTGTCGGGAAACTTCGAAATCGTGGGCCGCAGATTCTGCAAAAAGAACTAGCGAGAGCCGTCAAACTGCTTCGCCATCCTGATGATGGGCAGCGACTCGCCGTTTCCCAGCGGCGCCCCCTGTTTTTCCATCTCAACATATCCCATGGCGCGGTAAAACGGCACTCCGCTCAATGTCGCTCCCATTTCCAGGCGGGTGAATCCAGCTTGTATCGCGGCATCCTCACAGGCCCGCAGAATGAGCCTTCCGATGCCATGCCGCGCCCAGTCGGGATGAACAAAGAATGCCCGAATCTTGGCCGCATCACGCGCCGGATCGAGAAGTGAATCCTCTCTGCCGGAGAATTGATCGCCTCCATAGAGCGTCTTCCGCTTGCTCCAACCTCCGCAACCAACAATCACGGGAACGGTTGAACCGGGCTCTGAGGCTTCGACCGCAAAATAGGTTCCGTCGGCGATCAGTTGGCTATCGACCCCGTAAACAGACTTAAGCGCCAATTCGATCTGCGTCGGCGAGTAATCCCTCGCCTGCAGTCCGCGCACCGAGGCGTCGATCAGCCCGCGAAGCTGCGGTACATCGACAGCCATCACTTTCCGCAGTCGAAAATCCATCTTTAGGAATTGTAACGGCCCACGATTCTCGCAGCGAATGCGGGATTCTCTTCGGGATTCCTTATAATGACTGTTCCCATGCCAACTTTTGCCCCGGTGGACGAACAACTCACGTATCTGAAAAAGGGCGCGGCTGAAATCATCCGCGAAGCGGATTTGCGCGCCAAACTGGAAAAGTCCCGCGCTACGGGCAAACCGCTCCGTGTGAAGCTCGGCATGGATCCGACCGCGCCCGATCTTCATCTCGGCCACACCGTCGTGCTCCGCAAGCTCAAGCACTTTCAGGATCTCGGCCACACCGTGATCTTCCTGATCGGCGATTTCACAGGCATGATTGGCGATCCCACCGGGCGCTCCGCGACTCGCCCGCCGCTCACGCGCGAGCAAGTCGAGCAGAATGCGGAAACGTACAAGGCGCAGGTTTTCAAGATTCTCGATCCGCAGAAAACCGTGATCGATTTTAACCGCCGCTGGATGGGTGCATTCACCGCTGATGACTTCGTGCGCCTGCTGGCCAAGTACACGGTTTCGCAACTGCTCGAGCGCGAAGACTTCCACAAGCGCTTCCAGGAAGAAAAGCCGATCTCGATGCATGAACTGCTCTATCCGCTGGTGCAGGGATACGACTCGGTCGCGCTCGAAGCCGATGTCGAACTTGGCGGCACCGACCAGAAATTCAACCTGCTCGTGGGGCGCGAACTGCAGCGTGCTTACGGACAGGAATCGCAAGTCGTGCTGACCACGCCGATTCTCGAAGGGCTCGATGGCGTCCAGAAAATGTCGAAATCTCTGGGCAATGCAATCGGCATCCATGAACCGCCGCTCGAAATGTACGGCAAGTTGATGTCGATCTCCGACGAAATGATGTGGCGCTACTACGAACTGCTGACCGACGTGCAGGTCGCGGAAATCGAGAAGATGAAGCGGGAAGCGCATCCCATGCAGGCGAAGAAAGATCTGTCACGCAGGATCGTGGCAGATTTCCATGGTCCGGAAGCCGCCACGAAGGCCGGGGAGGATTGGGCTAAGCAGTTCCAGAAAGATGAGGTGCCAGAGAACGTGGAGGAGGTCCCGGTCAAGTTCGAGGATGTTGTTCCGGTACCAGTTTCGGACATCGAATGGGTGGGAGATCGGATAGTGCTTGGTAAGTACCAGGGGATTCGATTGGATCGTCTTCTAGTGAAGTGCGGTTTAGCGGGTTCGGGCACAGACGCGTCGAGGAAGATAAAGGAGAGCGCAGTGCGGGTTAGCTATCCTCCCGACACTCTTCTCGAATTGGACGCGAGAAGCATTCTCCTTCCAGTGGATACCCTACCCGCGAAGCTGCTGCTCCGCGTTGGCAAGAGAATGAAGATTGCAATTGTTCACCGCTAGGTCTCCGGCATCAACCACGTCGGGGAAGCAGCCGCCCACGGCTGTTGCCCCCATGCCCTTCTCCCTCCCACAATCCGCCTGAATTTCTGCTACCCTCAACCCCGACATGCGCGCGGCAGCGATTTTGGGTTTCGGATGTTCTCCCAGGCAACTCGCACCCTTTCAGGATGACCCGGCGGTCCGGTGGACCCTCGGCCTCCCAAGCTCTCGCGATCAAACTGACGCCGTGGTCATCTTCGGCGGAGACGGCACCATCCATCGCCACTTGTCTCGCATCGTGCCTCTCGGATTGCCCCTGCTCATCGTCCCGGCGGGAAGCGGCAATGACTTTGCCCGCGCACTAGGGATTCGCACCGTACAGCACTCGCTTCATGCCTGGCGCACGTTTTGCGAACAGAAGGACAATCTCCGCACCATCGACCTGGGAACGATCACCTCCGGCGATGGCTCGCACCTCTTCTGCTGCGTGGCTGGCGTTGGCCTGGATGCCGAAGTGAGCCGCCGCGCAAACTATTTGCCGCGCTGGTTGCGCGCTCGCGGAGGCTACGCGCTCAGCCTCATTCCCACGCTGTTCCGCTTCGCTCCCTTTCCCATGAAGATTCTTGAGCCGGGGGAAGGCAGCGCCTTGTGGAAGCCACGCATCAATCGGCCCACGATGCTGGCGGCGTTCGCGAACTCATCAGTTTATGGCGCTGGCATGAAGATCGCACCGGAAGCGAGAATGGACGACGGCCTGCTCGACGCCTGCGTCATCCGGGCCCTCGATCCGTTCCGGCTGTTTTATCTGTTCCCAAATGTGTATTCCGGCCGGCATATCGACTTCCGGGAAGTTGAATATTTCAAAGCTCCGCGCCTGCGGGTCGAAACGGAACGACCACTCGACGTCTATGCCGATGGCGAATATGTCTGCCAAACCCCTGCGGAATTTTCAGTCCAGCCGAAGGCGGTGCAGGTGATTGTCTAGCGGTGCCTTGCATCGGGAATGTCAGGGGCGGTGCTAAACTTTCCCCATGTCGGAACGACGTTCGCGCACCCTCCTTTGGATTCTGATCGGCGGAGGAGCTTTCTTCCTCTTCGTACTGGCCGTTTTCTCGCTCGTGTACATCGTCTTACACGCCGGAAACAATGAAAGCAGTATCGGGTTCGGCGGCGACCGCATCGGAGTCATCGACCTCGATGGCGTGATCCTCTCGCCCGAGCCAGTCGTCGACGAGTTGAAGAAATTCGGCGATGACTCTTCGATCAAGGCGATCATCCTTCATATCAACTCGCCTGGCGGCGGAGTTGCCGCTTCGGAAGAGATTTATCGCGAGGTGAAGCGCGTCCGCGAGCAGAAGAAAAAGAAAGTCGTCGTCTCCATCGAAACCGTGGGCGCCAGCGGCGCGTATTACGTTGCCTCCGGTTCCAGCAAGATCTACGCCGACGAAGGCAGCATCGTGGGCTCCATCGGAGTCATCGCCCAGTGGGTGAACTATGGCGATCTGCTGAAATGGGCCAAGCTGAAGGACGTCGTCCTTAAAACCGGCGAATTTAAAGATACGGGTAATCCTGCCCGAGAACTGACTCCGGCGGAGCAGGCCTACATGCAGTCGCTTATCGACAACATGTTCGGCCAGTTTATCCAGGCAGTGGCCAGCGGCCGGGGGATGAAATACGACGATGTGAAAGCCATCGCCAACGGTAAGGTATGGACCGGCCAGGAAGCTCTCTCGATGAAGCTGATCGACGGCATCGGAGACTTCCAGACCGTGGTTGCCGATACCGCCAAGTCTGTGGGAATAAAAGGAGAACCGACGCTGGTCCATCCCGAAACAGAGCGCAAAACTTTGCTCGACCTCATGACCGGAGACATTTCGCAATACATCCCCACCCGGGCAAAAATGCTCGAGGAAGAAGCGGGCTTTTATTATCTCTGGAAGTAAGGCGCGATCGAGCGCCACCTCCGACTGCATCAGTCCGCCGGAAGCTGAACCTTTGTCGGCTGCCTGCCATGTCTCAAAACCGTAACTTGCATTAACTACCTGAAATTTGAGAAGGTTATGAAGATGTTCCGGCGCTGGCCGGAAGCTTGCCCGGGTACCGTTTGCAAGCACAACCCGCAGGAGGCGTAAGGCACCATGACCAAAGCCGATCTGATCGATGAAGTTTCGCGGTTGGCGGAACTCACGCGCAAAGACAGTGAAGTGATTGTGGAAACGATCTTCGATAGCGTTGTGCGCTCTCTGCGGGCGGGTGACAAGATCGAGATCCGCGGCTTTGGCAGCTTCCGCACCCGTCAGCGTAAGCCGAGAGTGGGACGGAACCCGAAGACCGGCGAACGCGTCGAAGTACCGGCCAAGAAAATTCCCTTTTTCAAACCCAGTAAGGAATTGAAAGACCTGGTCAATGAAGGAATTCCGGCGGGATCAGCCCAGGCGGCTCCGCCTACGGCCGTTCCTCCCGCTGCCACTCCGGCTACTTAGCCTTACGGCCGCGGACCTCGGCTCGCCAGCAAAAAACATCCCCCCAAAAACGAGAGAATGCCCACCAAAATGGCGAAAGCCATCCCTGTCCAAAAAACCGGGTTTTGATTTGGGGTGTTGAGCGAGTACCGGTGGATTAGCGCTCCATAGGCAACTGTGGTTGTCAGGACGGACAGTCCGCAAAAAACTTTCAGTATTCGCATTCATCCCTCATAAGCTGCAAATTGAGTGGCCTTCTCTCGCATTCCTCAAGAAACAGGCTACCCCTACTTCCCCAGAAAAAGATCCGCTACCTTCAGCGCCATCGCTTCCGGATTCAGATCGTCCCGGTTACACAGAATGATGATGGAGAGCTGATCTGACGTAAATCTTTCGATGACGTTCCGGAAGCCCACAGTCTCTCCCGTGTGCCACATCCGCTGCTGTCCCCGGTACGGATCCACGAACCAAGCGAAACCATACTGTCCCGGCATATGGTCATCCCGAGCCGCTAAAACTGGCGTCAGTGCCGGCGCCATCTCCTTCGAAGTCAGAAGAGTATGCATCTTTAAGGCCCGGTCCCATTTGGCCAGATCCGTAATCGACGAATAAACACCGCCGTCGCCCAACACGGCGGAAGTGGAACTCTGATCGTGTTCACGCCATTCGCCATTCAGCTTCGTGTATCCGTAAGCCCGTTCGAACACGTCATTCTTGCCTCTTTCGTAGGCAATGGTCTGCGTCATGCCTAGCGGCACAAAAATATGATCTCGCAAGAATGTGCCGAAGGGCTGACCGGACACCTTCTCCACAATCAACGCCAGAACCGCGTATCCCGAATTGCTGTATTCCCACTTCGTTCCCGGAGGAAACTTGCCCGCATGCTGTTCTTCCAGCAGTTTGAGGACGCCAGCGTCGTGGATCTGAGGGATCATGGCATCCGCGGTTTTGGGATATTCCGCAGTCAGCAGATCTTCATAATCGGGCAACCCCGACGTATGGTTCAGCAGGTTCCGAATGGTAATCGTGCGCCCGTAGGCAGGGAACTCGGGAAATATGTCCGTCAGGTGCTCGTCGTAGCGCAGTTTGCCATCACGCGCAAGCAGCATGATAGCGGTCGCGGTGAACTGCTTGGTGACCGATGCCAGGCGGAAATTAGTATGCGCATCGATCGCGCGCTTGGTCTCCAGATTGGCCAGACCATATCCGGCTTTGAAGACTTCTTTACCGTGGTCGATGACCAGCACGGCGGCCCCGGGAGCCGTCTTCGACTGAAGCGGAGCAAATATTTCAGCGATCTGCTCCGTTCTGTCCTGCGCCGCGCTGGAATTAAACAGCCCCGTCAAAAGCAGGGCCGCCAGGAAGGAATTCATTTTCAACCCGGAGGTGAATCTGATCTTCACTGGCGGTCATGATAACTGAATTGTCGCCGTGTTTACTTCTGTGCTTTCGGGCCGGCGGCCTTCACTTCCGGCGGGGCATCGAATTTCTCGATGTTCTCCGCAAAACGGCGCCGCAGATCTTCAGCCGCCTTATCGTAGGCAGCCTTGTCGGGCCACGCATTCCGCGGATTCAGCACTTGCGGTGGGACTCCCGGACACTGTTTGGGAATGCTGAATCCAAACGTTGGTTCGATCTCGAACTGTTCGTGGATCAACTCGCCTTCCACTGCCGCATCTACCATTGCACGAGTGTAGGGAATGTCCATGCGGCGGCCGACACCGTACGGTCCGCCCTGCCATCCTGTATTCACCAGCCAGCATTGCGCCTGATGCTCGCGCAAGCGCCGTCCGAGCATCTCGGCATAGACTTTTGGCGCCAGCGGCAAGAACGGCGATCCAAAGCAGGTCGAAAACGTCGCTGACGGCTCCTTCACACCGGCTTCGGTGCCGGCCACCTTCGCCGTATATCCCGAGAAGAAGTGATACATCGCCTGCTCCGGTGTGAGCCGCGAAATAGGAGGCAGCACTCCGAAGGCATCGGCCGTCAGGAAGACGACATTTTTCGGATGTCCGCCGACGCCGGGGATCACCGCGTTCTCAATAAAGTCCACCGGATAGGCCGCGCGCGTGTTCTCCGTTTTGCTGTCGTCGTTGTAGTCCGGAATCCGTGTCGCCGGATCCAGCGTCACATTCTCCAGCACGCAGCCGAAGCGCAGCGCATTCCAGATTTGAGGTTCATTCTTCTTGGACAGCTTGATGCACTTGGCGTAGCATCCGCCTTCAAAGTTGAAGACACCATCGGCGCTCCATCCGTGCTCATCATCACCAATCAGATAGCGCGACGGATCGGCCGACAATGTCGTCTTGCCTGTGCCGGACAATCCGAAGAACAAAGCGCTCACTCCGTTGTGGCCGATGTTTGCCGAGCAGTGCATGGGAAACACGTTGCGCGAGGGCAGCAGGTAATTCATCACGCTGAAAATGCACTTCTTCATCTCTCCGGCATAGGAAGTACCGCCGATGAGAACCGTTCTTCGGGTGAAATTGAGAATGACGAAGACTTCCGATTGCGTGCCGTCGCGTGAGGGGTCTGCTTTGAAGTCCGGAGCGGAGATTACAGTAAACTCGGGATGATGCGAGCGCAACTCTTCCTGTGTGGGACGTAGAAAGAGCTGTCGCACGAATAGATTGTGCCAGGCGTATTCCGTAACCACGCGGACCGGCAGGCGATATTCCGGATCAGCACCGCAAAACAGATCCTGCACGAACAACTCGCGTCCCCGCAGATGCTCCATGACACGCTCGTAGAGCATGTCAAACTTTTCGGTCGAAATCGGCTGATTCACCGCTCCCCAGGCGACCGTACGCTCGGTCGTCTCATCTTTCACGATGAACTTGTCTTTTGGGGAACGGCCGGTTCGATTGGTATATCCCACCAGAGCCCCATTGGCCGCGAGCTTGGCTTCCTGACGCCGGATCGAGTGTTCGACGAGAAGTGCCGGCGAAAGATTAAAATGAGTTCTGCCGTCGCTTAACAACTCTGCAACATCGCTTACGTGCATCGTTGTGGCCATCTGGGTCTCCTAAAAACAACGCAAGGTTCGTATTCTCCCGCAAGACGTCCGATTATGCCAAGTGTTCAGTTTTCCAAAATCGGTCGCAAACGGAGCTAACCTCGTTCGGATGCAGAAAGATACGAATACGTTGAACAAAGCAGGAAGCGTTTTTTCTTCAGATATATTTCAGCTAATCTTCAGGATTCTGGAACCAGTTTCGAATCACACTCCCGCGGGTGCAGCCTGCATTTCCGCAACCGCCTGGTCGAGATGTCTTAGTGTTTCGTCCACCGTTAGCGAGTACATTTCGCGCCCTGCACCTTCGCCGGATTCAAGCGCCGTCCTTAAGTAATGTCCCGCAATTTCGACCGCCAACGGATCGGTGATCATCTTCCCGGTGCGTTTCTTGTACTCTACCCATGCGGGCGCTGGCAGCGCGACCCACACCTTGCGTCCATCCACAAGGAACTTCAAATCAATTGCATCGGCATGCCTCGTTGCAATGGCAACAATCATCGCCTGATACACGCAGTGAACTTGCTTCTTCGTCCAGCGGTCGGTAGCAGTAAAATTTTCGAACATGTGTCTAAAAATGATATCGGACGGAACGTATTTGGGGCAAACCGTTATCTCGAACCACGCCGATCAGGCAGCCAGTCTCACAAGTAGATTTTCTAGTTGATCCTCGCAAGAACTGTCTGGTGGGGATCGATTACAATTTTTCGTGTTCCTATCAGAGCCTTGATGCGAAACGTCGACTCCGCGCCGTCCGCAAATACTCTCCCCAGTAGGATCTCCTGCTTGCTCGCTAACACGGCATAAAGCGGGATCGACGTCACCAGGTCATCTGGGCTGTCTTTCTGCAGAATGGTTCCGTTCACGATCAAAGATCCTTCATGGCTTGTCATCCTGACATTTCGCAATTCAAATCTCGGCACCGCTGTCCCATTCACCCATCCCACCACAAACCAGTCTAGAGATTTCTTCCCCTCATAACGAAGAGCGGGAGGTAAATTCTCCGCAAAAGCTTCGAACAACTCGCGGGTGCTGATCGTTTTATCCTGATACCGCTCGCGGATATTCCGCAGGCCTCTAATGAATGGCTCGTCGGGACCTTCCGGCGGATGTCCATATTCTTGCGTCGCCGCATCTTGCATCATCGTCCGCAGCATGTGGAATAGCCAAGTACCCCTGCCATAAAGAATGTCTTCATACCCTTCCGGAAAACGCGATGACAGCAGCCGCGCTCCCAGTGTTACCGGACCGGCCTCCGCCAACGTCGCTCCTGCCTTGTTCTTCACCAGCAGATCTTCCCGGTAATGTTCCATAAGCTGGTGAAAAGCGATAGGGTTGCTTTTTTCCAGCATCATCAGGGACGAATAATTCGCCAAGGCTTCCGATAGCCACTGATCACGATACGTGCTCCAACCCACCAGATCTCCCCACCATTGATGCGCCGTTTCGTGTGCCGGAATCTGCTTTTGAATGAGAATCCTGGTCGAATCGAAGTGCAGGTCCGAGCGCTCCTGATCGCTGAGGAAAGCATAGGAAGATAAGAAGACGAGTCCCGGCCACCCCTGGCTCTCCGGCCCCGGCATTTGCGTAAGAGCAAGACTTCCAAACGGGTACGGTCCGAAGCACTTCGAATAAAACTCCACGGCTTGAGCGGCGGCCTGGGCGACACCCATCTGCGTACGAGTCGGCGAGGGATTATCCGGCCCGCTGATCTCGACGCGGGGAGCGTGCTGGATATTTCCACCGGGCAACGAGGTGATGTCAGGATCTACAACTCGCGCCGAGCTCGTGGGGAAATCTCTTTCGACACCCCGCGTCGCATATGTCCGGATCTGCACGGTTCCAGCCTGCGCAGTCGCCACCTTGTATTTGCCGAGATCAAATCCCGCAACTGGTATTGGCCTCTCCGAGACCCAATGTGAGCGCTGCTCACCGTCGGTCTGGCTTTGGGGTGCCTCCGACTTCCCTGTGGCGACCAAAGTCCAACCCTGCGGATAACGGAAGGTTAAATCGAAATCTGCCATCGACATCCCGCGGTTCGGATACCAGGTTCCCCGCGCTCCCACGTAGAGCAGTCCCGCCCCCGCTTCCGCCAATACGTCTCCCGCATACACGAAATGCAGCTTCATCTTCTGCCCGGGCGACGCAGGTTGCGGCAGGACCACTGCCACAACATCATTCCCCCGCCTCGAAGCTTGCGTTCCTTCCTGTGAAGGATTGTGGATAAACTCTACCGGCTTCCCATTCATCTCCACGCTCTGAACGTCAAGGAAACGCGAAAGTTCAAAGATGAGGATGCGAGGACTGCCTTGTCGTATTTCCACTTGCAGGGTAGCGTCGGAGCGAAGTTGCTTGGGAGGGATAATCTGCGACGAGATCACGTAATCCCGAATCGCTACCGGATCTTTGGCGGGGGTCGAACTTTCTGATTCCGAAGCTTCTCCAAACCGACCGTTTACCGGCACTCCCTTCAACGGCGTGAACGAAGTCCACACGTCGTAATACTGCCTTCCATTTTCAGCGGTGCGCAGTTGTCCAACTTGCACCTTCTCCGGCGCGAAGGAGTCGTAATCCACATCGAAAACTCCTAGTTGGACGCCCTGCAGGCGTGCATGCAACATGCGATCGCTAGTGTCGATGTTGCCGCGCGATCCTGATCCTTCCGCTGGCAATAAGTTTCCGAAGCTGACCAGCAAACGCATCGCATCGATGTTCGCAAGGTTGCGCACAGTTGTATCCCACTTCTGCACAAATTGCTGCGCATCGTCCGTCGCGCGCAGATCTGGGCGCAACTCATTCATCGCGTCGTCATTGAACCGGAAGAATGCTGTGGCGAAACTCTCCTCCAAAATCGCCATTCCCGTGAATAGGCTCATCGATCTTCTCTCAACGTCGTTGGGTGGACTGATCAGCACCTCTCCTTCCCCTTCGAAGAAGGCTCCCGTCACCCGCCCCATAACATCTTGTGTGAAGGCAATCGTTCCGTTGTTAAGACTGATGTGAACGGCAGATCGCTCGAGCGATGCGTCGCGCACCTGATAAACGCGCGCGGGATCGAGACCTGTATTGGCGAGTTGCAGGTACAGCGCTTCGGCGGGCTTGGTTGCGGAACTCGCCTGGGCGCCTGCAATACCGCTCAGCAGCAAGACCCCCGCGGCACAGCCGATTACCAACTCCCGCACTCGCACTGGTACCTTGGTCACGTAGGTTAGGGTGCCTTTGATTGCTAGAATGCGCCTGAATGCGGGCGCATGTCACCATCGTATTCCTTTCTGTCGTCCTGGGGTGCTCGCTCGCGAGTGCCGATACCATCCACCTGAAAAACGGCCGCACCATCGTCGCCGACCACGTGGAAGAGAAGGGCAGCCATTATGAGTACGATATTGGGGACGATTCCTATGCGATCCCGAAGTCCCTGGTAGACCGCGTTGACGCCGGGGGCATGCCGGCGCACACCGAGTCAGCCAAAGCTCTAGCCGATCTGCCGGCATTTACGCCGCCCAACACGTTGGCCACCGAGGGAGACCTGGTGGCAAAGATCGTCAAAGACGGCAAGGTCGACTCCGACACCGTCTCCGCCTTGGAATCCAAAGGCAATGCCGAACTGAGCGCGACCGCCGATTTCATTGCCGGTAAATTCGAGTTTGAGCATGGCGACATTAACGACGGACGCCGCTACTTTGAAAATGCGTTGCGGTTCCAACCGGACAATTCCACCATCCTGATCTACTACTCGGCTCTGTTAGTTCGTACCGGCAAAGCGGAACAAGCTCTTTCCTATGCGCAGCGCGCCGCTGACGCCAGCCCTGGTTCGGCTGACGCTTTCACCATGCTGGGATATGCTCAGTTCGCCTCCGACCACACCAAAGACGCAGTCGTCTCGTGGAAGCATTCGCTTCAGCTTCGCCCCGATCCAACGGTGGAGCAACTCCTGGCCAAAGCGCAGCGCGAGCAAACCGCCGAGGGCAATTTCACGGAACGCGAAAGCAGTCACTTCGTCCTGCACTACGAGGGGCAGCAGACCTCCGAATCGTTCCGCAATCAGATACTGGCCGCCCTTGAGGCCGATTACGACGACCTTTCCAGTGACCTTGGTTCGCCGCCTCGCGACAATATCCAGGTCACCCTCTACACCGAGCAGGCCTTTTTCGACGTGACGCATGCTCCTTCCTGGACGGGAGCCATCAACGATGGCAAGCTGCGCATCCCCATCAGCGGCCTGAGTTCAGTGACGCCGGAACTGGCGCGCGTCCTCAAGCATGAACTGGCTCACTCTTTCATCAATCAGCTTTCCGGTGGACGCTGCCCGCACTGGCTCAACGAAGGCATCGCCCAGTTTCTTGAGCCTAAGACACTCGGCAGCGACGGCCATCAGCTCGCCATACTCTATAAATCCCAAAACTATATCCCGCTCAACATCCTCGAAGGCAGCTTCATGAACTTCTCCGGGCCGCAGGCCTATCTCGCCTACGCCGAATCGCTCGCCGCCGTCACCTATATCAGCGACACCTATGGAATGAGCGACATTCAGCGAATCCTGCAAAGCCTCTCCCAGGGGTCTTCGACCGAAGCCGCTATGCGGGCAACCATCCACTCCGATTACGGTTCCTTCGAGTCTGATCTGGCCAGGTACCTGGCAGATAAGTACGGCGCATAAGCCATCCTCCCTAATATTTTTCTATTGCAGCGAGCCGGTCTGTTTTTCTGGTCGGGCCACCCCAAAACTCATCTTTGCAGGTAAAATACGGAACAAAGGCCCATCTTTGTTCGACAACCCGTTAGTGTGCGGGCCTGCCCTATTCCTATGAAGAAGCTGTTGATACTTCCCCTCGCTGCGCTATGTTTTTCGGCTTTTGCTTCGGACCAGGTGGTCGAAGAAATCATTTGCCGTGTGAATAACCAGATCATCACCCGTTCGGAGTTCGATCGCAGCAAGGACCAGCTACGCGATGAAGTCAAGCAACAGGATCCCGCCAACGCCGACAAGGTCTTCGGCGACCGCGAAAAAGATATCCTCCGCGACCTGATCGATCAGCAATTGTTGCTCGAAAAGGGTAAGGATATGGGCATTACCGGCGATACTGAACTGATCAAGCGCCTTGACCAGATGCGCAAGGACATGAAGCTCGATTCCATGGAAGATCTGGAAAAGGCCGCCACCGCCCAGGGAATCTCCTACGAGGATTTCAAGCAGAACCTGCGGAATCAGATCATCACGCAAAAAGTCATCGGCGAGGAGGTCGGCGGACACCTGAGCATTACCAAAGAGGAAGAGCAGCAGTTCTACGACGAGCACAAGAACGAAATGCAGCGGCCTGAGGCGATCCGTCTTAGCGAGATTCTGATCGCCCCCAAGACGCCTTCAATTACTCCTGCTCCCGCCTCTGGTGCTGCCGGACAGTCCGCCCCGGCTGCGCAAGATCCCGCTGCCGAACAGGCTGCTCTAGACGCCGCCAAAGCCAAAGCGGATGACGTGCTCCAACAGCTTCATAAGGGAGCCAGCTTCGACGACCTTGCCAAAAAGTTTTCCGACGGACCTTCAGCCGCACAGGGCGGCGATCTCGGAGTCTTCAAGCGCGGCACTCTTGCCAAGGAACTCGAGGACAAGACCTTCGCCATGAAGGCGGGCGACATCACCGACGTCATCCGCACCAAACAGGGCTACGTCATTCTCAAAGTGACCGAGCATCAAATGGCCGGCATCCCCCCCCTGAAAGAAATTGAGCCCAAGATCCAGGACTCCCTCTATTACCAGAAGCTGCAACCGGCGCTTCGCGCGTACCTGACTAAGCTCCGCGAAGATGCCTACATCAAAATCATGCCCGGCTATGTCGATACCGCCGCCAGCCCCAACGAAACCGAACCCATCGAGACTGCGAGCGCCAAAGAGGGTAATGCCAAGAAGCTGAAGGGCAAGAAGAAGAAAAAGATGGGAATGCTCTGAGCCACAGGGGTTCCGACTAAAGCTCCCCGCCCCCAGCACGGCAGATTGAGATATAGCAGCATTCCTTCCGCCCTGTTTGCGGCCCTGGCTTATACTCGTAGCACCTGTTCATGAAAGATTTTTTCATCTGCGATTGCGTTCGCCACGAGAACAAGGTCATCACCTCTTCCTTTGTCGTGGTCGCCAAGCAGATTAAGCCCAAGAAAACCGGCGAGCCTTACCTCGCCTTGACGCTCGGAGACCGCAGCGGTCAGCTCGAAGCCAAGATGTGGGACAACGTCGAAGAGGTCCTCGACGCCTTCGACCAGGATGATTTCCTAAAGATCAAAGGCCTGATCAACAAGTACAAAAACCGCTTTCAACTCACGATCCACAAACTCCGCAAGCTGGGCGAATCTGAAATTGAGTTCGACGATTATCTTCCCAAGACTACCAAGAACATCGATGAACTCTGGCGCACACTGGCAGACTTCGTTGCCAGCTTCAAGAATCCTTTCCTGAAATCCCTGATTCAATCATTCATGGACGATCCAGAGATCGCGGCTGCATATCGCAACGCGCCGGCGGCAAAGACTCTGCATCACGCCTACATAGGCGGCCTCCTGGACCACGTCGTCTCTCTGTTCCGTTCCTGCGATCTGCTCTGCCAGAATTATCCCCAGATCAATCGGGACCTGCTGCTCAGCGGAGCCTTCCTCCACGACATCGGTAAAATCCACGAGCTGACCTACAATCGGTCGTTCTCCTACAGCACTCGCGGACAGCTCCTCGGCCACATGATCATTGAACTCGAGATGCTGCACGCCAAAACGGTCCTCATCGCCGATTTCCCCGATGCGCTGAAAACCATGCTTGAGCACCTGATCATCAGCCATCACGGCGAATACGAGTTCGGGTCGCCGAAACTCCCTATGTTTCCGGAAGCCTTGATGCTGCATTATCTCGACGATCTCGATTCGAAAATGGAGGCCATGCGCGCCCAGTTCGAGCGCGAAGCAGATCTCGAGAGCCCGTGGACCAGCTACAACCCCTCTCTCGGACGTCCCCTCTTGAGCACCGAGAAGTTCCTCTCCTCCAAAAAGCCCGAAGGTTCTCCAGTTCCGACATCCAGCACGAACGGTGACCGGTTGAGAACTCATGCTGAAGTCTCTACCGGGGAACAAACACCTCTCCCCGGCCTTGAACCTACGCGCTCGTAACCGCTAACAGCTCTCCGCAGGGGAGATACCGGGCTGTACTTTCGATTACTCTCCAGCTACTTCCTTCATTGCTCCGCAAAGTACGATTGGGTACATTGATGCACATTGGGGGTAAGTCATGCGCTCACGCGTGCTTCTTTTCGTCTTAAGTTCTTATTTAATGCTGGCCCTGCTTGGCTGCTCGAAGAAATCAGCCCAGCAGAACGCCAGCGGACCGGATGCGAATGCCGCACAGTCATCCGACAACAACAACAACAATCAGCCCATGCAGAACAGTGGCTACAATTCCCAGGCCCAGCAGCAGCGACCCGCACCGCAACCACCGCCACCCCTCATCGTTCCCAGGGGCCGCAGCATCACTGTGCTGCTGGGCTCTGCGCTCGGCTCCAAATTGAGCCAGACGGGTCAGACGTTCACGGGAACGATTGATCGGGACATCATTGTCGATAACACCGTCGCCATCCCGCAGGGCGCCAATGTAAGCGGAACCGTAACCGACGCCAAGCCTTTGGGCAGATTTGCCGGAGGCGCTGTCCTGCAGATTCGCCTCGATTCGATTTCCTTGAACGGGAATGATCTGCCCCTCCACACCGCCCTCCGCAGCTTCGCGGAAAAAGGCAAGGGGAAGCGCAGCGCAATCATGGCTGGCGGAGGCGCAGCTCTCGGCGGCCTCATCGGCGGCCTGGTGGGAGGAGGTAAAGGAGCTGCCGTCGGACTGCTCGCAGGCGGCGGAGCGGGCGCGGGCGGCGCAGCATTCACCGGCAACAAGGAAATCGTTCTGCCAGCCGAATCCGCCTTGACGTTCGAACTTTCAGAACCGCTGCAAGTTCGCTGACCGTTTAACATCTTCCAACGCTCACTCCCGCCCGGAGTGAGCGTTTTTTCTCTTACAATTTCCCACAGTCATGCTCGATTTCAGCCGCTTTGAATTGCTCACCTTCGATTGCTATGGAACTCTCATCGATTGGGAATCCGGGTTATTACCAACGATCACTCAGGTCCTGCGGGCACATGATCGCGAACTCGATCCGGCGACAATCCTTGCCATGTACGCGGAATTCGAACACCTCGCCCAGAGCGGAGAATACCGCCCTTATCGCGATGTTCTCGCGCATGTAGTCCGCGGTTTTGCAGAGGAACTTGGGTTCACGCCCCATCCCGATGAGATCGATTCTCTAGCCCATTCGCTTCCGAACTGGAATCCCTGGCCCGACACCGTCTCCGCACTCCAGCGCCTGAAAACTCGATTTCCCCTCGCCATCATTTCCAATATCGACGACGATCTCTTCGCGCCCACCGCGGCGCGGCTGCAAGTCCACTTCGACGCAGTGATCACTGCTCAGCAGGCACAGGCCTACAAGCCCTCAACGAAAATTTTCAACCTTGCCTTTGAGCGCTTGAACCTGCCAAGAGATCGCATTCTTCACGTCGCGCAGAGTGTTTATCACGACATCGTTCCCGCGCAGGCCTTGGGATTGTCAACGGTTTGGGTAAACAGACCATCGGCCCGGCCGGGAGTGGGAGTGGTTAAAACGGCCGAGGCCAAAGCTGATCTGCAGGTATCCAGCTTGGCCGCGCTGGCAGAGGACGCGATTTGACGCGTCCTCTATCTTTCCCTGTAAATTACAAGTTCGCCGGGATCGTGACCACCTTTTTCTGAATGGCCCACATGACCAACTCAGCCTTGTTGTGGATGCCCAGCTTGCGCATCAGGTTGAACTTGTGCGCGTCTACGGTCTTGATGCTTACGCCCAGCACACCTGCCGCCGAGCGTACTGTTTTCCCTTCCGCCAACAGTTTCAGGACTTCCCGTTCGCGTGCCGTGAGCATGCGTTTCCGGCCGCCGGAAAGATCGACCTGCTGATTTCCATCGCCTGAGCGATTTGGCATTTCGCAAACGTTGCTCGAATTGCCGTCGCGACTCTTTGACCGCAACATTCGAAGCAACTCGTCAGCCGAGGTCTGCCTCAACACGCAATCGCCGCCGATCGACTGCACCGCCGGATCTTCGCGCGCATAAGCGCTCAAGAACACTACTCTGCTCGATGGCGCTTCGCGCAAAAAACTTTGCTCCGCATCCGCAGCCGACAGTCCGAACGTATTTAGATCCACCAGAACAACATCGGGATGATGCTCGCTGGCTTTTTGCAGCGCCTCGGCTGCATTTTCTGCTTCCGCAATGACTGTGAAGTCGCGCTCATCTTCCAGCAATCGGCGCAACCCTTGACGAATAAGCACATGATCATGAACCAGAACGCAACGAATTGTGTCAGCTGGGCTGCTTTCCGCCTGTAGCTGTGCGTGGGGGCACACAGTTTCCTCCTTCAAGTGGGCCAGAGATATTTATGACTGTGGCGACGGTCGTTCTTGGCAGAACCACAGACTGGCGGTAATTAGCTTCATTGTAGCGCGGGACGATCGAGACTCGCACACGAATTCTGTGCTTCCGCATGGATTTCACTAATTCCCATCTTGCACCTGCATCCACGCCATAAGCAATCTGCAATACCCGGGAGCAGCCACGTTCTGACCTTAGTTCATTGAGAATTCCGCCTCTTTTGAACTAAAAATTGTCCTGATTGCTTTGGCGATTGACCCTGGAGGATAATCAGGCATACGCTCCGCGTCGTTGGCCGGAGCCCCGGCACTTGTGAATCTGCCCAACTCCATCACGCTGAGTCGAATCTGCAGCATTCCCTTGTTGATCTGGATTCTTTCCAGCACTCACTTCAGCAGCTTGCATGGAGAAAAAGAACTGCTCGCTTCCGTCCTGTTCATCCTCGCTTCCGCTACCGATGGCATCGACGGCTATCTCGCTCGCAAGCGCGGGCAAATCACCACTATCGGCATTCTGCTCGACCCGCTTGCCGATAAATTGCTGATCGCAGCTGCATTTGTCACTCTCGTTCAACTGAACCCCTCCTTAGTGCCGGCCTGGATCGCAGTCATCATCATCGGCCGCGAATTCCTGGTCAGCGGTCTGCGCTCGATCGCGGCTTCCGAAGGTTTCACCATCGAGGCCAGTGAATTGGGCAAGCTCAAGATGGTCGTTCAGATTGTGGCCGTCGTTGCTGTGATCCTCGATCACCGCTGGAAGGAATGGCCAGTCTACGGCTACTACTTTTTCCCAGTTCACTGGATTGCCTGTGCCGCCATGTGGTTTGTCGTCTGCGTTTCCCTGATTTCCGCGGTTGATTACTTCGTCGCCTTCTGGTCCAAGATTGATCGTGAAGTCGAAAAGAGCCGCCGTCGCGCCTTTGTGCTCAGCCGTAAACGCAAGCCACATACGCTGCCACAGCAGGCCAACGGCGGGGTCGCTCCCACCACCTAGAGAGGGCTCGCCAGTGAATTCCCCTCGCCAAACCGCCAGTGCGCTCCGCTCCAGTGCTGCTTCTACCACTCCCGAATACTCTCGGGCGGAGCGTTTGCTGTTGCTGCGCGTCGCGCACGATTCCATTCTCTCGGCGCTCGAGGATCGCCCCACATCCACCGAGCCGCCCACGCCGCATTTGGCCCAGCCTCGCGGTGCGTTCACCACTTTGTACTTGCGCGGGGAACTGCGTGGATGCGTCGGCTACGTGCTTCCGGCCAACTCTGTCTATCGCGCCGTCATCGAAACCGCTCGCGCCGCCGCCTTCTCTGACACCCGTTTCTACCCCGTGACTCATCAGGAAGCCGCTCAGCTGGAAATCGAACTCAGCATCCTTTCCCCACCCAAACTCATTCGCCCTGAAGACGTCCAGGTCGGGCGCGATGGGCTTTTGATCAGCAGCCACACATGCCGTGGTCTCCTGCTGCCTCAAGTTCCTATCGAACACGGCTGGGATCGCATTACTTTCCTGGAACAGACTTGTCGCAAAGCGGGCCTGCCGCTCGAGGCTTGGAAAGGTGACGCGACCATCGAGGCCTTCACCGCTGAGATCTTTGGCGATCGCGAGCTCACACGCCACGCCAATGTCAGCTGAATCAGAATCGCAACCAATCGCCTCGTACAAACAAAAACCGGGAACGGTTTCCCGTTCCCGGCCGAACTACTCTTTCCTGAAAGAGGTTACTGCACTTGATCCAATTCCACATCATCCCCGGCATGTACATCTTCCTGTGCGAATACGATCATTCCTGTGGCCGTGGTGGGCGTCACTCCAATAATCACGATTTCACCCACCGCTCGCCGCGGAAGATCGCTCACGTGAACGACCGGTCCCGATGCCTTCGTCAGGATACTGGGCTCCATTACCGGTGTCATCATTTGCGAGTCATCTTCCATGTTCGCATTGAACGACAGCGAATCGACCGGATCCTTCAGGTCTGCTTCATAGCTTCGCGTGGCGCGGAAATATTCCCCAACCTTTACCCCCTGATTTGCTCCCAGATTGATATATACCTTTTGTCCAGTGCCCACGACCGTGTCAAAATCCTTCGCCATCACGATGCGGCCGGAGAGTTCCTTCCCAACCGGTTGAAAGCGATCAAAACGAACCGGCCGATGATATTGAATCGTCTGCTTCTCGGCAAAAGGAACGAGTGTGTCTCCCGGAATGACCGAATCGCAGGAATATTCCACCTGGGCGATCGCTATTTTGTGCCTCGTGTCAATCACGCGGATGCGGGCAATTTCCGCGTACGGCTGACCCGTTTGCCTTAGCAGCGCGCTCTCGCCCGGATAACTTTCATACCGGTTCAGGTCGCGCAAAGCCCGCAGAACTTGATACTGCCCGCCCAGGTTATATCCCGTGCCCTGAAGGTACACGATGTCTCCGCGCACGTACTTCGTCGTGTTCGGAGTGTCCAGACCACCCGCCACAAACCTCGAGTCAGGCAGCATTTGCTTGCTGATGAAGCCGGCGCAATAGAGATCGGAATACGTAGGCGTCGTCACCTGCTCGGTCGGGAAACTCACGATTGTGGGCTGAGCTCCATCGGGGGCTGCCGCCGGTGCTTCGGCTGGCGTCTGAGCCCATACCGCCGTCGCCAGCATTACCAATAACAATCCTGTTTTCTTCATGTTACCTCCGGGAAAGGACTCCTTGCGCCTTTTCCCTGTTAAGCGCCTGCAAAGAAAGGCTTCAGCCGGAAAGTAACAAGCAGGTAAGGGAGGGTCAAGGTTACGAGGGTGTTAGCCGGTCTGGAAAGAAAGTTTTTAACCCTCTCTGTGAATCCTCTGTTGCATCTGCGGCGAATCAACTGTAATAATTCGCGGTCACTGGCTGCACGTATTTTGCATGAACTCCGCTCCTCTCAGTTACATACCGAGGCTGCTGCCCTCCCGGCTTCCCCGGGTCTGTGTCGCCGTAACCGGCACAGATCCTGGCCAAATGATTGAAAAGGCAGAGACTCTGGTAAGGGATAACCCCTTCCTTGAGTTCCGCCTCGACTACCTTTCCAAGCCAGCTCTGGCTTTGCCCCGCATTAAGCGCTTTCTCGAAATGCATCATTACGTTACGGTCATTGCCACCTGCCGGCGGGCGGCCAATGGTGGCAAATTTCGCGGCTCAATCACCGCCCAGCTCGATCTCCTTTCCAAAGCCGCTTCCGCAGGTTGTCAGCTCATCGATGTGGAACTCCAGACCGCCAGCAAGTGCAAGCCGGATCAGCTGAAAAAGCTGCGTTCCCGGGCTAGCCTGATCCTCTCCTTCCACGACTTTCACGGGACCAAAAAGCTGGAGCAGACGCTTGAGAAGATGCTGGAATATCCGGCCGACATCTACAAACTCGTCAGCACCGCGACCACGCTTTCCGACAACCTGACCATGATTAAGTTCCTCGCAAAAGAGAGCGACCGGCACTCCCTGGTTTGCATGTGCATGGGAGAGCAGGGAATTATCAGTCGCGTTCTCGGGGTTCGTGCCGGCAGCGTTTTCACCTTCGCAGCCGCCATCGCGGGCGAACAAACCGCCCCCGGCCAGGTGACCGCTCAGGAGCTTCGGAATATTTATCGCATCGATCACGTCGATGCCGCGACCCGGGTTTACGGGGTCGCCGGCGATCCCATCGGCCACTCACTCTCGCCCACAATCATGAATACGGCGTTCCGCCGCGAGAACGTGAATGCCGTCTACCTCGCTCTGCACGCCAAGACCGTCAAAGATCTGGTGGCCTGCATCCGTGAGATACCGATTCACGGCGTCAGTGTCACCATGCCGCATAAGGAAACGATCATTCCTTTCCTCGACAACACTGACGCGCACACCGCAAAAATCGGCGCATGTAACACCATCGTTCGCGGCCAGGACGGAAAAATCTACGGCTTCAACACCGATACCGCCGGTATCGTCCGGCCTCTTGAGCGGCGCCTCAGCGCAATCGAAGGCGCTAAGATCCTCGTCCTTGGCGCCGGGGGAGCAGCTCGCGCCGCCGTCTTCGGATTGAAGGAACGCGGAGCCGAAGTCTACATCCTCAACCGCAGCGCCGCTCCCGCCAAGAAGCTGGCTCGGCAGGCGCGGGCGCGGACCATCAAACGCGCCGATCTGAAGAAGCTTACTTTCGACGTAATCATTAACGCCACCCCGGTCGGCATGGGCAATACCCGGGAAACGCCCCTTGAGGAGAAAGAAATCAATGCCCGCTATGTCTTTGATATGGTTTATGATCCCGCTGAAACCCGCCTCCTGAAACTGGCCCGCGAACGCGGCGCCCAGATCATTCCAGGGATCGAGATGTTCGTTCAGCAAGCCGCGCGTCAGTTCGAAATCTGGACCGGGAAGCCTGCTCCCGGCGACGAAATGTTGCGCATTGTTCTCCTGGAACTGCAAGAACGTGCACGTGCCCGGGCTGTGAAATAGTCGCCCTCAGATGCATACATGAAAGAAGAAGTTGCATTTTTAGTGCTGCCCAAAGTATTATGCACTTAGGAAATGCAAACTTCACTGTATTTCCTGAGTAATGGTGACCCTGTACCGCCCGTTAATCTTCCAGATTCACCAAGTTCAGCTTTGGCGAAAGCTTAAACACTAATGAGGGGCGGTTCTCTACGCCTCCCTACCCGGTTCGGAGAGGTTCAACATGGCGTGGTACGCGTATTGCCTTACCGAGCATCAAACTCTCCCAAATGGAACCCGCACTCGCCGTCCTTTTTTGATGGAAGGCGTTCAGGGGGTCAATGGCGCTTCAGTTCTCAGCTATCCGAGCGGCGAGTTTGCCGTCGTGGTCAGTGAGTTCGATCACGCGGCGGGGGAACTCGACCAGAAAGCGGCCATCGAGCACGCTCGTGTTGTCAGTGCGTGCTTTCGCAATTCCACCGTGCTTCCCTTTAAATTCGGAACCATCTTCGACAGTGATGACGCCCTGCGACAGGCCGTGCGCGTCAACCGCCGGGCTTTCGGGCAAAGCGTTGCCAGACTCCGCGGCAAGGCCGAGATGCACATCAAACTCGTCGTCCGCGATGGTTCGCTCCGCGAAGCCATGATTGACGTCGAACTTCCGCCGACCGTTGGCGGCGACTACCTTGCCAAGCTGCGCGAAAAGGCGTCGCGCGAGCGTGAACGCCAGACCAAGGCGCGAGCGCTCTCGGTTCAGGTGCACAAGCTGTTCAATCCTTTGGAAGAAGAGATCAGCTGCAAGAAAGTTGCCCCCGAAGGAATGCTGATCGATATCGCCCATCTGATTGATTCCAAAAGCATTGAGAAATACCAGAACCGCTACAACACCGCCACCAAGCAGCTCAAGAACTGCCAGGTCGCCATGAGCGGACCTTGGCCCCCATACCACTTCCTGCCCGGTAAGCTGCGAACGGTGACCGGGAACAGCTAGTCTCAATCTGGACCGGTCTCAGGAATCGGTCCAGACAAATTCCCCCCAAAGAAATACCCATCAGTCAATGTGCATTGTTCTGCATTTTTTCCCCGACGGAATATTCCCCATCCGAGGTGCCAAGACCTCTATCCCATAGAAGTAACTCCTCAAATTTGCAATCACTTACAACGAGACGTGATTCCAATCACGTAAAAATACCGCTTTGGCTTCGGAAGTGCTTTAGTACGAGGTACGAAAGAGGCCGCAACCTCAATGAGCTGTATAACCTTCACTCTCTTCCAACATTCACTACGTTTCCCGCAGTACCGTTCTGGCTGGCGGAACGGTCTCCTGCTTTGCCTTTCCTGACCACCTACCAACTCGCCTCTTGAACTGTGGCCCCGAAAATGGGGCCACTTTTTATTTCTTCCCGGCCCCAGCTGCTTATCACGCCAGCAATCTCATCCCTCTCGAATGCCCGCCACGCCCATGAGCCGTCCGGTTTTCCCTCTCTCCGCTCGGTAAGAGAATAAGAGTTCGCTATTGCAGTTTGTACACAGCGACGACGATTCGATATATCGTGCGCGGACGCCCGCCCCCAGCAGCTGCTGGCGGTTGGCTTTAGCCAGATCAAGAAAGATTTTTTTGGGCAGAACACTATGCCCCGGCGCTCGCGCCGTCAGAAACAGCAGCGGATACTTCTCGCGCACCGGATCAGAATCTTTCACCTCGTGGAACAAACTCGCGCCATACGAGAATTGCGCCTCAAACTTGCTCCTGATTTCCTCTCCCACCTCGTAGCAGCAGCTATGAATCCCCGGCCCGATCGCCGCCCGTAGGTCACTGGCCCTGCTTCCAAAGTGCAGCCGCATAGCTCCGACGCCCTTCTCCACAATCCTCCGGAACGTCCCCCGCCACCCAGCATGGAAGACTCCAATGGCCCGTTTCTTAGGATCAACGAGAATGACCGGAAGACAATCCGCCGCCTGGACTCCCAACAGCAAGCACGCCTGATTCGTAATCAGTCCGTCGCCGGCTTGAATCTCTCCATCCGCGCCGCTGACAAACCGGATAACGTCGGAATGCACTTGCCGCAGCGTCACGATCGGCCAAAGGCCTGACGGTTTCCCTCCCCGGTGGTTCGCGCCATTTCTCCTGTGCGACATGCTGTGGGTCGCGCCCACCTGCTGGAGAAAAATCTGGCGGTTCCGTTCTACGGCTGGCTTCTTATCGTCCTTGGTGAATCCCAGGTTGAGATCGCCCGGGCGATAAGCGCGGGAGACCCCTCCCAGACGCGTCGAGAAGCCGTGGATCAGCCACGGAAATTCCTTCAGCACCTCCGCCTGGAGAATCTTCAATTTGTCTGTATTTTTCGTTGCAGGGACCCGATTCGGCACATAGCCATACTACAGGAAGGTATTTGGTGTCCCCGCAACCGGGTTCGGATAGGGCGGGTCCTACGAGCCATCATCAAGTTCCAAAAGGGATCGATTCCCGATCACAGATTCCCAAACTGGATTCCCCCTCACCATTGAGTCGTTGGCTGTTGCCTAAGTTCCGCATCCAGCAGCATTTTGCTGAGCCAAATTTCACAAATGCGCTGGCACGCAATCTGCTGTCAGACTATCGACGAGGTCAAATGAACGAGACGGCGAGTTGGCAGCAACCCAAGGCGAAGTTAACGATTTTGCTCATTGAAGATGAGCCTTTCGTCCGAAAAGTAACTGAGCTCGTGCTCGCCAGCGCAGGCTACGAAGTGCTGGTCGCGAGCACTGGTGCGGAGGCCTTGCACCTCTTCAGCACTGCGCCGGAAATCGATCTGGTGATCTCTGACATCGTTCTGCCCGATGCCGACGGGCGAGCGCTCACCCGCAACATGGCCTTGCATCAGCCGGCCTTACCAATTCTCTTAATCACCGGTTATCCCGCGGAGCTCGCAAGGCAAGATCATCCGTCGAAACCTGCGGCCTGCCTGGCCAAGCCATTCTCCCGCGAAAAGCTGCTTCACCAAGTCGGCGAACTTCTATCCTTTGCCATGTGTGCTCCGATTATGGTTGCTCAAGGATCGACAGCGCCTCTCTATGGTGCGGTCTCCTGAAACGAACTACAATCCCAGCATGGGCGGACTCATCCATCCATCTCCTGTGGGCGAAGAGCGCGATTCCAGCCGCCTGACGATCGTCATCGCCGTCGCCGTCATCATGGCCCTGGCCATTGCCATCGCGTTCTTGCTCAGGACCAAGCCCACCGGCCCTGCCGGTCCGCCGCCCTACGCGGCCAATCTGAAATTGTCGGATTTCAAAATGAGCGCTGCCGAAAATTTCGTCGGAGCCACAGTCAGCTATATCGACGGAACCATTACGAACTCCGGCAACAAGACCGTGACCCATGCCATGGTCACCGTCATTTTCCAAGACGATATGGGACAGCTGGCCCAGCGCGAGGATGTCCCCCTCAAGGTTCTCAGGACCACCGGCCCTTACCCCGAGTCAGTCGATCTGAGCGTCTCCCCGCTTGCTCCCGGCCAAGCGGAACAATTCCGCCTTACTTTCGAGAGCATCTCTGCGCAGTGGAACCATCAGTACCCCCAGATTCAAATCAGCGACGTCACCACCAGGTAGCCCCCTTCACTGCCACAAGCCGAAAGCAACTGCAGGCTTTCCTCTACAATGACTACGTGCCGGAAACGAATCCATTCCGTTTGACGGAGTCGGTCAAAGCTGCGGGTTGAGCGTCCAAGCTAAGTCCAGCGGCGCTGGACAAGGTGCTTGGGAAATTAGCCCGGCAGCATGATCCCAATGTCCTGGTCGGCTTCGATTACGCCGACGACGCCGGCGTGTATCAAATTTCGCCCGACCAGGCCCTGGTGCAGACCGTCGATTTCTTTACGCCTATCGTCGACGATCCTTATACCTTCGGTCAGATCGCGGCCACCAACGCGTTGAGCGACGTTTATGCCATGGGGGGCAAGCCCCTGACCTCGCTTGCTCTTGTCTGTTTTCCGGATAAGGGCGATCTGGAAATTCTCGAGCGCATTCTCGCCGGTGGCCTTTCCAAGATGGTCGAGGCCGGATGCACCGTGATCGGTGGTCATAGCATTCGCGACGAAGAAATGAAATTTGGATATTCCGTCACCGGCGTGATCCATCCGCAGCGAGTCCTCGCCAATCGCGGCGCTGAACCCGGAGACCGGCTCATCTTTACAAAATCTCTCGGGACCGGCGTGATCTCGACCGCCATCAAAAAGGAGAAAGCCGAGCAACCGTGGATCGATGCCGCCGTGCAGTCGATGACCACGCTGAATAAAACTGCGGCGGAAGTCGTCACGGGTTCAACCGCTCCGGGCAACACCCAACATTTCCCGGTTCATGCCATGACCGACATCACCGGCTTCGGCCTCATCGGACATGCCCGCGAAATGGCAGTCTCATCTGGTGTTTCTCTGCGCTTCTACGCCGATCACATTCCCATCCTCCCCGGAGCATTGGAATGTATTCGTGCCGGCTTTATCCCCGGAGGGCTGAACAATAACCGCGATTTCGCCGAGTTCCTGGTGGAGTACGACACTGTAGTTCCGGAAGACCTGCGCACCTTGCTTTTCGATCCGCAAACTGCCGGGGGATTGCTCATCTCAGTCGCAGCTGGCAGCGCTGCGGAATTAGCCCATAGTCTCCAGCAATCCGGAGTCCCTGCCGTCGAGATCGGCGAAGTCACTCCCCCCGGCAAGCCGTTAATCTGCATCAGTAGTTAATCAATTTTCAATCAATTGGCTGTCAGATTCATGACACTGGTGCTCGTCGGATTTATCCACGAACATCTCCTCCATCGACCTGTCCCGCGTGCGCCAACTCACGGACGCCCCCACGAATTTGTTGTACCCTCGCCAGCGCCTGAGCATCTGAAACTGGAGATCCCCACTATCGGCACTCATAGAAAGGAGTCATCATGCAATTTCGTCAACTCGGAAAGAATGGGCCACGAGTTTCCACGCTGGGTTTGGGCTGCATGGGAATGTCGGAATTTTACGGCCCCGGAGATGACAATGAATCCATCGCAACCATTCACCGCGCACTGGAACTGGGCATCAACTTCCTCGATACCGCCGACGTTTATGGTCCCTTCAAAAATGAAGAACTCGTTGGTCGCGCGATTCGAGGTAAACGCGAACAGGTGTTCCTCGCCACGAAATTCGGGATCGTGCGCGATCCCAAAAACCCCAGCGTGCGCGGAGTGAACGGCCAGCCCGATTACCTCCGCAAGTGCTGCGAGGCAAGCCTGCAGCGACTCGGCGTCGATGCCATCGATCTTTACTATCAGCACCGCGTGGATCCCAGGACGCCGATTGAGGAAACTGTGGGCGCAATGGCCGAACTGGTGCAAGAGGGCAAAGTCCGCCATCTCGGGTTATCCGAGGCTTCGCCGCAGACCTTGCGTCGCGCTTCGAAGATTCATAAGATCACGGCCTTGCAAACCGAATATTCGCTGTGGTCGCGCGATCCGGAAGACGAAATCCTGGCCACCTGCCGTGAACTTGGTATTGGGTTCGTGGCCTACAGTCCCCTGGGCCGCGGATTTCTTACCGGGCAGTTCAAGCGTTTCGAAGATCTTCCGGCCGACGATTACCGGCGCAACACGCCGAGGTTTCAGGGTGCGAACTTCCAGAAAAATCTCGATCTGGTGAAACGCGTCGAGGAGATCGCTGCTGAGAAAAACTGCAAGCCTTCGCAACTCGCCTTAGCTTGGGTGCTGGCGCAGGGCGAGGACATCATCCCCATCCCGGGCACGAAGCACCGCAAGTATCTGGAAGAAAACGTTGGCGCGCTGCATGTGAAGCTTAGCCGCGAGGATCTTGATCGCATCAATGAAGTCTTTCCATCCGATGCGGCCGCCGGTGGACGCTATCCCGAGGAGATGATGAAGATCGTCAACGGATAAGTCACGTCCACGTTTCCTGAGAAATGATGGGGAGCGAAATCTCGCTCCCCAATCACCTGCTTTGCAAGTGCCGCCGCGCCCATCCCGTTCCAGAAGGCTTACTCGTTCGGCGGCAACAACACCGTGTCAATCACGTGGATGACTCCGTTCGATGCCGGAATGTCGGCCTTGATCACTTTTGCGTTATTGATCATGACCCTGCCATCACGCGCGCGAATCGTTATCTCCTGACCGTTTAGCGTCTTTGCCGACTTGAGCTTTGCTGCCTCGGCCGACGTCACCTTCCCCGAAATTACGTGATAAGCAAGAATCGCACGCAGCTTCTCGCGGTTCTCGGGTTTCAGCAGAGACTCAACCGTTCCCGGCGAAAGTTTCTTGAATGCTTCATCAGTCGGGGCAAAAACCGTGAAAGGCCCGGGCCCCTTCAGTGCGTTCACCAGGTCGGCCGCCTGCAATGCGGCCACCAGGGTCTTGAATGATCCGGCGGCTTCTGCCGTATCAACGATGTCCTTTTCGGCCGCAGCAGCATGAACCGATGCGGTGCTCAACAGCACAGACAGGATCAGCGCGAGAGTTGTCTGCTTCATGAGTGGGTATTTCCTCCTTCGGTGTTGCAGTTTTTTACCAGTGCAATGCATTAACTGTAGAGCACATTTATTTTCATTATGAGATAATTCCACCGGCGGTACAAAGTCATATTCCCCGCACGAAAAGAATTCAAACGGCTTTCACTCAGGAGAAAAAGGAGACGTCAGCGGTGATCAACAAAACAGTGGTCGAAGGCCTGAAGCCCTTTGCGCTCGGAGACAAATTGCGCGCCTTACGGCTCAAGAAGAGCATGGGATTGGTCGAACTTGGAAAGCACACTGGTCTTTCCGCGGCGATGCTCTCGAAACTCGAACGCGGCAAATTGTTTCCCACGCTGCCCACCCTGTTGCGCATCGCAATGGTTTTCGGAGTCGGTCTGGATTTCTTTTTCACCGACGAGCGCAAGCGCCATGTGGTCTCCGTGGTCCGCCGCGCCGAGCGGTTGCGATTTCCCGATAATCCGCGCCGTTCGCCGATCGCCTACCATTTCGAAAGTCTCGATTTCAAAGCGACCGAACGCAAACTCAACGGCTATTACGCCGAATTCGAATCTACGCCTTTGGATAAGAGCAGAATTCATCAGCATCCCGGTATCGAACTGCTCTATCTCATCTCCGGCACACTGGAACTGACGATCGGGTCCGATCCATATACCCTTGAACCTGGAGACGCCATTTACTTCGACTCGGCGGTACGGCATCATTATCGGCGTCTCGGTAAGCAACCGTGCAGCGCGGTCATTGTGACCACCGGCTGAGAGAGGCAGCATCGCCATCGTCGCTTCCGCGCGCAGTCAAAGAAATTCATGGACCCTCAAAAAGCGTCGCAGCAAATGCACAATGATTCTTTCTCCCGGGCCGATACCGCAGCCCAGGAAGTTTTGCGCCGCGTTTCCTTGCGGCCTCGGATTGGGCTGGTGCTCGGCTCCGGGCTCGGCGGATTCGCCGATGCGCTGACCGGTTCCACGGCTATTCCTTATGCCCAAATCCCGTCATTTCCGCGTTCCACCGCAATCGGCCATGCCGGACGCCTCGTCATCGGTAACGCTGGCGCCGTTCCCGTCGCCGCCATGCAGGGACGCGTGCACTTGTACGAAGGCTACTCCGCGCAGGAAGTCGCCTTCCCGATCCGCGTCATGGCTCGCATGGGAATTCGCGCCGTCATCCTTACCAACGCGGCTGGAGGCATCAATCTCAACTACTCGCAGGGTGCTCTGGTCTTGATTCGCGACCACATCAATTTGCAGGGCCAGAATCCTCTTGTGGGTCCGAACGACGAACGCGTGGGCGTCCGCTTTCCCGACATGACGCACACCTACACCCGCGAATACCGGGCATGGGCCCGCGAAGAAGCGTCCCGCATGGGATTGACGCTGCACGAAGGCATCTACGCAGCGATGCTCGGGCCCAGCTATGAAACTCCGGCGGAGATCGCGTTCCTGCGCACCATCGGTGCCGATCTCGTGGGCATGTCCACAGTTGCTGAAGTCATCGCTGCACGGCACATGGGATTGAAAATCCTTGCCATCTCTTGCGTCACGAACATGGCGGCCGGGATTCTTGATCAACCCCTGTCGCATGCCGAAGTGATGGAGACCGGCGGGCGGGTTCGCGGCGTTTTCGAAGCACTGCTGAAGGCCGTTCTGCCAAGAATCGGAGCCGATGTCGCGGAGTGAACGCCAGACGCGGCATCTTCGACCGCATCCCCGTTCGTAAATCCTGCGTCTATAATGCAGAAGTCATTTCCTTATTGGAGGACTTATGTCGCAAGCGATCCCCGAGAAGTACCGCGATCTATTTCAAAAGCGGGCTTTCGCCAGCCTGGGGACCCTGATGCCCGATGGCCGCCCGCAAGTCACGCCCGTGTGGGTCGACTTCGATGGCGAACACGTCATCTTCAATTCCGCCAAGGGACGTCAGAAAGACCGCAACGTGCGCCGCGATCCCCGCGTTTCCATGGCCATCATTGATCCCGAGAATCCTTATCGCTATCTGGAAATCCGCGGTCGCGTGGTCGAGATCACCGAAGAAGGCGCCGCCGCTCACATCGACAAGATGGCCAAGAAATATCTCGGGCAGGACAAGTATCCCTACGCTCAGCCTGGAGAAGCGCGCGTGCTCTACAAGATCATGCCCGAGCACACCACCACCATGGGCTAGCCGCCGCGAGGAACCACCATTCGAACCCTCAATCTCTGCCTGCTGGGATTCGGTAACGTCAATCGTGCGCTGGTTCGGTTGCTCGAGGACCGGCGCACCGAACTTCTTGAGCGTCAGGGCATCGCCTTCCGCTTCACCGGCGTGGCCTCGCGCCGCCTCGGTTGGATTGCCGACCCCGCAGGCATCGACTCCCAAACTCTGCTTGCACTCGGAAATAGCCGCAGCGCTCCACCGCCGGATCCTGCGCCCCGCGACGTTCGCGAATGGCTGGACTCGGCCCGCGCTGACGTTCTTTTCGAAGCCACCTCGCTCAACGTTCACGACGGCCAGCCTGCCGTCGATCACATCCACGCCGCCCTCCAACATGGGGCCCATGCCATCACCGCCAACAAAGGCCCGATCGTTCATGCCTATCGCGATCTGCGCGATCTCGCCGCCACTCGCGGCAAGCGATTTCTGTTCGAATCCACGGTTATGGATGGCGTCCCTGTCTTTTCCTTCTTCGATCAACTTCCTGCCATTCGCCTTCAGGGATTTCATGGAATTCTGAACTCCACCACCAATGTGATCCTCGCCGAGATGGAGAACGGCCTCAGCTTTGAAGACGCATTGAAGAAGGCGCAGGAACTCGGCATCGCCGAAACGGACGCCTCCCACGATATCGATGGCTGGGATGCCGCCGTGAAAACTGCCGCGCTTATCACGGTTTTGATGGACTACCCGATCAAACTCCCGGAGATCGATCGCGAAGGTATTCGCGAATTGACAGGAAACGCCGTCCGCAATGCGCGCCGCGATGGCTGGCCTTTCAAGCTGGTATGCCGTGCAAAACGGACGGCGAATGGCGTCGAAGCTAGCGTGCGTCCGGAAAAGATTCTCGGCACGCAGCCCATGGCTCGCATTTCCGGCGCATCGTCCTACGTTTATTTCGAAACCGATATCTTCCCGGGGCTGGCGCTCACCGAAGAAAATCCCGGAATCTATGCCACGGCCTACGGTCTGCTCGCGGATCTGGTGAGGGCCGTCGGCGCAAAAAGTGATAAAAATAAATAGCCATGCTAACCACCGAAATTGCTGTCAGTTCTGCCCTTGATCTGAAATGGGCCCGTTCCCAATTTCCTTCTCTCGCTCAAACGGTGAATGGACAACCGGCGGTTTTTCTCGACGGTCCGGGCGGCACGCAGGTTCCACAGCGCGTGATTGACGCCATTTCCGACTACCTGCGCTGCAACAATGCCAACACCTGCGGCGCCTACGCCACCAGCCGCCACACCGATGAAATTATCTCCGACGCGCGTACCGCGATGGCGGACTTCCTCCACTGTGCCGCCGACGAAGTCGTCTTCGGCCCCAACATGACTTCGCTCACCTTTTCCATTTCCCGGTCCATCGGCCGCGAACTCAAGCCCGGCGACGAGATTCTTATTACGCGCCTCGATCACGATGCCAACGTCTCTCCCTGGCTGGCGATGGCCGAAGACCGCGGCGTCACGGTCCGATGGGCCGAGTTCAACGATAACGACTGCACGCTCAACCTTGCCGATCTGAAGTCTAAGATTAACGCGAAAACCAAACTGGTCTCCGTCGGCTACGCCTCGAATGCCGTGGGCACGATCAACCCGGTGAAGGAAATCATTCGTCTGGCGCATGCGCATGGCGCGCTGGCTTACATCGACGCCGTTCACTATGGCCCGCATGGATTGATTGACGTTCAGGCGCTCGATTGCGACTTCCTTGTCTGCTCGACTTACAAATTCTTCGGCCCGCACATGGGAGTTCTCTACGGAAAGCGCGGGCATCTGGCTCGCCTGCGTCCCTACAAAGTGCGTCCGCTCACCGAAGCCGTTCCCAATCGCTGGGAATCCGGCACGCTGAATCATGAGTGCATTGCCGGAATCACCGCCTGTGTAGACTACCTCGCCGATCTTGGACGCCGGGCGCAGCCTGAATCGAAATCTCGCCGCGCGGCGATCGAAGCGGCTTATGCCGCTATTCATCAGCACGAGCGTGCCTTGCTTGAGCGGGCAGTCGCCGGTCTGGAAAAGGTTCCTGGCCTGAAAATTTATGGGATCACCGACCGCGCACGCTTCGATGAGCGATGCGCCACTCTGGCCGTACGCATCGACGGCCACACGCCGTTGGAGCTTGCCACGCAGTTAGGCGACCGCGGCTTCTTTACCTGGGATGGCAATTATTACGCGCTTAATCTCACCGAGCATCTCGACGTCGAGAAATCCGGAGGCTTCCTGCGCATTGGATTCGTGCACTACAACACCCTGGAAGAGGTTGATCGGCTGCTCGCGGCCATTCGTGACATCGTGCGTGCCTGAACGTCGTTATGGCAATGCGGACGCGAGCGCTTCGTCCGCACGAAACCACTCCCAGCGCGCCCGCCCCAGCCGCTTCGCACGGTAGAGCGCCAGGTCGGCCGCATTGTACAGCTCGTGCCAGCTTCGCCCGTCTTCGGGGAACACCGCCACGCCCACGCTCGGCGTGCTGCAGATTTCTTTACCGTCGAAGAAAATGCAGTCGCTCATTCCATCCACAATGCGACCGCAGATGGCGTCAATGTCTCCTTCCTCCGTCCCCGAAAGGATCACGGCAAATTCGTCCCCGCCCAGGCGGGCGACGAAGTCGTATTGCCGAACCGCTACTGAAAGCCGCCGGGCCGCTTCCACCAGCAAAGCGTCTCCCGCATCGTGGCCGAGCGTATCGTTGATCTCCTTAAAGCGATCCAAATCGATCAGCAGGAAGGCGAACTGCTTCTGGCTGCGTTCGGCCACCGACCGGTAACTGGCAAATCTGTCCTCCAGGTAACGGCGATTCGGCAATCCTGTGAGCACATCGTGGAACGCCGCCTTTTCCAGTTGCTGTTGGCTCTTGCGCAATTCCGCCGTACGCTGTTCCACCCGCGATTCCAATTCCTGATTCAGTTCCCGCAAGGCGTGCTCGGCGGTTCGTTGCTCTTCCGCCGCCGCTCCCAGCAACAGCAGCGCCGCTCCGCATCCAATGGTCATTTCTGAAAAAATCAGCAGCGTTCCCCGTTGCAAAAGGCCCACATACGGACCGTATCCTGCAACCGTTCTTTCGACCACGATGGCGATGTCGGCGAGAAATAATGGATATGCAATCTGAATTGAGAATCGCTGCGCCGCCCACAACAGCGGAAGCAAAATCAGCACCGACGCTCCCACCGTGGCCGCAATGTTCCCCTGGTGACGCGTCAATAGATAGCCGACTGACAGCAGCGACAACACTACTGTGATCGCCAATTCGCCTAGATGTTTTCGTGTGCTGGAAAGGTCAGGCGGATCGTACCAAAGGAAATAAACGAGCGGCACAAGCAGGATCGCCGCCGCCGTGTCAGAAATAATCCAGTCAAACCATTGCGCCCGCCACAGAACGAATGGAAGCCCCAAACTGAACGACGAAAATGAGCCTCCGATCATCGCTGAGATCAATCCACTGGTTGCGCACGCGACGACGAACTGGAAAATACTCTTCACTCGCCGAAACGGGCTCCTCCGGCCAACCCGTAACCTCAGTAGATAAACCGCTATGATCGGAGCAAGCGTGTTCCCCAGCGCAATGCCACTTCCCGCAAGCACTGTGCCTTTGAAGTTCAACGTTTCCGCCACCAGCGCTCCTGCGAAGATTCCGGGGGCCGCCCCCACCCCCAGCATGAATACCGCCGACATCGAGACTCCCGCGGGAAACCACAATGGCGCGGGCCACATCTGATGACGGAAGAAATACGACCGCATCAGAACGTCCACTCCCCAATAGACTCCGCCCAGAACCAGGCTTTTTGCCGTGAAACAGGCCAACCGCAAAATCCAGGTCTTTTTGTCCCAGCAGCTTCGGATGGCAGTCGCTCGGAATTTGGCTCTGATTTTCACGCTCTGAACCGAAGACTATCTATGCAAGGCAATCGCCATTTAGAGCTTTTGAATAGAGGCACTTAGCAGAACCTGTTACGTGTCCCTCGTACGCATCTTGGACGAAATTCCCGAAAGCGCACACGCACAGCACACTGCTTGGATATCGGCGGTCTGGACGAAGTACTTCAGGAGGGTGCGGAATACTGCAACTCTGCCGGGCCATGCAGGACTGCCCCGGCAGAGCTTAAGCTTCTAAATACCAATGACTTACGGCCAGCGCTTGGCTGTGTCTTCCCATCCTGCAGCCCGCACCGGCTGCGGCGCGGGGGTCACCGGAGGAGCGGAGGGAATCCGTACCGCGGTTGGCTGTGAACCTCCGACGACCGGCGCCAAGGCTGGCTTGCCTGCGTCAGAATTCCCTTCTTTCTCTTCGGAAAGCAACGGGGCAACGAGCCGGAGCGCTTCTACTTCCTTCTCCAGCCGGGTGAGTTCCATCTCTTTCTGCCGCAGAACCTCGTAGACATTTTTCATAAAAGTGGGCACCTGGGAATATGCGTCGACCAAACTAAACGCACTTTATCAGAGTTGTCTTTATTGTCAAGAATTGCGCGGACAGGATGCTGGCTCAGTTTAGCCTGCCTGAGCGCGGATTCTGTGGGGACAGCGGCCCTGCCTGTCGGTCGCCAGGATTTGTCGTGCCGCAAGGCCGCTCGGAGTCTCTTGGCCGCATTTACCGGCTCAGAATCAACGCCGCCATCATCACTGCGACCAGGGCAATCACAATCAGGATGTACTTGTGTGTAGAAATCCAGGACTCGGATTCCGTTCCCGCCCGTAGAAGGGCGAACTCTGGGGCAGACTCGGGATTGGAAGATGCCGTAATTGAAGAACTTGCAGGCGCTGGAGGTCCAACATCGCTTTGCTGCACGTCTACTTTGACGCCAGCCTGCTTGGTCTCGGCAATCCCCGCCTTCTCAGCGCTCTCGCTTCTCGGAGGATTCAATTGGTTTGAACTGGCGGGGGGAACCGGTGCAACTGGCGGCGCGCTTCTTGCCTTCGGGCGAAGCTGCCCTTTCCAGCTCTTCTCTTCGCACTCCACGCACAGCGTTCGACCGTGCGAGACAGGAAATCCGCAGGCCTGGCACTGATGGAGGTCGCGCAGTGCCGCGGGAACTTGCGATCGATCCTCCGGGAGCGCCGGTTCGGCATGCATCGCCGCAGTCCACAACAGCTTGCTCGCTTGCCGTGATTTCGTTCCGGCTGCACCACGTGTCGGCTCCGAGTCAGGTTCCGCCGCCTTCGCGGGACCAGCAATTTTCGCGTCCACTTGCGCCCGCGTCTCGGCCGGAGGCGCTGACTTGCTCGATTCCACCACCATGGATTGATGGTCCGCCGATTCCAGTTCTGCAGTCAGATCATCCTCAGTGGCCCCCCGCGAATCCACAGTGACTGCTCGCGTGGACTGCTCCAGTTTAACCGCCGTTTCCACCATCTGCCCCAGCCGCTGCAGGCTGGCCAGGTCGCGTTCGCCGAATGCGTTCTTCGCGCCCGAAAACAGTTCGAAAATACCCACAACCTGTTCGTCGCTGACGATCGGCATCACGGCAATGGACGCAATCCCCAACTGCCGGCACGCCGCAGAATTCACCCGCGGATCCGATTGCGTATCGTCGCAACGCAAAGGCATGCGGGTGCGCACACATTCGCCCGACAATCCCATCTCAGTGGAAAATAGGGTACCTTGCTCCGGAACTTTCTCTCCCGCCGTGGCACAACATCTCAGATGACTGTGATCACCTTGCCGCAGCGCGATCGCCGCCCCCGCGGCGTCGCTGATGAATCGCGCACGTTCCGCCAGAAGCTGCAGAGTCGCCTCCAGGTCGCGCCGCGCCATCTCCGCAATCAGACCCCTCCTGCCGGGGGAATACGATCGTTCCGGAATGCGCGCCTGTGCCGCGGCCGCCGCAACTCCGGCCGGCGCACTGGGATTTGTGGTTCGGTTTACCTCATTTTGCATGACAGTCGGCCCGCGAATCGCAAGGTGTTGAATTTCAAGAGCGTACGTCGAGTCTCGCTCCGCATAGGAGGGGTGTCAAGCACAGGAAGTAACCTTTGGTACCGATCAAATCCGGATGCGATTCAAGCTCGGAGTACTGTTGCGATCGCGAGCTAGCTCCGCCGTTTGCGGACGGCGTCATTGGCCAGCCGGTTGGCCGCCGCATTGTCCTCCCGTGGGACGTGGGAGATCGAGAAAACGAGACTCCGCGCCAACTTCCGGCAGGTCCAATACAAAGAGTAGAGTCGAGGGCTGCGGCAGATGTATTCGCCGGTCATCTGCCTGACCACGACCTGCGAATCCGAATAGACGTGAAGTTTGCGGGCTTTCAGGGCAACGGCATACTGCAGGGCTTCCATCAGGGCAGCGTACTCCGCCACATTGTTATCTTGATGGCCGATCCACTTGGCGATGCGGATCTCGTCATCGCCCCCCCCATTAATGATCACTCCAATGCCGGACGGCCCGGGATTGCCCAGGGAACCACCGTCTACGTAGGCTACGAGGTCCGACATCGATCCGCGAATGCTCTCCTGAAGATGCGCTGAAGCTTCGTCTGCGTCAAGACGATTATTTGGTTCGCTTTCAGCCATTTTCGGGCATGCCCTGACGTTGTGCAATTTTCTGTGCAAAATGCGGGCTCTTCTTCTTCTCTCATTAGTAAGCAATTCAGCAACAATGGGTTGCAACCTGCGATATGCACAGCTTGCAGCTAACCCATTGCACCAAAAGTTTGCGTTGACTTTTATTGCTGCGGTGTTAAGGTAGCTTGCGTCGACGGTTGAAAGGGTTGGCACAAATAAAATTTGCCAGTCCGAAGTAGACTGAGTGATAGGTCTGGCGGGGCAACTCGCTGGATAGCCGGACCCGAAAAAACCGACAGACTCTGCGAGGAGCTGTTGGGGTTCGGAACTGCGAAAGCAGTGATCACATCAAGGGGCTGTGACGGTACATGCCTCCACGCTGTTAGCTCCCTCGCAGGAGCGAGCGGCTAGAGCATAACCAATGTCACGGCCCTTTCTATTTTTTGGACGTAAACCTTTCCCGGCGACGCTCTTCTTTCCCCGATTCGCTTGCGCGCTGATACCCGCATTGTCTGCGTCCCGCATATAATTCCTGCAACATGAAGCTCGAACAAAAAGTCGCCGAACTCAAGCGGCGCGATCAACTTGCCCAGGAAGGCGGAGGCGCCCAGCGCCGCGAACGCCAGCACAAAGAAGGAAAGATGTCGGCCCGCGAACGCATCGAGTTCCTGCTCGATGAAGGCACCTTCGAAGAGACCGACAAGCTCGTCACCCACCGCTGCAACGATTTCGGCATGGCCGAGCAGAAATACTACGGCGACGGATTCGTCACCGGCTATGGCCGCATCGAAGGGCGGCTCGTCTATGTCTTCGCGCAGGATTTCACCGTCTTTGGCGGATCGCTCTCGGAAGCCAATGCCGGCAAGATCGTGAAGATCATGGACCTGGCGGCGAAAATGGGCGCGCCCGTGATCGGACTGAATGACTCCGGAGGGGCGCGCATTCAGGAAGGCGTGATGTCGCTCGCCGGTTATGCCGACATCTTCCTGCGCAACACGATCTACAGCGGCGTCGTTCCGCAAATCTCGGCCGTCATGGGCCCTTGCGCGGGGGGCGCCGTGTACTCGCCCGCAATTACCGATTTCGTCCTGATGGTCGACAAGACCTCCTACATGTTCATCACCGGCCCCGATGTGATCAAGACGGTCACACACGAGGAAGTCACGAAAGACCAGCTCGGCGGCGCCATGACGCACAACGAAACCTCGGGCGTCGCACACTTCCTGGCGCACGACGATGCCGAATGCCTGTCGATGGTGCGCGAGCTGCTCAGCTTCGTTCCGTCGAACAATCTCGAAGATCCTCCGCGCAAGGCCTGCACCGATCCCGTCGATCGCGCCGACGCCGCACTCGACACGATCATCCCCGAACAATCGAATCAACCCTATGACATCAAAGACGTAATCCAGCGGGTGGTCGACGACGGCTACTTCTTCGAGGTGCAGGAGCACTATGCCAAGAATATCGTTGTCGGATTTGCCCGGCTCGACGGACGTTCCGTCGGCATCGTGGCGAACCAGCCCGCCATTCTCGCCGGAACGCTTGATATCAATGCGTCGATCAAGGGCGCGCGTTTCGTCCGCTTCTGCGACTGCTTCAACATCCCGCTGGTGACGTTTGAAGATGTTCCCGGCTTCCTTCCCGGCACCGCGCAGGAATACGGCGGCATCATCAAGCACGGCGCGAAGCTGCTGTTCGCCTTCGCTGAGGCCACCGTACCAAAGGTTACGGTGATCACCCGCAAAGCCTATGGCGGAGCATATTGCGTGATGGCTTCAAAGCACATCCGTACCGATGCGAACTATGCCTGGCCGGGGGCTGAAATCGCCGTCATGGGACCGGAAGGTGCGGTCGACATCGTATACAAGCGCGAACTCGATGCGGCGGCGGGAGACCGGGCCGACGTCCGGCAGAAGAAGATCGAAGAATTCCGCGACCGCTTCGCCAATCCCTATGTCGTGGCCGAGCGCGGATTCGTCGACGCCGTGATCCAGCCTCGAGAGACGCGCAAGAAGTTGATCCAGGCGCTCGCGATGCTCGAAACCAAGCGCGACAAGAATCCTCCCAAGAAGCACGGGAACATCCCACTGTAGCGAATCGCAACACTGGAATTGCGATATGGGGCCCTACGGAACCTCAAAGCTGTCTCATAATGAGATGTACATACATAACTGTTATGTCGTGGATGTATGCAATTGACGCTAGGGCGGTTTCCTGCCCCGTAGAGCGATTTTGGGCCCGTGGATGACCTCCGGGAGGGTGAAGTCGGAGATCGCCGCTCAGGGGCCAGTGGAAGCTCCGCAATGGGCATTTTAGGAGAGGTTGCGAGCGCTGCCCCTTACCCGTGGCCAATGTAACATACCTTTGATAACGTCTCGGGCTGGGAAGACTCAAAGTACCCGTTTGAGCTTGATACTTCGCTACTTTCGAACCTGCGAAACCAGTAGAAGTAGCTTTCAAAGACGCTTAGTCCGCCATAATGGCGATTTCGTGGGTGTTGGCGGCATCGATCACTTTCTGGCCATCCAATAAAAGGCAGCGGCGCGCATCGAGCGCCAGGCAGGATGCCCCGGCTGCCTGCATCACCTCGATGGTCTTCACGCCGACAACGGGCACATCGAAGCGCATGTCCTGATTGGGCTTGGCGATCTTCACGACAGTTAATGCGCGGCCGAGAGTAGAGGCGTCTCCATGCAGGGAGCGCATGATTCCGCCGGCGCGCTCGATGGTGGCGTCGGTACCTTCCATGGCCTCAAGCGCGACGCAGGCCGATTCGGCGATGACGACGGTTTGCCCGATGTCGTATTGCGCGAGTTGGCGGGCGACCGCGCGTCCGTAGTGAATGTTGTTGCGTTCCTGCTCACTGGGAGCGCGTTGGGTTAGAGCTCCGGATTTGACCAGGAGCGGTTCGAGGAGCGCAGTGGAATTTTCCAGAGTGATGCCTTCGTCGTCCAGGACCCTGGCAACGGCTCCAAGCAGGGAATCAGTGTTGCGGGTGGTGAGCGACAGCAGAAGTTTGGCGAGGCGCCAATCGGGACGGATGCTGGAGAAAATCTGCTTATGCTTGACTTGTCCGGCCATGACGGCGCGCTGCACGCCTTCGCGCTTAAAGGTCTCGATCAGCTTTGATAGTTCGCCGAGCGAGAGCCAGTGTACGGAGGCTGCGCCGTGCGATTCAATTTCGGGGGAAGCTTCTTCTTTGATGGCGGCGAGGACGACGTCGTATCCCTGGGCGCGGGCGGCATCGAGCACGAGAAACGGGAACTTGCCGTTCCCTGCGATGAGGCCAAGTTTTTCTTTCGTGGAGGGCATGAGCGTTGTCGACGCGCAGCCAGTCTAGCATTCGAGAGGCACGGCGTTGGAGCACAGCATTTGTGCGCATCGGCCGAGATCCCTAGGGCTGACCGTTGGCGCTCTTGGGGACGTGGGTGGTGAAGCGCTTCAGAAGGAATTCGCGTATCAGATTGGCGGCGGCATCCCCGCCAGTTCCAGCCAGTCCATTGAGCAGGACGAGCGAACCTCCGCGATCGGAAGCCGGATAGTAGAGATTGGAGAGGGCGGCGGCGGAGAAGTTGCCGAGCACCCTGGAGTAATTCGGCTGCCAGCGTCCGTTATCGCCGCGCGCGATGACGGCAGCAGAAATCGCGTAGAAAAACCGTGAGCGGACGCTGCCTTTCCCTTTGTAGAAGTAGCGCGGGTCCTGATGAAATAAAGACGGGAAAACCGCCCGGCCGAGCAACGTGCTCGACGCATGATTGGCGAAGGCTGCGCCGTAGCGTTTTCCGTATCCTTCGATTCCGCCACCGAAGGAGGGGAAAATGTTCTGATATTGCTCGGCCCCGGCAATTCCCGCCACGGAAAGAAAGGAAACCGGATCGAGAATGGAACGCATGCTTAACTGATATTTCTGTTTGGCCAGCATCGGCGGAGCGTTCCAGTCATACGCGCTATAGAAGTTTGGAATGACGCCGACGATGCGTTGCTGCTCGGCGATGTGCACCTGCTCCTGCGATAGTTCGCGCGATGTTTCCGTCACGGTGACGTGGGTCGATCCGCCGGAGACCGCCAGCGTGACCGGGACAATACGAGATTCACCTGCCTGTAAGAGAATCTCTGAAGAAGTGAAGTCCTTCATGCCCGACGCTGTAACCGTCAGTTTGTAGGCTTGTGGAGGTAATCCGCGAAACGAAAACTGGCCGTCGTTGCCGGAGTGCACGGTCATTGCAGTAAAGCCCGAACCGGCGGACAGAGTTACGGTTGCCCCCTGCAAGACGTCTCCATTGAGGTCGAGCACGGTTCCGGTGATGCTTCCGATCTCCGTCTGAGCGGCGGGAGCTGTTGCCGATGAGGCTTGGGCAGGCTCGGGCGCGTCCGGCAGAACGCTGTCGGGAGGGGTCAAAGAGGTGCTTTGCGCCCGCGCGGTCGAGGAGGTCAGACTGGGAAAGATGAACCAAATCAAGCTGACCACCAGGAACGGCTTTGTAAATTTGGAGATAAGAAACAGGACGGCCAACCTCTTGCCCGAAAGCTGGGATCTTCTGAGTTCGACGCGAAATTTGGCTTGCGAGTTATCCGCAGCGGCAGAATTGATCACCGCGAAAGGGCATCGTCCTTGGATTTTCAACATTATAGAGAGATCTGAGGACAGAGGACAGCGCATGCCGGTTTCTGGCTTACTTGATGATTCCGCGTTCTGCGGTTTCGATGAATCGGATCAGCATGGCAACGTCGTCGCCGGGATTCGGCTCTGACTTCAGCTTTTCCAGGGCTTGCGAGGTGTTCAACTTAGAGGCGAGCAGAACTTTATAGGCATGGTGGATTTTCGCGATGCGCTCTTTGGAGAATCCGCGGCGCTCGAGACCGATTTTGTTCAATCCATAGGCGTGCGTATCGCGCGCGGCCGAGGTCATCGAGAAGGGCAGCACATCCTGGGTAATCGTCGTTCCCCCGCCGACATAGGAGTGCGCGCCAATACGGACGAACTGATGCACCGGGCAGAGCGCTCCTACGACCGCCCATTCTTCTACGGTGACGTGCCCGGCGATGGTGGCGCCGTTCACCAGCATGGCGTGATCTCCGATGACGCAATCGTGGCCGATGTGGGTATAGGCCATGATCAGGATGTGGCTACCAACGCGGGTTACGCCTCCACCCTTGAGCGTGCCGCGGTTGATGGTGACGTACTCGCGGATTTCATTATGGCTGCCGATTTCGAGGCGCGTGGGTTCACCTTTGTAAGTGACATCCTGCGGAGCCATACCGATGGCGGCAAATGGAAAAAAAGAATTGTCGCTGCCGATAGTTGTGGGGCCCTCGATGGCAACGTGCGAAATCAGGCGGCAGCGCTCGCCGAGTTCGACTCCGGCGCCGACGACGCAATAGGGCCCGATCCGGCAGGACGCAGGAACTTTCGCCTGGCGATCGATCAAGGCTGTGGGATGAACGTTCATGAAGGATTGGAGCCGACCGGTACGGATGAAGTCACGTCAGCCTTCGCCGCCGGCATCCTCGTTCGAGGACGATCCGCGGCCGCGCGCGCTATCGATGAGCTGACAGGAAACCGTGGCTTCGGCAACGCGTCTGCCGTTGACGAAAGCCTCGCCGTGCATTTTGGCGGCGATCATTCCCGGCACAACGCGCCAGCCTTTGACTTCCACCACGATGCGAAGCTGGTCTCCGGGAGAGACCGGTTTGCGGAACTTGGCACGATCAATTCCGGTGAAGACCATGACTTTATCGTCGCGGTCTTCGACTTCGGTGAGCAGCATGGCGCCGCCGGCTTGCGCAATGGCTTCAATGATCAGGACGCCAGGCATGATGGGCAGGCCGGGAAAATGCCCGTTGAAAAAGGGTTCGTTGATGGTGACGTTCTTGATCGCTACAATGCGCTTCTTGCGCTCGAGTTCGAGCACGCGATCGATCAGCAGCAGAGGATAGCGGTGCGGCAGGATCTTCAGGATTTCGTGGATATCGAATCCAGTTCTTGCCGGAGCCGCAGGGGCTTCGGTTAAAGGCTGAGTACCATGAGTCATATGCGTAAGAAACGGCTTGAAGATTATACTGTACCCGCGCTGCGCGCCCCCGGGCCGCATTGTGGCAAAAGGACGCGCAAAAGCAGGGTCCGATCACAATGACTGAAAGAAAAACTGAAAGAAAAAGAGAACAGAAGGCAAGTGCAGGGAGTGCAGGTTCCTCGGGATCCGCGGCCAAAAAATGGGGCGAGCGGCTGAAATATTTCGAGGCGCGGCAGGCGGAGATGCTGGAGACGATCCGTGAATTTGTGGAGATCGAATCGCCCAGCGACAACAAGGCAGCGGCCGACCGCATGGGGATGTTCCTGGCGGAGCGATTCAAGGCGCTTGGCGGAACGGTGCGGCTGCATCGCGCAGAGAAGTATGGGGATCATCTGCAGGTCAACTTCGGGTCGCGCAATGGCGGCAAGCCGGTACTGCTGCTGGGGCACTTCGACACCGTTTATCCGATGGGCACGCTGGAAACAATGTTATGCGGGCAGGCTGGAGATCGGCTGCACGGACCCGGCGTCCTGGATATGAAATCGGGCGTCGCGCTGATGTGGTATGCCATCCAGGGATTGCAGAAGTGGCATGGAGAACTGCCGCGCCCGATCACGGTCTTTCTCGTTTCCGATGAAGAAGTGGGCAGCGAGTCGTCGCGCAAGGTTACAGAATCGCTGGCCAGGGAATCGGCGGCGGTGCTGGTGCTGGAACCGGCGGCGGGACTACAGGGATCAGTGAAGACCGCACGCAAGGGATGCGGCGATTACTTGCTCAAGGTCAAAGGGGTGGCGGCGCATGCGGGGCTCGATCCGGGGAAAGGCCATAGCGCGATCCTGGAAATGGCTCATCAGGTCATAGCAATTTCAAAGCTGGCGGATTTGAAGCAGGGGCTATCGATCAATGTGGGAGTGATCCAGGGCGGAACCCGCACCAATGTCATTCCGGCGGAGGCCTCGGCGGAAATTGACGTGCGGATCAGCAACGCCAAGCAGGCGAGCACCATCGACCGCAAGCTCAAAGCACTCAAACCATTCGACAAGCATTGCACGCTGCATATTGAAGGCGGCGTTAACCGGCTTCCGATGGAGCGGAATGAAGGCGTGGCGGCGCTATATGAGAAGGCTCGGGGCATCGCCAAGGAGATTGGCTGGAAGCTGGGCGAGGCTTCGGTAGGCGGCGGGTCCGACGGGAACTTCACCGCCGGGATGGGGATTCCCACGCTCGATGGCATGGGAGGCTGCGGCGACGGGGCGCATGCCGTGCACGAACACATTTTGATCTCGGAACTTCCACGGCGGGCAACGCTGCTGGCGGGAATGATCGAAAACGCCTGAAAATTGGGCTCCCGGGATGTGATTGAGATCACAGATTGGCGTGTAAGCGGCGATTGAGGGGAATTTCGGGCTGGCATAGGATGAGGTCAGGTCGAGCGGGGGGTTTTTGACTCCCCCACCGATGAAGCCTAGAATTTTATTCAGGGCGAGTGTGCGGTGGCGTACCGCACCGAGGAGACTTTATGGGTGAAGGCCTATTCCAACCGTTCCATCTTTTGATCATCGTGGGTATCGCCCTTCTCATTTTTGGGCCGAGCAAGTTTGCCTCGCTGGGAAAGGGCCTGGGCGAGGGTATCCGCAACTTCAAGTCGGCGATGAAAGACGGCGAAGACAAGAAGGCTGAGGACGGCGGCGAAAAGAAGGCGTAGCACCATTCCACTCACAGCGCGCCGGCTTCGCGGAGCATGCGATAGACGAGCGCGATAGGAAGTCCCACGACATTGCTGTAATCCCCTTCGATTTTCGGAATCCACCGCGAAGCACGTCCCTGAATCGCGTAGGCACCTGCTTTGTCGACGGGCTCGCCGGTGGCGACGTAGTCTCGAATCTCGTCTGGTGACAGTTCTGAGAGGATGACTTTAGTCGTCGAGGACGCTACAGCGAACTCAGCGGACGAAGCTGTCTTCAGCGGATTCACGAGGCAGACGCCGGTGATGACCTGGTGCGTTCGTCCGGAGAGCAAGCGCAACATGCGTTCGGCGTCAGCATTGTCGGCGGGCTTGCCGAGAATCTGACCGTCGACGACGACGATCGTATCCGCGCCGAGCGTGTAGGCTTCGGGATGAAGCGGAGCGATCTTCAGGGCCTTTTCCTGAGCGAGGCGTTCGGCACACGCCTGTGCAGTTTCGCCCGGTCGGGGCGTCTCGTCGATGTCGGCTGGTTCAATGGCGAATTCAATTCCGGCGTTATAGAGAAGTTCCTGGCGGCGTGGAGACGCAGAGGCAAGGACCAGCTTGCTTTTCGTTTCCAAATGGAAGCCTTCCGTCAGCGGCTGCCGACCATTCCCTTCGCAGACTCAATCAGCCTGGCTGAATCGTAGCCCACGCCATCTTTGAAGACGGTTTCGACATTTTCGATGTCTGCAATGTTTCTGGAGGGGTCGCCTTTGATGACGACCAAGTCCGCCTGCTTTCCGGGGGCGAGAGTTCCAATGCGGTCGAGTTCCCCGAGATATTGCGCGCCATTGGCGGTGGCGATGTGGATCGCCTCCAGCGGAGTAAAGCCAGCTTCGACCAGCAACTCGACTTCACGCTGATCTCCGAAGCCTGCGATGACGCCTCCCATGCCGGTGGGATCGAGTCCGGCAAGCAGCAGGCCTCCGGCTTTGGCGAAGGCATATTCAAATTCTTCTTCTTTCTTGAAGGCCTGGGGCCAGGGAGAACCCTCACTGCCATACCGTCTGCGAATGGCGGCGGAGTCGGCTACCTGGACGCGGCGTTGCAATATCTGGAGGCGGGAGTCGATGGAGAGCGCATCGAGCACACGCGGCTCAAGGGTTGGGCGTCCGGGGAAACTGCCCATTTCGAAAACGGGGAGCGTCGAGGTGAGTGCCACGTGATGCGCGACCAGATATTGGATCGTGTCATGCAGCGGGCCAGAATTGGGATCTAATTTGATCATCCCTTCGGGATTTTCGGCGGTATGTTCCGGGCAAATGTTTTCCTGCTTGCCGGGATCGAATTCCGTATCGACAAAGAAGCCGTGCTCGAGATCGTCGATGCCGAGTTCGGCGGCTTCACGGAAACCTACGCTGCACAGGTGGCCGGTGACCTTGGCTCCGCGCTTGTGAGCGGCCTTGATGGCGGCGGCAAGTTCATCGTGGGTGATGAACATGTAGGCCTTGAAATTATCAACGCCTTCATCGAGCCAGAAGTTGACCGTCTTTACCGCGTCGTCGGGGCCAGTGAGTTGATGCATTTGCAGGGCCCAGGAGCCGGCGCCTTCCAGGTACGGCCCGGTAACATGCATGTGGGGACCGGGAATTTTGCCGGCATCAATCGCTTTCTTCAGTTCAAGATCCGTGTAGGGCTCGAGAGAGCCAGTGGTGCGGATCGTGGTCACGCCTCCGGCCAGGTAGAGCCGCGGAAAGCTGTAAGCCATTTCGGCGAAGATCGCGTTGCCTGTCGGATAGAACATGTGGTCGTGCATCCCGACGAGCCCGGGGATGACCGTGGATCCGTGAAGATCGACGACCTGCGCGCCGTGAGGAATGTTCACACTGCTGGCATCGGAGATGGACTGAATCTTTCCCTGGCTAAGGATGACATTCTGATCTTCGCGTGGAGGAGCGCCAGTGCCGTCGATGACACGCACATGTACCAGGGCAACCACGGGGGCGTCGATTTTCACGTAGGTTTTGGCGGTCGGAGAAGACGGCTGCGCGAGACAGAACGAAGTGCAGAGAAGGAAAAACCCCAGAGTGGCGGCAAGTTTTCGCATAAGACCTCACAAAATCCAGAGCCGCATTGTAACCGGAAGTCGAGGGGAACGGTGTCAGATCGCGATCAGCTCAATGCGATTTCCGAAGCAATCGAAGACATGGCAGCGGCGTACGCCGGGAATGCTGTCGTCTTCTGATGTGGTTGTGACGCCCGCGGCCTTCAATCTGGAGACGAGGCGGTCATAATCTCCGCAGCGCAGTGCGGGGTGCGCCTTCTTTGCTGGCTGAAACTGTTCTTCAACTCCCAGATGTAGTTGAACGGGGCCACTCTGAAACCACACTCCGCCGCGCTTGGCGAGTTCGGGTGGCTTGGGAATCTCGGCCATTCCAAGCAGATCGGAGTAGAAAGATCGGGCCGTCTCTTCTTTGCCGCGGGGCATCGCAAGTTGAACGTGATCGATGGCGCTGAAAGGGAAGTCGGACACAAAGGTATGGTAGCAGCATGCAAGCGCGGCGATTTCAGAAATGAAACTACTTGCGATTGCGCTCCCCGGCTTCGAGTTTCCTGGTTTCTTTCACAGCGCCGAGAACAAAAAGACCCACGAAAACGTCAACTACGAGCAGTGCGATGCCAGCGGTTCGCCAAGTGCCGCCCGCGATGAACAGAGCGGCGTGCCCGAGAAGAATCAGAACGGAGATCGCAAGCAGGGCGATTTTCTTCTTAGTGGTCATGCAGAGATCGAAAGCGTGTGTTGGTTCGTACTTCCTCTAGAACCATGTCTTGGCGCGATATTGGCGATACTCTTCTCCGAATTTGGCTTCGAGCACCTTGGCCTCAATGCCAGCGCGCCAGATCTGCAGTGGAATAAGTAGAAGAAGAATTAAAAGCCAGATCGGGCGTCCGATCATGAGAATCACGCCCGCAATGATGAAAGTTCCGAAGACATAGATTGGATTACGGATCTTGGAGTAGATGCCGCTGGTGACTAGCTTTTTGGCTTGTGCTGTAACGGAAAATGAGCGGCCAAGCTGAAGGCGGGCCAAGCTCCACATGATGAAGCCGAAAATCGTGAGGCAGAGGCCGAGAATCTGGACTCCGCTCCAGGTGGCAGGGCGATTCTGCCAGATTATAAGCACGAAAGCCGCGCCGATGAGAATGATCAAAGCTAAGTTTTTGGAAGTCATGCGGGTATGCCTTGCATGATGCACGACTACTTTTTCGGATAACGATCAGTGTGGGGGAAAAGCCTCAGAATCACTGGTAAGGATTCGCACAATGAACTGTGGCTATCCCCGCAAAAGTTGAAATCTATTACGCCAGCTTGGCGTTCATCGTAATCTTCGCGTTCAGAACTTTTGAAACCGGGCATCCTTTTTCCGCGGCTTCGGCATATTTCTGAAAGGTAGCGGCGTCGGCGCCGGGGACTTTTCCGACTACATCGATGTGGCTGGCAGTGATGGTCCAGCCGGAATCGAGCTTCTCCATGGTGAGGGTGATACTTGTGTTAATGCTTTCGGGCGTCAGGTTCGCGCCTCCGAGCTGGGCGGAGAGAGCCATCGAGAAGCAGGCAGCGTGAGCGGCGGCGATCAGTTCTTCGGGATTGGTTCCGGGGGAGTTTTCAAAGCGCGTGGTAAACGAGTAAGGAGTGTTATTGAGCACTCCGCCGGGAGCAGAAATGCTTCCTTTGCCGTCTTTGAGGCCGCCTTTCCAAACTGCACTTGCCTTGCGTTGCATGAGGTTCTCCTTGCAATGATGTTTGGTCGCTATCAATTGTAGATGGAAGGCGTAGAAACTGTCAGGATAGATATGGGATGAGGAGGGCTGAGTTCAGTAAAAATCGGAGCAGCTCAGATAGAAGCCGCATTGCGGACATTTCATCTTGCAACGGCTTTCTTTCAGCCTGGTGGAACAATTTGGGCAATAACTGGCGGCTTCGATCACTGACTGGCGGTCCTGCGGTTGAGGACCAGATTTTTTCCACGCGGAACCGGGTGCATGCAACGCATTCGTCTCTGCCGATTTCATCCTGCCGAAACTACCGCTGTAAACGTTCTGAGATCAAGTACAGACTTCGGCACCCGGCCAGTTTGTCGATTGCAGGCGCGCGGCTACGAAGCCTGGCGCTGCAGGGGGAGATCGTTGTCATTGGCGTTTGCAAGTGGAACGCTGGAACTCCAGCATTCGGCGACCACCAGCCATGCGCCCAAGCGCCGCCAGACCTTCAGATATTTCCCATGATCGGTGGAACGGGAGCGATCGGCATGACGCACCACGACGGAGTAGCGTCCGGTCTCCATTGCCATATCGCCCGAAAGGTCGACACGGGTGGTTTGAAGACGAAGGTCTTCATACCCGTTTTCGCCCAGCTGACGGAGAAGGCGTTCAACTCCCTTTTGTCCATAAGCGGGCTCCTGATGAGGAGCCATGAAGACGCCGTCGGGAGCAAACATGTTGCCGACGTGATCGTAATTTCCTGTGTTGAAGGAAGTTACAGAATCTTGTGTGAGGTTGCGGACCTGAGACTCGGGGTCCACGAACAGCGGACGCGAGTCCGCCGCGTGTGATAACGGCCTGTACATCTACATCCTCCTGGGGGAAGGCAAGGCGAAGTTTGCGGCCAGTCACGCTTCGCACGAAATTTCGGCTTATTTTAGCGCACGAGGCGTGTGAAAAATCCAAGGATGAAAATTAATTTTTGACGCTTCTTGGCGTTTGGGCGTCTACAGTGTTTGCTGTAGATTAAGCGAAACCGCAAGCGATGACTGGGCTCTGCGCCGCGCTTAGCTCTGGAGTTTCTGGAAGAGTTATCGAACGCCGCCAGAGCCCTCATCCTTTGGTGACATTCAGCGTGCGATTTCCCGGCATACCAATGGCATGAGATCCCGACAACTCGGTTGGGCTAAGATCGCGGACTTTCAGGCGACACGCACGCGAGGCAATCCCGGTGGATCCGCTTTCTGATTTTCCATCTGGCGTTTCACGCGCTCAATCAATATGGCCAATTTCCTGGACTCTCGATCACGCTCAACTTGCTCGCATAAGCGACGAAAATCCTGCGTTTCTTTCTGCGGGGGGAGCTGATTCATGAAATTTAGTCCTCTAAAAAGCCTGCTAAGCGTACTCTAACAGTTCCCCGTTGCCAACCGGTATTTTTGCTCTCGGCTAATGCAGGAAAAGACTGTAGACACCTGCGGCTAAGGTTCTGCATCCAAAGCCTCTGCCCAATTTATTACGCGCGGGCGCGTGTCGCTGGGAGGGAATGCCGATGAGGAGGTTTACGTTGATCGTTTTTCTCCTCCTCATCTCCGTGGGCATGCTGGCGTGTGAGCAACGCCAAAACAAGTCGACAGGGCAGAGGGCGAATGCCATGGGAACGGCGCTGCCAGAGACTCGCATTGCGGAACAGCAGCAGCACCCGGGAGCGGGCCGGGAGGGCGTCGCTGTCACTCGGATCCCGCAGGATAGTTTCGAGCAGAGCTTTGGACGCCAGCATCCATTCGTGATCAATCACCGAACGATGCAGGATGGGAAACAGCGGTTTCAGGATGGCGGCTATTGGTTCGAACTGGAGAATCCCTGGCCCCGCGGGTGGGCCTACTCAGATCAGGTTTACATGGATGAGATCGACGGCAATTACTACCTGTGCGATCTGAGTCATCCTGGCATGAAAGTTTCGGTTCTCGTGATCAGCATGTGAGGCAAGGGTAGGGGAAGGACCAAAATCCAAGCATTGGCCGAGAGGACAGACTGATGCAATTTTCCAAGAAAGCGCCTGCCAGGGGCTTAATCCCAATCGCAATGAGTGCCCCACGATCGATACATGGACATCCGGAGCCCGGGTCGGAAACCCGGCGGCTGACTGCGAATGAGATCTTCAACGCTGCGCTGGAAAATGCGCGTGGCGAACTGAGCCGCTCGGCCCGGAAGCTGGCCTTCTCCGGCATCGCTGGAGGAATCACGATGGGGCTGACGGGGCTGGGAGTAGCTTGCCTGCGGGCCATGGTGGGAACCGGCGGGTGGCGGGACCTGATCTCCTTTCTCGTCTATCCCATCGGCTTCATCGCCGTCATTATTGGGCGGTCGCAACTGTTTACGGAGAACACTCTCTACCCCGTCGTGCTGCTGCTAGACGAGCGCAGAGGATTCATGCGCACCCTGCGCCTGTGGGGAGTGGTTTTTGCCGCGAACGTGTTTGGGGCATTCATTTTTGCAGTGCTGATTGCAAAGTCATCGGCGCTGCATCAGGACATTTTGAATCAGCTCATCCGACTGGGAGTAGACGCCTCGACTGGTTCGCCAGCGCATTTTTTCTGGAGCGGCATCATCGGGGGATGGCTGATCGCACTGGTAGCCTGGACGGTGACCGCGAGTCATTGGACGATCGGGCAGCTGGCCATCATCTACCTGCTGACCTTCATTGTCGGAGTGGGACACTTTGCCCACTGCATTGCCAGTAGCTGCGAAATCATAACGGCGGTGGTGGCCGGGGCGGTTCCTGCGCACGGATATCTGGCGTGGCTGGGATCTGCAACCCTGGGAAATATTTGCGGTGGAGTGCTGATCGTAAGCCTTCTGAATTATGCACAGGTAAAGGAAATCTGAGCTAACAGACCGTCGATCAACCCTCTTCGTGTTTCGCGCATCCTGATGATGCGGATGTTCATCGAACTTATTTCCACGTTGTTGTTTCCCCTCAGCCTTCAGGTTGCATGGTTGTTCGTGCTGGCCATTCCAGTGGCGTGCGTCGCGTGGACGGTGACCCACGAAGAAGTATTTCGCGAGCCGCGGGAATATTGCCAGGAGCAGACGCGGCGGTCGCGGCACCTTTACCGGCGCAAATTCTTCTACCTGTTCACCTGCGAATACTGCTTCAGCCACTACGTTGCGGCGGGATTCCTGGCGGTGACTCGCTTTCAGATGCTCTACGCCGGCTGGCGCGGGTACCTGATCTCGCTGTTTGCGCTGGTTTGGGTAGCAAACCAATACATGAGCATTTATAACCGGCTGCGGCTGGACATCAGGCACGAAAGGCTTGAGATCGCCGAGAAGCAGGAAGATGTGGAGCAACGAAAAGCCGCATAGGTTCAACCTACCTATCGGGCAGAACCCTTAGGGGATGTTCACCGGAGAATTTGTGATTTTTGACCGCAAGCCCGGAGCTTTTGATTTTCTTTTGATCCTGATTTTGACGATCGGGCTGCTAAGTCTCGCGTGCAGCGGAGGCACGGGAACGAATCCGGGTTCAGGGGGAGGCAGTGGCGGAGGATCGGGCAGCGGGGGCGGTTCAGGATCCGGTGGTGGCTCCGGCGGCGGATCCGGCGGGAGTGGCGGAGGCTCAGGAGGGGGCGGCGGGTCCGGCGGTGGCTCAGGGGGCGGGTCTGGTGGCGGCAGCGGCGGTTCCGGCGGGGGAAGCGGAGGCGGACAACTTGCCTTCAATCACGTCGTGCTCGTCATGGAGGAGAATCACAGCTACTCAGAAGTGATTGGCAACACGTCCATGCCGTATTTGAACAGCCTGGCGCAGCAATACGGTCTGGCGGCGCAGTACTACGCGAACGCACACCCGTCGATTCCAAATTACCTGATGCTGACCACCGGCCAGATGGAAACGATGAACGACAATTTCAGCGGCGTGATCAGCGATGACAGTTCGTACCGTGAGCTTATGGCTGCGGGGAAGACCTGGAAGTCTTACGCGGAAAGCCTGCCGAGCGTGGGTTATGTTGGCGGAGACGTGTATCCATATCTGCGGCGGCACAATCCGGTGACGTACTTGTCCGATGTGCAGAATAATGCCCCGGCGGCGCAGAACATTGTGCCGTTTACGCAATTCGCCACCGATCTTGCCAGCAATGCCCTGCCGCAGTTTGCCAATGTGGTGCCCGACGCGCTGGACGACGCGCATGATGGAACGCTGGCAGCCGCGGACAGCTGGCTGCAGACGAACATCGCACCATTGCTGGCGAATGCCGATTTTCAAAGCAGCGGCCTGTTGATCATTACCTTCGACGAGAGCGTGACCTCTGACACGGCCCACGGCGGCGGACAGGTAGCACTGGTAATGGTGAGTTCCAGTTCGAAGAAGGGCTATGTCTCGCAGACGTTGTATCAACATCCGAGCACGCTGCGACTGATCCTGGAAACCTTGGGAGTGACGACGCTCCCGGGAGCGTCGGCTACCGCGCCCGACATGACAGAGTTCTTCCAATAGCTGTAATTCGCTGGAAGAACTCAGGAATTCCAGTATTGATACGTTTCAATAGAGCTGTTCCGTGCTAAAATTCGCGCCCGGAGATTCTTATGATGCTTCCCGCGCGCATAACCACATCTGCCGTCATTCTGATTTCTTTTCTAACGCTTCATCCATTCACAAGCGCTCAGTCGAATGCTGCCTCGGGAAAGCTTTCCGTCCATTGGGAAGAGCTCACCGCGGCAGACTTCCGCCAGGGAATTGAACGGTCGCAAGGAACCTGCGTTCTTCCATTTGGAATTCTGGAGAAACATGGGCCGCACTTGCCGATTGGAACCGACCTGCTCGATGTGCGTTATGCCGCCTTGCACGCGGCGGAGCAGGAATATGCGATCGTGTTTCCCGAATACTATTTCGGGCAGATCGCGGAAGCCAGGCATGAGCCGGGGACTATCTCTTACAGTCGCGACTTGCAGTTGAAGCTGCTGCAGGAAACGACGGATGAAATGGCGCGCAACGGATGCAAGAAAGTTCTAATCGTCAACGGCCACGGAGGAAATGAATCTCTGCTGCCCTATTTTGCGCAGACGCAACTCAACCAGCCCCACGATTACGTCGTGTACATTTTCGATAAGTTGTCTCCCCCAAAAGGTGGTCCAGCAAAGAAGACGAAGATCGATATGCATGCGGGGGAAAGCGAGACTTCCAACATGCTGGTGGCACGTCCGGACCTGGTGCACATGGACCGCGCCAACAGCGAATCGGGGGCCGATCAGGCGCGGCAGAAAATTCCAGAAGACGTGTATACGGGAATCTGGTGGTATACGCGTTTTCCGAACCACTATTCCGGAGATGGTTCAGCGGCAACGAAAGAACTCGGCGAATATCAGATGAACTGGTGGATCAATTCCATCGCGAAGACGATTCAGGAAGTGAAGGCCGATGACGTGAGCCCGCGACTGCAAAAGGAGTTCTACGAAAAGAGCACGCATCCGCTGGATACCCGGCCGTAATTAATGCCGCAGTGATGCGGGCGGACCGGCAGTTGAAATCGGATCTCAGACCCGAACGGGCCACCCCCGGTTGGTATACCATTCACGAAAAGGGGTGGCTTTCATCGCCAGTTTTTTCGAACGCGTGCGCAGTTTTCGTGTCTCCCGCCGCCAGACGTGGAAATCGACCCCGCTGGTGATGAGGGTATGTTTCTACGCCGCGGTTTTCTCTCTCTTTGCCTGCGTTGGTGCGCTGGTCTTGCTCATGAAGACCGGCTATCTTTCTCCGCTTGAGATCGTATTGAATATCGCGATCATGGGTGGATTCGCAGTGATGTACGCGGCGGTATCAATCCGGCAATCCTATTGGTCCATCCCCATCCTTGGCATCATTGAGGGAATTCTCTTCGGCATCGTTGCCGGATATTACCCGCGGACGCTGCAACTCGTGTCCCCCGGCTCACCGCTCCAGCAGCAACTTCAGTTGCTGGCCGTGATTGGCGTCGTTTCGGTCATTCTGGGGTATGTGCTATTCATCGTTTTCTTTGCCCGCCAGGGCGCGCTTTATTTTCGAGCGCGCAATGAAATCGTCATGGCTGCCGAACTCCATCGGGCACTCGTCCCCCCGATTCACAAGACGATCGGATCGTTCGAGCTCTATGGAGTGTCCGTTCCGAGCGGCGAAATTGGCGGCGATCTGGTGGACTTGGCTGAGGATGGACAGTCGTGGACCGGGTATGTGGCTGATGTTTCGGGCCATGGGATGTCCGCGGGATTGTTAATGGCCATGTTTAAAACCGCAGTTCGCACGGGGGCGAAGGACGTTTCCTCAGGCCAATTGCTTTCGCAAGTGCATCGTGCCCTCTATCCTCTGAAGACCCCGAATATGTTTGCCACGGCCGGCGTGTTGCAATGGACTGGCCGCACGTTTGACCTAGCACTGGCCGGACATCTTCCCCTGCTCCATTACCTGTCGTCCTCCGGGGAAGTTCGCGAGTACCCGGCCTCCGATTTGCCGCTGGGCGTCCTTCCGGAACAAACGTTCACCTCCAGAGAGATCCTTTGCCAGCCTGGCGACATTCTTTTGCTGCTTACAGATGGATTGACTGAGGTGTTCGATAAAAGCGGAAAAGAACTGGGAATGGATCCGCTGAAGAATCTGCTCGGGATGTCAACCACGCAAACATTGCCTGAATTGTTTGACAGCGTGCGGAAGGCGGCCCTGAATTTTGGAAAACAGGAAGATGACCAGACGATGCTGCTGGTGCGTTGTTTGTGATTCTGCAGCAAGAGAGCTGAATTTCAGAATGTCGTGCCGTGGTACTCTGCATGAATCGTTAGGGCTCCCAGGCCGGATAGCACACAACTGAGGACAAAAACATGAGCGAACACTACCACGATGTCGGAGACCTGCGGCTATTGAAAGAGATGGGGAAACTGGCGCCCACCGAATTCAACGCCTGGCTGAATCTGGATAAGATTGTGGGCCGCGAAGACGGCGCGATCCCGAGAAAGTACCGGGAACTGATCGCATTGGCGGTGGCCTGCACAACACAATGTCCGTATTGCATCGAAGTGCACAGCAAAGCCGCCAAAAAGGCCGGGGCATCGCGCGAGGAAGTTACGGAAGCGTCCTTGCTTGCGGCAGCCCTGCGCGCCGGCGGCGCAGCGACGCACGGCGCCATGGCGTTGAAATTTTACGATCAGGGCTGAGTGCAAGCGCACCCGTCGTCGTACTTACGAGCTGCCGATCAGAACGCCCGTGAGAAAAACGAGCACGCCGCCCAATCCGACCTGCAGGGCAGCGGAAACCCATGGCGTATCCATGTAGCGGCGGCGAATCCAGGTGATCGCGAATAGTTCGGCCAGCACGACGGCTCCAGCCGCCCACAGTGCGGCGCGGAAATCTTTGATCAGGAACGGCAGCGTGTGGCCGATGCCACCCAGGGCCGTCATGGCTCCGCAGACCAGGCCGCGAACCCAGGGATGGCCGCGGCCGGTTAAACTCCCGTCATCCGACAGAGCTTCGGCGAATCCCATGCTGATGCCCGCGCCGGCCGATGCGGCGAGCCCGACCAGAAAGGCATCCCAACTGGCCTTGGTGGCGAAAGCAGCGGCGAACACCGGCGCCAGCGTTGAAACGGAACCATCCATCAGGCCGGCCAATCCCGGTTGCACGATCTGCAGGACGAACAACCGGCGCTGCGCCTGCTCTTCCTGCTCCTTGACGCTGGCGGGAAGTTTTTCTTTGTCGAGTTCCTGCGCGCGTTCTTCGTGCGAGCGCTCTTCGGTAGCGAGATCATCGAGAAGTTGGCGGATACTGGCATCCTGCGTGCGTGCGGCGGCCTTCTCGTAAAAGCGGCGGGTCTCGACTTCCATGGTGCTGGCTTCTTTGCGCACGGCTTCGATCCGCATCGGACGAACCAGCCATAGTGCAGGACGCTCTACAAATCCGTGAACGTCCTGGCGGCGAATCAGCGGAATGTGCTCGCCAAATTTTTTCTGGAAAAGCTCGATTAAGCGCCGCCGATGACCGGACTCTTCTTCGCGCATGCCCAGGAACATCTCCGCCGAAGCCGGATAGTCCTGGCGCAATCCGTCGGCGAAATCGGCATATACGCGTTCGTCTTCTTCTTCTAACGAAATAGCTAAGGCCAGCACTTCCCGTTCGGTGAGATCTTGAAATTTCTTCATCGCGCCATAGATTAAACGGATGAAGGCAGCTGCGACAATGAGGAATTGCGGTGAACTGCTCGTCACCACGATCGAGAGGCCGAAGGTAAGTTCCCTGAAATCCAGAGCGAACCGATTTTGCGCCGGGAGGGATTCCGGCGATCCGCGCGAGGCAGCGCGATTTGTCAACGCAATACCGCGTGTCTGGATCACGTCCCTCTTCAAACTGACCCACCACAGGCTGAAAATCCGAATAAGGAAGACCCTCGCCCTTCAGGTACAATCAAAAATTTATGTTGCGCTATTACACGGCGGGAGAGTCCCATGGGGAGTGCCTGATTGCCTTCTTATCAGGCTTGCCTGCCGGGTTGAAAATCGACCAGGAATTCGTGGATCGTGAACTCTGGCGCCGCCAGCAGGGATATGGACGCGGCGGGCGCATGAAGATCGAGCGCGATCATGCGCATATTCTGTCGGGTGTGCGGCACGGACTGACGATCGGGTCGCCGATTTCCGTCCAGATTGAAAATCGCGATTGGAAAAACTGGCAGGAATCGCTGCCGGTGGGCGAAGGGGATCCTGCTAAGCACAGGCGGGTGGCGTCTCCGCGGCCGGGACATGCTGATCTGGCGGGCGCGTTGAAATACAACTTCAGTGAGGCGCGATATGTGCTGGAGCGGGCTTCAGCGCGAGAATCCGCAGCACGGGTTGCGATTGGCGCATTGGCGAAGAGCTTTCTGCGGGAGTTGGGTATTCGAGTTCTGAGCCACGTAGTCGCTACCGGCGGAGTTTCGGTAGAAAAAGAAGTTCCGTGGGAGCGGATTGAAACGCTCTACGGCAAAGAAGATGTGCTGCTGAACTGTGCCGATCCCGAAGCGGAGCAGCGGATGAAGGAAGAGGTCGATAAAGTCCTGAAGACGGGCGATTCGCTGGGCGGAGTATTTGAAGTCGTGGCACGCAATGTTCCGCCGGGATTGGGGACATATGCACAATGGGATGAGCGCCTGGATGCGATGCTGGCCGCGGCTGTGATGTCATTGCAGGCGGTGAAAGCAGTGGAGATCGGCGCGGGTGTTACGGCAGCGTTCTCGCCGGGATCAGCTGTGCACGACGAAATTGGCTACTCGGCCAGGGAAGGATTCACCGCCTTTTCCCGGACGCGCAACCATGCCGGCGGGATTGAAGGTGGGGTGTCGAATGGCGAGGAGATTCGTGTCCGCGGCTATTTGAAGCCAATTTCGACCCTGCGGCGGCCTTTGCAATCGGTCGATTTCGCGACACGTGAGCCTGTGAAGGCGGCTTACGAACGCTCCGACGTGTGCGTGGTTCCGGCTGCGGGAGTCGCTGCCGAAGCCATGGTGGCGCTCACGCTGGCGAAATGTGCATTGCAGAAATTCGGCGGAGATTCGATGACGGAAACCTGCCGGAACTATCGAGGCTATTGCGAGCAGTTGAAACATTATTAGAATGCGGGACGGCGGCTGAAACGGAATGATTTATCCCATCGTCAAATTCGGTGATCCGGTGCTCGAGAAGCCCGCGGAGAAGGTCACAGTTTTCGATGACGAACTCAAGAAACTGATCGACGACATGTTCGAGTCCATGTATGCGGCGCATGGCGTAGGACTGGCTGCGCCCCAGATTGGAATCTCGCGGCACATCGCGGTCGTTGATGTCACGTTCAAGGAAGACCCCAAAGCAAAGCTCGTGCTGATCAATCCGGAGATCATCAGCAAGGAAGGCAAGCACACGCAGAGCGAGGGATGCCTGAGCATTCCGGATTTCCGCGAGAACGTGACTCGCGCGCAGAAGGTGACACTTCGCGCGCAGGATGTGAACGGGAAAGTCTTCGAGAAGACCGCGGAAGATCTGCTGGCGCGCGCCTTCCAGCACGAAACCGATCATTTGAACGGCAAACTCTATATGAGCCACCTCAGCGCCTTGAAGCGGGACCTGATGAAACGCAAGATTCGCAAGCTGATAAAAGCCGGTGAGTGGGAATAATGCTCTAATCTGGTAGTTTTGTAGCTGGACTGGTCAGATCCCAAGCGCATGCCATTCGAACCTGCAAGACTTGCAAAATGCCTTTAAGTGTCGTCTTCTGCGGTACACCACGATTCGCCGTCCCCACGCTGGAAAAGCTGGTTGAGGTTGGATTTCGAGTCCCGCTGGTCGTGACGCAACCCGACCGTCCCAAGGGGCGCGGCCTGGAACTGGTGGCGTCGCCGGTCAAGCAGAGTGCGTTGCATCTGAACCTGCCGCTCACCCAGCCCGAAAAGATCAAGACGAACGACGATCTTCGGGCGCAGCTCACAAACCTAAAGCCAGACGCGATCATCGTGGTTGGATACGGGCGCATCATTCCGCAATGGATGCTGGATCTGCCGCGGCTTGGGAATATCAATCTGCATGCCTCGTTGCTGCCGAAATATCGCGGAGCGGCGCCGATTCAGTGGGCAATCGCTCGCGGCGAGCGGGTCACGGGCGTGACCACCATGCGAATCGACGCCGGGCTCGATACGGGCGACATCCTGCAGCAGCGCGAGTTGGAGATCCGGACGGAAGATACGGCTGAGACCATTGCGCCGCGGCTAGCGGCCATCGGCGCGGAGCTGATGGTTGAAACTTTGCGTGGGATGGAAGCCGGCTCGATCCATCCGCATCCGCAGGATCATTCGCAGGCATCGCTGGCGCCGATTCTGAAAAAAGAAGACGGCCTGATGGATTTCTCCTGCACGGCCGCGGAAATCTTTAATCGCATTCGCGGCTTTCAGCCGTGGCCCGGTGTGTACACCAAATTTCGCGGGAAAAATCTGCAAGTCTGGAAAGCCACCCCGGCCGAAGAACCGGTGGTGGCAGGAGAATTGCGAGTCAGCGGAGATCGGCTTCTGATCGGATGCGCGAAAACAACGTCGCTGGAGCTCGTCGAACTGCAATTGGAGGGGAAAAGGCGGACGTTGGCTCGGGATTTTCTGCACGGCTACAGGATTCAAACCGGCGAGAAACTTGGGTAGCGGAGTTCTCTCCAGCGCAGGAACAAACGGGACCTCCTGTTTGCCGAAGGCCTAAAATCAGAACTGCATGTCTATTTCTCCCGCGCGCACGCTGGCGTTCGACATCCTGATGCGGGTTGAGCGGGAGTCTTCCTACGCGGCAGAACTACTGCATGCCGAGTCTGCAGCTCATCTCTCCAGACAAGATCACGCACTGGCCACCGAGCTGGTGATGGGCGTTGTGCGCTGGCGCTCCAGGCTCGATCACTACATTGGGCAGGTCTCTTCACAGAAGCTGGCGAAACTGGATCTGGAAGTGCTCACTGCGTTGCGCATGGGCGCCTACCAGATCGCGGCACTTACGCGAATTCCCGCCCGAGCCTCAATTTACGAAAGCGTCGAACTCGTGAAGCGCGCCCGAAAGCGGTCGTCGGCTTCATTTGTGAATGCGGTGCTGCGCAGAGTGGCAGAAAGGAAAATCGCTCTTGCGATGAATGAGATTGCACATTCGTCTGAGGAACTTGCAGCCAGCCTCGCGCATCCGCAGTGGCTCGTGAACCGCTGGATACGCGAATATGGATTGACTGCGGCACGGTCGATTTGCGAGTTCGGCCAGCAAGTCCCCGCAACCGCGATTCGCCTGCGCACGCCCGAGGCGGAAGCAACGCTGATCGCCGAAGGCATCGAGCTTGCTCCTGGAGCAATTCTGGGATCTGCGCGGCGCGTCCAGCGCGGCGACGTCACAGCGATCGCGGCATTCCGCAACGGAGAAGTCACCATCCAGGATGAAGGATCGCAGCTGGTCGCCGCTCTTGTCGGTCAGGGAACCCGCATGCTTGACTGCTGCGCCGCTCCCGGCGGCAAAACGCGAGCCCTGGCTGATCGCAATCCGGCCGCGAAGATCGTGGCGGTAGAACTGCATCCGCACCGCGCTCGGCTGTTGCGCCATCTGCAGGCAGGAAGCGCTTCTGGGCGAATTCAAATCGCCTCGGCAGACGCCCGTGATCTTCCCTTCGTAGTGCAGTTCGATCGGATTCTTGCCGACGTTCCCTGCTCAGGTACGGGCACGCTGGCGCGCAATCCCGAGATCAAGTGGCGGCTGCAGGAAAGCGATCTCGCCGATTTGCACGAGCGGCAGTGCGCGATTCTGCGGTCAGCCGCATCGCACCTTGAGCCCGGCGGACGTCTCGTCTACTCGAGTTGTTCGCTGGAGCCAGAAGAGAACGAGAGAGTGGTCGAAACGATCCTCCAAGAGAACAATGCTTTGCGGATTCACGATTGCCGCATCGAGCTTGAGCGTTTGCTCACCTCAGGAGAACTGATTTCTCCAACTCCGAAGGATTTGACCCGCGGACCATTCCTCCGTACCCTGCCCGGAGTTCATCCCTGTGATGGTTTCTTTGCTGCGATCGTGGAGAAGAGCTGAAAGAGGATGCTCTCAACGCACCGTAAATGCGATCGTCGCCCCCGCTGCGACTTTCTGTCCCGGGGCCGGGTACTGAGTCGCAATCACGCTGGCAGGTGTAGGCTGCGGCGGGGCAACCGGAGCCGGCGGCGGAGTGGCTTGCGGTGCAGTCGCGCCTGGCGCCGCCTGGGGCGGATTCTCAGGCAAAGGCGGAGCCATCGTGACATTTCCCAACTTGAATCCTGCATCTTGCAGGGTCTGGCTTGCGGATCCCAACGGCTGGCCGATAAAGCTCGGCATCACATAATTCAACGGCGCTGCCGATTGCGTCACGAGCAAGCTGATTTTGGGCGCCGACACTGCTTTTTCATTCGACGTTGGATTCTGCGCCAGCACCTGATCGGGAGGGATGGCCTCAATCGGCAACTGCGCCGTCGACGCGATCTCCAGCCCGCGCCGTTTGATGTTGAATTCCGCGGCGCGCTCGCTCTCTCCCGTCACATCCGGGATGGTGACCCGCATCGGTCCAAGACTCTGCGCGACGCGTACTTGCCACCCTCGCCGAACCTTGGTTCCGGGCAGCGGCAGCTGGGACATGATTCTTCCCTCGGCAATCTCGGGGCTGTAGTACTGGCGCTCGATCTCAACCTGCAATCCGGCTTGATTCACGGCCCGTTCAGCCGCGGCAGCCGTAAGCCCAATCAACTGAGGCACAGCGACTTCCCGGCCATGGATGGCAAAACGCATGGCGGTGAGTGCCGAAATCAGGGCCACCGTGACCAGCACCAGAGCGAGCATCGCGAATCGGATAAGCGACTTCATGGAGCAGAGCTGCGGGGAGCATTCATTATAAAGGGATACGCATAATGGCCCGCATCCGGCATTCTAAGGGGAAATCGGGCATCCGTAGCTAAGGTACTGAAATCTAAAGAAGTGACTATGGGAACCGGAGCAGGTTACTGAGGAGGGCATATGGAGGCCGGGTGCCGAGAGTATCATAGGTATATGCGCGGATGGGGGTTGGCCTCGATCGCTGTTTTGGCAGTCTTTCTCCTCACTTTTTCTTTGCCTGTTCGGGCCCAGATCAACGGAACTCCGCCGTCCGTGACCTCACCAGGATTTGGCGGACGAGCATTCAATGGCGCGCCGCCGAGCGTGACGTCTCCGGGATTCGGTGGACGTCCGTTCAACGGTACGCCCCCAAGCGTGACCTCCATTGGACCGCGGGGGATGGTTCCGAATAGTCAGCGAGGAGTAGGTGCTGTTCCGCCGGGCCAACGGGGCGATCACCGGGGCGGTCGTGGTCACTGGCGTCATGATCATGGCCAGTACCCGTATTACGGCTACGGATATGTTTACGGTGCGCCCTACGATTACGGCTACGACAGCAGTTACGACAATAGCAACCCGAATGCAAATGCTAACGCTGATGACAATTCCGATTATCTTGGCGGACCGACCATCTTCGATCGCCGAGGCGAAGGTGCCTCGTCCTATGTTCCGCCAGTAAATGATGTTCAGTCCGCACATAGCGATCAGCAAGCGGATATGCAGCCTCCAGCGCCCGCGCCGGCTGAACCTGAGACGCCGCCGACGCCCACCGTCCTTATCTTCAAAGACGGTCATCAGATCGAAGTCAGCAACTACGCTATTGTCGGACAGACCTTGTTCGATCTCACTCCGGGGCATCCGCGCAAGATCCCAATCGGCAACCTGAATCTTTCCGAAACGGAAAAGCAGAATGACGACCGCGGGGTGAACTTCCAGGTACCAACCTCCGGCCAAGCGGACTGAAGGCTACCCATCTCTCAACGGCAGGTCTAATATGATCCGTTTGCTGTGGGAGAGTTCTGCCTCGCCGGGCTTCTTCCACGGCGACAATTGCGTGTCATCTTCCAAAAGATCAGGGGATCATCGATGAAAGTCGCGCGTTCCGCCGTATTGGCAACTCTTGTTTTCGCCGCGGTCACGGCATTTGGCCAGACCGCCATTCCATCAGTGCTACTGGACGGATGGGTACAGCGATCCATGAAGACGTTCGATGTCCCCGGAATCGGGCTAGCCATCGTGAAAGATGGCAAGGTGGTGGTCGCCAAGGGATATGGGGTCCGTAAGCTGGGCGAATCCACGCCGGTCGACGAGAATACGATGTTCGGCATTGGTTCGAACACCAAGGCATTCACGACCGCCGCACTGTCGATGCTTGTCGATGAAGGCCGCATCTCGTGGGACGACCGCGTTTACCAGCGCCTTCCCGGATTCCAGATGTATGACCCATACGTCTCGCATGAAATGACCATTCGCGATCTGCTGACGCACCGCAGCGGCATGGGACTGGGGGAAGGCGACTTGCTCTTCTGGCCGCACACAACTTATACACGCGCAGACATCATCGAGAAGCTGCGCTACATGAAGCCGGCCTCAAGCTTCCGCAGTCATTATGCTTACGACAATTTGCTCTACATGACCGCCGGGCAGATCATTCCCGCCGTCACCGGAACTTCCTGGGACGATTTCGTTCGCGAGCGGATCTTTGTTCCGCTGGGCATGAATCACACCAACGTCAATACCGCCGACTTCAAGCCCGGCGATGACTTCTCCTATCCCCATTCAAAGGTGGACGGCAAGCTCCAGGTCATCCCATTCGAGAGTCTCGACACTGTCGGCCCGGCGGGCGCCATCAACTCCTCGGCTGCGGATATGGCGCAGTGGATGCTCCTGCAATTGAACCGTGGGAAGTTGCTCGATGGCACCGGCCGTCTCTTCAGCAATGCTCAGTCACGCGAAATGTGGTCGCCGCAGACGATTCTGCCAATTTCGGATCCTCCTCCACCATTGGCAGCCTTGAAACCCAACTTCGCGGACTACGGGTTGGGTTGGGGGCTGCGCGATTATCACGGCCGCAAGTTGGTGGGGCATACCGGCGGCGTTGCCGGTTTCGTTTCGCGCGTAATGCTGGTGCCTGAGGAAAATCTGGGCGTGGTCATTCTGACCAACACAGAAGAAGACGGCGCGTTTGATTCCATCCTCTTCCATGTGCTCGATTATTACTTCCATGTTCCCGAGAGCCATTGGATCGGGGATTTCAAAGCTGCCGAAGACCTCGAAGATCAAAACGCGGCCAAGGTTGAACAGCAGCAGGAAAAAGAGCGGAACAAGGATTCGCATCCGTCGCTCCCGCTGGAGAAATATGCCGGAACCTACAAAGACGGCTGGTATGGAACCGTGACCATCCGCATGGAAAGTGGACATCTGATGCTCAGTTTCGATCACACGCCGAACATGATTGGGGATCTGGAGCACTGGCAGTACGACACCTTCCGCACCCACTGGCGCGTACACACCATCGCCGATGCGTTCGTAACTTTCTGCTTAAAGCCGGACGGATCGATCGACCGCTTTACCATGATTCCGGTTTCGCCGCTCGCCGACTTCAGCTTCGACTACCAGGATCTCGAATTCCATCCGGACAGTGCGCCGCAGAAGCCAAGCTCCGCGGGCCAGTAGCCGCTGGCGCGGCCGCTGATCAGGCCGAGAGGAAGGCTTCCAGAGCGTACCGCAGCATCAGGTGCAGCTTGTCATGGACCTGCACCATGTCGGGCAAGACGTTGCTGATGTCGATCGTCATCAGGTTGCGCTGCATGCAGTCTGCGATTCTGCGGTGCAGGATTCTGGTTTCTTCCAGCAGCATCGAGGACGTGTACTTTTGCTTTTTGCGGGTAATGCCGTGCTGAATCGCCGAATCCCGCATTGCCGGATCAATTCCGGTTTCCGATACCTGCGCTTTCACCAGCTCATCCAGCACCTGCGGCAAGTGATCGATACGTTCTTCCCGGGTTAGCTTGATCGCCGACAATTCTTTGTTGTTCTCAACCGCTTGAAACCAGCTCTCGATGATGCTCTGTCGATGCTGCGCAATTACCTGCGGAAGGCGCTGGGTAAGGACGGTATCCGGTGTCCGGCGCCGAACCAGATTTTCCCGCAGGCGGCCGATGACGTTCTCCGGATCGGCAGGCTTGGTAAGAAAATCGTCGACCTGCTCATGGATCGCCCGCAGTGCTGCCTGGAAGGCGGGATAGCCCGTCAAGATCATCGTCACCGCTTTCGGTTGCACCCGCCGCATCGCGCTCACCACCGTAAAGCCGTCACCCGGTTGCCCGATATTCAGGTCCGCAATCAAGGCATCGTAAATCTTGGTTGTAATGAGCGACAAAGCGTCGGTTACGTTGGGCGCGGTATTCACTTCGAAGCCTTCGCCACCGAGAATGGCCGACCAGGTAGATCGCAGTGAGGCTTCATCATCCACAAACAAGACCCTGGGTTTCTCTGGCATTTGACGCCTCCGGCAACCAAGTTACGATGCCGGAACGCGCACGATCGTTCGTTGAAATTTGTAGAGAAAAGCTGGGTTTTTACTGCAAATACTCTACTTGGAAAGCCCGAATGCGCGGGAGTGGAATTCGATAACTTCCGCAAAATGGGAGAGAAAGTAGGTGATGCTGTGATCGCCCGGATACAGGTGAAATTCATGCTTAATACCTTCGGCGTTCAACTCGCGGTTTAGTTTCTCCGCGCCCACTTCGAATCCATAATTGTCGTCCTGTCCGCAATTGAAATAGATTTCCATCCTGTGTAACGCGACAGCATGCTTCCTGGCCAAAATGAACGGATCGTTGCGATCCCAATGCGCCACATTTACAGGATCGCCAAAAACGGCGGTCACGACATTCATCAGTGGAGATCCGGAATGTGCCGCAGCATCGATCTGTGATGGTGAGGCGCTGATCAGCGCCGCGCTTTGTGCGCTCACTGCGGAAAACAACTCCGGATAGGCGAAAGCGAACCGCAACGCGCCGTATCCGCCCATGGAAATGCCGCTAATGGCGCGCCCGGCGCGAGTCGCGAGAACGCTGTAGCGCTTCTCGATGTGCGGAATGAACTCGTGCAGGAAAAAATCGCTGTAACGGAACTTGCCGTTCGCAGAGTTGATGTAAAAACTGCGGCGTCCTTCCGGAGCAACAATAAGGAACTCCCCGATTTTATGCTGGCGGCGCAGATCGTCGAGAAGATTCCATCCACCGCTGTTGAACAGCGTCTGCTCGTTGTCTCCCAGGCCATGCAGAAAATACAAGAGCGGATAGCGCTTGCCTGCACGGGCCGCTGCATCGTAGCCCTCGGGCAGATAAATGCAGAAGCGCATGTTCTGCCTCAGGATTTGGCTATGCAGGGCGTTGCAATCGATGCGGCTTTGAGCGTGGGCCACAGATCCCGCAAAAACAAGGAAGACGACGGGCACAAGTACGGTTCTAAGAAAACGCATCAGGATCGTTCACTCATAACGCAAGGCTTGCACAGGGTCGAGGCGGGCGGCGCGTCCCGCAGGGTACAGGCCGGAAACCAGGCTCACTACGAATGCGAAAGCAACGGCCGCTCCCACCAGCCACCACGGTACTGCCCAGAAATGCTCCGGAGGCAGAGCCTGGCGCTTGAGATAAATATTCGTTCCGAAGTTGATGACGTGACCGATCGTCCATCCCAGCGCCACTCCGGCGATTCCGCCCAGGATGCCCATGGCCCCGGCCTCCGCAAAAAACAATTTCCGGACGTCTCCATCACTGGCGCCGATTGCCTTCATGATGCCAATCTCGCGGCGGCGCTCCAGAATTGCCATTACCAGCGTGTTGACAATTCCGATGGACGCGACCGCCAAGGCCAAGCTGCCGAAGATTCCGAGAAAGAGATCGAGCACAGCAAAGAACTGACGCAGGCTCCGCGTAGCATCGAGAATTGAAAATGCGTTGAATCCCATCTTCTTGATGGCATTTTCCACCGATTCCACCTGCTTCGGATCTTTCACGCGCACGCTGATTGACGAGTACGTCGGCTGGTTCGAACTGGAACTGGCAATCGCGCGCAAATCGGTGGGTTGCATCACGTGCAGGCTTTCTGCCAGACCCAGCGGCAAGAATACCTTTCCCCGGGTTGGACCGCGCATGCTTTCGGGATCAAGATCGGCTATGCCGACGATCGTGAGTTTTTGCTCGCGCGAAACCACGGAATACGCCGTTGCAGGCACATCCATAAGCTCGTCGACATCCTTTTCATCTTGGGTTTCAGGCACCGGGGCCCCAGCCTGGCGCTGCGCATAGCGCATCGTAATCTGCTTGCCCAGCAAAGAAGAAAAATCCGCGGCTTTGTATTGGTCGATGCCGCGCTTGGAATCCTTTCCCATTAATTCGGCGGCAAACGATTTCTGAAGGATTGCTTCGTCAGCATTCGTTGACGTAAAGAACTGTCCCGCCATTCCCTCGAAGGCGTCGTTGTTCTTCATCGACTCCGGCAGAGCCGAAACCATGGTCAGGTGCGGCTTGTCTTCAAACCGCAACTCCGTAATGAAACGAATATCGGGATAGGCCTCCAGCACGTTTGGCAGATGCTCCATCTTTGCGCGGGCCGCTTCGTCAAGTGTCGGACTCTCACTGGGAGCCGGTTCGCTGTTGTTCTGTTCGCGTCCGTTATGCCGCAAATCGCGGCGGGAAGTCACGATGACGGTGTCGAATAGTCCAGACTTTTCCAAATGGCGCGACGCGAGCTGCTGCAGTCCGATTCCCAGGGAAAGCATTGCCACCAATGAGGCAACTCCGACGGAGATTCCAATCGTGGTCAGCGAGTTGCGCAGGACGGACTCACGCAAGTTACGGAGTGCGAGTTCAGTTAAATCGGGAAGCTTCACGGCTGCCTTCCTTCCAGGCCTGGCGCTGCCGCAGAAGCGACGATCTGCTCGTCGACGAGTTTGCCATCGGCGAGAAAGATCATTCGCTGCGCATATTTTTCCGCCAGTACCCGCTCGTGCGTGACCATCACTACCGTCATTCCCAGTTGCTGATTGAACTCGCGAATCAGGTTCATGATCTCGGTTCCGGTGCGGCTGTCGAGATTGCCGGTGGGCTCGTCAGCAAGAAGAATCTGCGGACGATTGATCAAAGCCCGCGCGAGGGCGGCCCGTTGCTGTTCGCCGCCCGAAAGCTCGCTGGGACGGTGATCGTGGCGGGCGCGCAATCCCACACGCTCCAGCGCCTCAAGTGCCAGCGTATCCCGGCGGCTGCGCTCCACTTCGGCAAAGCGCAACGGGAGTTCGACATTTTCCGCAACCGTCATGCTCCCAATCAGGTTGAACGACTGAAAAACCATTCCCACCACATGCAACCGATAGTGAGCGAGTTCCTCGCGCGACAACTTCGACAACTCGCGGCCCTGCACGATTACGCCGCCGGAGGTCGGCCGATCCAATCCCGCCAGCAGGTTCAGGAGAGAGGACTTACCGCTGCCCGAGCTGCCCAGCAGCGCCACAAACTCACCCGCTGCAATTTCGAGCGATACGCCGTCAACCGCGCGGATCACGCTCTGACCCATCGTATAATGACGCCGAACCTCATGGGTGCGAATCGCAGTGCGCTCGGTTCCCACGCTTCCTGAAGAAGAATTCATGAGCTAGCGAATCTCCCCCCGGAGAACCTGTAGGGCCTGCGCGGGTTTGAGATCGCCATTCTTGCCCGTGGCTTCTTGGCCATTCGCGACGACGACGTCGCCTTCGCCTGGCGCGAGAAACAGGTTGTTCTCCACGCCGTGCTGGCGGTTGTAGAGATCGAAATAGCGTCCCTGGGCGGCGTAGAGTTCCTCGTGTGTCCCTCGCTCAATGATTTGTCCTCGCTCCATCACCAGGATCTGATCGGCTCGGCGAATGGTCGAGAGGCGGTGCGCGATGACGAACGTCGTTCGCCCCTGCATGAGATAGGAAAGCCCTTGCTGAATCATTTGTTCCGATTCGGAATCGAGGCTCGACGTTGCTTCGTCGAGAATCAGAATCCGCGGCTCCGCCAGAATGGCACGCGCAATCGAAATCCGCTGCCGCTGCCCGCCCGAAAGCTTGACCCCGCGCTCGCCCACGACCGTCTCGTACTTATCCGCAAACGAATCTGCGAATTCGTCCACCCGCGCAATCCGGCAAGCATGCAGAATTTCTTCTTCCGTAGCCTCCGGGCGGGAGAAGGCGACGTTCTCCCGAATGGTTCCGTCAAAGAGAAAAGATTCCTGCAACACGACCCCCAGCCGGGTGCGATACGAATCCAGCCGCACCGTGCTCAGATCGATGTCATCCACCAGGACTTTCCCTTGGCTGGGAACGTAGAAAGCCGAGACCAATCCGATCGTCGTGGATTTTCCCGAACCCGACGATCCCACCAGTGCGGTCACGGTTCCCGGCGAGGCCGCGAACGAAACATTCTTGAGCACATCATGCACGCCATCGTAGCTGAAGGTGACGTCATCGAACTCGATATTACCAATGATGTCAGTCAGTACGACGGAACGCCGCGGATCTGCATCTTCGGGCCGCTCCCGAAGGATTTCCTGCGTGCGCTCCAGGCCGGCGAAGGCCTCAGTCAGCTGTGTCCCGATCGCCACGATGCTCATGATCGGAGCGACCAGAAACGGCAGCGTCAATGTGAAGGAGAAGAATTGTCCGGGCGTCAAGGTTCCGGCGAGGCTTTGGCGTGCCCCGACGTACATGGTGCCCGCGCCTACGATCCCCAGCAGCACGCTGGCAGAAAGACTCATCACCGAAGTGGCCGTCAACGTCCGCATCACGTTGTCGAGCAAACGCTGCACGCCGGATGCGAAGACTGCTTCTTCCCTTTGCTCGGCGTGATATCCCTTGATGACCCGCACGCCGCCCAGCGATTCTGTCAGGCGGCCGGTGACTTCCGCATTGATCTTGCCGCGCTCGCGGAAAATGGGGCGGATCGTCGCAAACGCGCGCTTCAGCGCTCCACCAAAAACGGCCAGCGAGCCGACGGCAATCAGCGTCATACGCGGGCTGATGTGCATCAGCCACCACAGGGCGATGGCCGAAGTCAGCAGTCCGCCTGCAAGATCGACCAGACCGGTGCCCATCAGGTTGCGAACGCCTTCCACATCGCTCATGATGCGAGAAACGAGATTGCCGGTCTTGTTGGCGTCATAGAACGAGACGGGAAGCCGCGAAATGTGGGTCTGCACTCTCTTTCGCAGTTCGGCGATCAGGCGCTGCGCGGCCTTCGAGAGCAATTGCGTCAGGGCAAACGAGGTAATGCCCTGTACCGCGGTCGCAAAAAGAACAATCGCGATCAGTTCCTTCAGCGCTGCCAGGTGATGTTTATTGATGACGTTGTCGATCAGGAACTTGGTGGAAGCCGGCAACACGAATCCCGACACACGGTTGATCACCATCAATACAAAACCAACCGCAAGCAAGCCCCGCCGCGGGCGCATGAGCGCCCAGACTTCCGGCAGTACCGCCCTTAGCCTTTCCGCTTTGGCAGGCTTGGTAGCTTCTTTCGATGGAGAACTCAATCTATGATTTGACTCCCGCAACGCGCGCTTGGGTTCATTATTACTGCATTTGTGACGGCCTTGCCAGCCGTTGTATTCTCGAAATGTGTCCCGCCCCTCTACGCTGGCGCGTACTCCCACCACGGGGCTGTTGCTGGGCCTCTTGATCACGGTGTCGGCGGTCCTCAGTTACTCAGCCTACATTACCTGGCAGGTCAAGGGACTCCGCAAGCTGCAGACCGATCTGGTAGAACGCAATCGCAAAGATTCGCTCCAGTTGCTCCGCATCCAGAATGATTTGAATCTGCTGGCAGTCGCCATGCGCGATATGGTGAGCAATGACGAGCCCTATCCTCTGACCGCCTTGCTCCCGCCGGCTCAGTCGACGGGCGGAACTGGGTTTGAAGGATGATCAGCAACCGTCAGATTGAGATGAGTCCGAAATGAATCAGCATGGTCTGCCCAGTTTGCCCGCATTCGCACCGACCTGGATGATGCCATGCGTCTCGAGGCCAGATATGCCGTCTCCGCGCGTACTCCCGAACAGAACGCATTTCTCAGCAATTCTGTCGTCCAGTTCTGGAATGCCGTGGACCGCATGTTCGATCTGGCAGGCGCCGGGCACGAGCAGGAAGCCCGTGACCAGATCCAGTTTTCTCTGCAAAGCCGCCAGGCGGCGCTCAGTTCAGCCGTCGCGCGCTCGCTCGTGCAGAACAGTGAAAACGAGGAGCAGGCGGCGCAGCGCATCATCCGGATTTACGACCGCGTGCAGCGGCAAGTGTATGTGTTTCTCGGAGCCACGCTGCTTGCCATCTTGCTCACCAGTCTTTCGCTCATTCGCTGGAATCGTCGTTTATTCGCGCAACTGGCAGAGGTTTCCGAGCGCCGCAGCGAATTGGCGCAGAAACTCATCTCGACCCAGGAATCCACGCTGCGTCACATCTCGCGCGAGCTGCACGATGAATTCGGGCAAATCCTTACCGCCATTGGATCGATGCTGCGCCGCGCCGGTTCGCATGCCCCGGAAGGCTCTTCCCTGCGGGATGATCTGTTGGAGGTTCGCCAGATCGTGCAGGACACGCTGGAAAATGTTCGCACCCTCTCGCAGGCGCTTCATCCCGTCATGCTCGATGAGGCAGGCCTGGAAAGCACAATGGATTGGTACATCCCTACGGTGGAAAGACAGACGGGTATTGCCATATTCTATGAGAAGCAGGGTCAAACGTTCACCGTCGACGGCGAAGTGGGTGTGCACGTTTATCGCGTCCTGCAGGAAGCCCTGAATAATGTGGCCCGGCATTCCGGCGCGAGACAAGCTTGGGTTCGCCTGCGGTTTCTGCCGCAGGTTCTGGAACTTGAAGTGGAAGATCATGGCATAGGACTGGCGGAGCGCCCCGCTCGGCAAGGCATTGGCTTGGTTGCCATGCGCGAGCGCTCGGAACTGGTAGGCGGGAAACTGGTTTTCTCCCGTCCGCCGGAAGGTGGAACGCTAGTCCACTTAACCGTGCCGCGAGAAAGGGCAGAATCGTATGTCAAGGAAGATCGCAGTACTGCTAGTCGATGACCACAGCCTCGTTCGCCGGGGGTTCCGGCGAATGCTCGAAGATGAGGCCGACATCGAGGTCGTGGGCGAGGCAGGAAATGGGGAAGACGCAGTCAGGATTTCCCGCGAACTGCATCCCAACGTCGTCATTATGGATTGTGCACTGCCGGGAATGAATGGCCTCGATGCCACCCGCCAGATCCTGGGAGATTCGCCGCAGATCGCCGTCCTGATGTTAAGCATGCATCCCGAACACACGTGGGTTCGACAGGCCATCGAAGCGGGCGCCAAAGGATACATCCTCAAAAATGCGATGGACCTCGAACTTGGTCCCGCTATTCGCAAAGTGGCCGCCGGCGAGACCGTCTTCGATCCCCAGGTGGAACGGCAATCCATGCTGAAGGGCGAGCGCAATGGCGGCCTGACCCATCGCGAACTCGAAGTCCTGCAGATGATCGTCGATGGAAAGTCAAACAAGGAAATTGCAAACGCGCTCGATCTGAGTGCCAATACTGTGGCTGTGCATCGCGCCAACATCATGAACGCGCTGGGCATTCACAAGACCGCCGAATTGGTGGTCTATGCTATCCGCGCGGGGCTGGTAAACGTTCCGTGAACCGTCGGTCGTTTTTGGGTGGAATGGCGGGCCTCGGGTACCTTTCCCGTAGTTCTGTGCTTCGAGCAGTCGCGGCGCAAACCCAGAAACCTGTCTCGCCCGGATTTCGCTTCACTGAAGTAACCCGGCCCGCAGGTATTAATTTCCTTCACAACAGTGGGGCGTTCGGCGGCAAATTACTGCCCGAAACGCTCGGGTCCGGCTGTGCCTTTCTCGATTACGATCGCGACGGCTGGCAGGACATTCTGCTGATCAACGGAATGGACTGGCCTGGGCACAAGACACGCCGCACCACACTCCATCTGTACAGGAATAATCACGACGGAACGTTCACCGATGTGACCGCATCGGCTGGACTCGATATCGAAGTGTACGGAATGGGTGTCGCCGTTGGCGATTATGACAATGACGGCTTCCCCGATATTTATGTCACCTGCGTCGGGCAGAATCGTCTCTTTCACAATAACCATCGCGGCCGGTTCACTGACGTCACCAACGCTAGCGGCCTGGGGAAGCGCGAAGGCTTCAGCACCTCCGCCTTGTGGTTCGATTACAACCGCGATGGACTGCTCGATCTTTTCGTCTGCAATTACGTGAAGTGGTCGCCGGAACATGACATCTTCTGCAGCCTCGACGGCAAGCACAAATCCTACTGCACGCCGGAAGCCTATCGCGGCGAGACCTGCTGGTTATTTCGCAATCGCGGCGACGGCACGTTCGAAGATGTCACTGCCCAAAGCGGAATTTTCGACAGCAGTTCCAAATCTCTGGGCGTCGCGTTGCTCGATTACGATCACGACGGCTGGCCCGATCTGCTGGTCGCCAACGATACCCAACCCAACAAGCTCTACCGCAACCAGCGGGATGGGTCGTTCAAAGACATCGCGCTCGAAGCGGGTGTGGCCTTCAGTGCTGAAGGCAGGGCTCGCGCCGGGATGGGCGTGGATGTCGCTGATTTCGAAAACTCCGGCGAGGCGGGCGTTGCCATTACCAACTTCGACAACGAAATGATCGGCTTCTATCGCCAGAATGGAAAGTCGTTTGACGACATCGCGGCGCAGAGCGGCATCGGGCTCGACTCCAAGAATAATCTCGGGTTTGGCTGTATCTTTGTGGACTCGAATCTCGACGGCTGGCTGGATTTTGCCGTCGCCAACGGACACATCGACGAAACTGTCCGCAATATTCGCGGCAATGTCGGTTATGCCCAGCCTCCGCGGCTTTATCTCAATGCCGGCAAGGGAGAATTTCACGACATCTCGGCTCAGTTAGGCGGAGGTTTTGATCGTCCCAAGGTAGGGCGTGGACTGGCGTTTGGCGATTTCGATCGCGACGGTGATCTCGACCTGCTGCTCACCACAAATAACGGCCCGGCGTACCTCTATCGCACGGATCTCGAAAACGGCAACCATAGCATCCGCTTCCATCTTATCGGGACTAAATCGAATCGCGATGCAATCGGAGCTGTGGTGCGTGTCTTTTCCAACGGTATGATGCAAACGCGCATGGTGAAGAGCGGATCGAGTTATCTCTCGCAGTCCGAATTAGCCCTCACATTTGGAGTGGAAAAACGCGATCGCATCGACCGCGTCGTCATCGAGTGGCCCAGCGGACGAACTGAAGATTTCAAAGACCTATCTGCGGGGCACGGCTACGAGTGCACGGAAGCCAAAGGCCTGGCACGTATGGACCGCTATTGACCCGCCCCGGAATTGTAAGCATTGTTCACGCTCCCTGAAGCAACAAGATCGATCAGGACCGAATCGCTCACCCGCAGAAAAAGCGTACTCGGATTTTTCATTCCCCACTTCACGTAAGGTACGGTGAAGTGCACCGTCGCGGTCCAGTGATCGGCCGCCATCTCAATATCTGCCGGCACGGTGATCTCATGATCGGTTCCGTGGATGTTGAAGATGCCATGTACCTGCACAGTTGATTTACCCCGCGCTGTCACGGTTCCCTGTTCGTGGTCCGGACGGAAGGTGATATCCGGGTAGTGGTCGCTCTCTAAAATCTCGCGCTGCATTTTGCGGTCGCGCATGCTGTTTCCCGACTGTCCCGTCCTGGCATCGACAACGATCGTACCGCTCACGGCTCCCGAAGCCGGGTTCAGCTGAAGATTTCCATCCTTTAACTTAAATGTTCCGCGCACCGTGTGCAGAACGTCTGCCAGGGTGAATTTAATGTCTGTGTGGGCGGGATCAAGCTGCAGTTGCGTTTGTTGCGCTTGAACTGAGCTTGCCACGAGCAAAAGCATCAGACTGTGGCACGCCGCAACAATCACCTTGGAAGCACACGCTCTGGTTCTCATAGTCGGATGAGCGAAGACTTGTGGCCCACAGAGTCCTTGAGATGCCGCAGGTCGTGTCGCGCGGGATTATCCTTTCACCATTGCAGCAGTACCAGTTCTGAGCAGAATCCCGGCCCCATGGCGGCGAGCAGGCCCAATGTTCCTGGTTCTGGTCTGCGATTTTTCATCACATCTTCCAGTACAACCAGCACCGACGCCGACGAGAGATTCCCTACTTTTCGGAGGCATTCCCAGGAAGCGTCCAATTCGCCATCATGCAGGTCCAGCGCATCTGCCGTTGCTTCCAGAACCTTAGGGCCCCCCGTATGCAACACCCAGCTCTTGATATCGGAGCGTTGATGACCCATATCGTCCAGGAATGCGTCCACATCGTGTCCGAGATGTTCGCGGATCAATGGCGGCACTTGCGGCGACAACGTGATCCGGAACCCCTTCTCGGAAATCTTCCATCCCATCATCTCTTCGGTCTCAGGGTAAAAGACCGAGCGCGTCGCAAGAATCTGCGGCCCATGTGCGTCCCTCTCGCTGCCAGTCACGATGACTGCTGCCGCGCCGTCGGCAAACAATCCGGACGAAATCAAGTTGGCCACCGAAAGATCATCGCGCTGAATTGTGAGCGAGCAAAGTTCCACAGAGACAAGCGCCGCCGCCTGCCCAGGATAGGCGCGCACGTAATCGGCAGCTCGCGCAATGCCCGCTGCTCCTGCCACGCAGCCCAACCCGAAGATGGGCAACCGCCGGATATTTTTCGGCAGCCCCATTCGGTTGATCAGCAGGGCATCAATGGAAGGGCTGCAAATTCCCGTTACCGAAGTGAAAAACAATGCGCCGAGATCCTTTGACTCCAGTCCAGCATGATGCAGCGCCCGGCATAAGGCTTGTTCCCCGAGTTCCTGGGCGGCGTTGATCCATAGGTCGTTGGCTTGTCCCCAGGTCGAAATCTTGTGGTAATCGCTGTGTGGATACGCCAGATGCCGCCCTTCAACTGCGACATTTTTATGCAGTCGCTCCAGAACCTGCCGGCTGGGCAGCCGTTCTCCCCAGTATTGCTGCAGCTGTTCTAGAAGTACTTCTTGCCGATAATAGTGCTTAGGGAACGCGCTGGAAGCGCTTGCAATTTTCATTTGTAGTTGAACCCCAGGCCCGAGAAAAGGGCGAACGTCATCCGTCTTTAGGGGATTCTAGGCCTTTTGCATGTTAGATGGCCAGAGTGCGCCCACAGTTGTACCCATTTCACGTGTGGCGGAACGCGCCTCTTGGACTCGTTCCGCCGCACTCTCGGTTAATCGGAGATGACGATCGATGTCGGATTGCCCGGCGTGTAGCTCGAAACCGTGCTCAGGGCTCCGTTTGCCGACGTAACCGTAAATACCTGCAAGCCGCCGGAAAGATTCCCGACTAATGTGTAATTCCCATTCGGGTCAAACGCTATGTAGGCAGGGTTCTTCGACGTGCCGAATGGTGAGTTGGTGAGCAATTGCAATCCCCCGCTCTTCTCCACGCTATAACCAGCCACGTTGCTGCTGCCCTCATTCGCGACATACAGGTAGCTGTCGTCGGGCGTCAGCGCCACCCATGTGGGTGCCAGGAACGTTTCTCCCAGCGGAAATCCCGGCAGGGTCGTGAGCGCGCCATTCGGCCCGATTGAGAAAGCGGAAATCGTGAGATCCAGATTGTTTGCGGTGTAAAGAAAAGTGCCTTTTGAAGTGATCGCCATTCCGTACGGGTTGCGGCCTGTGACGAATGGTGATCCGGGAATAGGCGTTAGCTTGCCCGCATTGATATTGAAGGCAGTGATGAGCCCAAAACCTTCGACTGCCTGCCCGATATACAGCGCATTGCCCGACGGGGAAAGCGACATGCTCAGCGGTTCGATTCCGATGAAATATGGCGATCCCGGGGCTTGCGTTAGCTGCCCGGTCTGTTGATTGATTGAATAGACGTTGACATTCTCAGATCCGGCATTGGCCACATACAGATAGGCCCCCTTCGGATCTATAGCCGCCAGCCGTGGAGTCGTTCCCGCTTGCGCTCTCGGGGTGATCTCGGTGATCCCGCCGTTGTAGCCGATTGAATATATGGCAACGTCGCTCTCCCCAGCATTGGCGCAATATAGATATTTGCCTGTGGGATGCAGCGCCAGCGCATATGGCGAAATACCCACCTGGAGAGTGAACGGACTGTTCGCCTGCTGCGTCAAAATCCCGGAATAGGGGTCCTCACGAAATACCGCGATCTGATTGAATGCGGGAATCGCCATATAGACGTAATGGCTCTTCGTGCCGGCACACCCGTAAAACGATCCTGCGAAGATGCAAATCAGAAACAGAGCTCCTGCTCTTTTGAACATTCCTAACTCCTGGGAGAATTTAACGCGACAAGCCGCAGCTCTCTGAAGACGCCACTCCGGCGACGACGCACTCCAGCCCTGTCGATGGTACCCATATCATACCGGGAGACAGCCCCGTATACGACGCCTTCTTATTGAATCTGACATTTTCGAGGAAGTTAGCCTTGGATGCAAATGGCTAGGAAGTCCGATCCCATCTTTTCCCAGCCCAGTTGTGCCTCGCGACGGCTTTGGGAAGAGTTCGTGGCCTTTTAGTCGTCGCCGTGGGCTGGACTGGCCGTGGCGTGGCTGGGCAGCGCCTGATCGGCGCCGCCTTTTAGTGCCAGCCGGAAGCGGTCCAGATATACATAGACGACCGGCGTCGTGAACAGCGTCAAAGCCTGACTCACAATCAGCCCGCCCACAATCGTGATCCCCAACGGGCGATGCAGCTCCGATCCCGTTCCATGCCCCACTGCCAGCGGCAATCCGCCCAGCAGCGCCGCCATCGTGGTCATCATAATCGGACGGAACCGCAGGATGCAGGCTTCGTAAATCGCCTCCGTCGGCGTTTTGCCCAGCCGCCGTTCCACATCCAGGGCGACATCGATCATCATGATGGCATTCTTCTTTACCAAGCCGATCAGCAGAATAATGCCGATCGTGCCGATGACGTTCAATTCGTTGTGTGTGAGCAGCAATGCCAACAGCGCGCCCACGCCCGCCGAGGGCAACGTCGAAAGAATTGTGATGGGATGGATAAAGCTTTCATACAGCATTCCGAGCACGATATAGACAGCCCCGAACGCGGCGATGACCAGCACCACCTCGCTCGATAGCGAGTCCTTGAAAGCCGCCGCCGTCCCCTGGAAGCTCGCGCTGATCGATGCTGGCAGTCCGATGCTGCGCTCCGCATCTTCGATCGCCTGCGTCGCCTGTCCCAGCGAGACACCCGGCGCCAGGTTGAACGAAATCGTCACTGAAGGCCATTGTCCCTGATGGTTCACCGCCAGCGGCGTGTTCGATGGTTCGAAGTGCGTAAAAGCGGCCAGCGGCACTGCTCCACCCGTTGTCGAGCGCAGATAAATATTCTGCAGCGCCTCGGTCGACTGCTGGTATTGCGGCGCAACTTCCATCACCACGTGATACTGATTCAGCGGCCGGTACATCGTCGAAACCTGCCGTTGCCCGAAAGCGTCATACAGCGCGTTGTCCAGGGTAGCGGCTGTGATTCCAAGCCGGCTTGCCGTATCGCGATCGATTACCAGCTTCGCCTGCAGGCCTTTGTCCTGCTGATCGCTATTCACGTCGCGCAGCTCTGGCAACGGGCGCATCTTCTGCAGCAGCAGCGGCGCCCATTTGTTCAGTTCATCCAGATCTTCGCCCTGCAGCGTGTATTGATACTGCGCGTTTCCCCAGCGTCCGCCAATGGTCAGATCCTGCGCCGATTGCAGGATCAGCGTCGCTCCCGGCACAACCGACAGCTTTCCACGCAGCCGGTTAATCACGTCATCGGCCGACACCAGCGGGCAGCTCTCCCAGAAATGCTTTTTCGCGCACACATTCCGCTCTTCCAAGGGCTTCAGCATGATGAAGAAGCGTCCCTGGTTTGAAACTCCGCCTCCGCCCGTAAATCCGGTGATCGTACTCACCGCCGGGTCTTTCATCACAATACCGAGATAACGCTCCATCTTCGCGCGCATGGCCTGGAACGAAATGTCTTGCGACGCCATCACCGCGCCCATCAACCGTCCCGTATCCTGCTGCGGGAAGAAGCCCTTCGGCACCACGATGTAGAGGTAAACGCTCAGGCACGCCACGCCGATGGTCAACAGAAACACCGGTAATTGATGCGCCAGCACCCATTTCAGAGCGCGCTGATAGACTCCCAGCGTAGTGTCGAAAATCCACTCGCTGGCCCGGTAAAAAATATTGTGCTTCTTTTCTCCTGACTCCTCCGGACGCAAAAACTTGGCGCACATCGTCGGCGTCGTAGTCAGTGATACCAGCAGAGAAACCGTAATGGCCACGCTCAGCGTCACGGCGAACTCGCGGAACAATCGGCCTACGATCCCACCCATCAGCAGCAGCGGAATAAACACAGCCACCAGCGACGTGCTCATCGAAAGCACGGTGAACCCGATCTCCGACGCTCCTTTGAACGCCGCCTGCACTGCGCCCATGCCCTGCTCGACATAGCGCGTGATGTTCTCCAAAACTACGATCGCGTCGTCCACGACAAACCCGGTGGAAATGGCCAGCGCCATCAACGAGAGATTGTCCAGGCTGTAGCCCAGCAGATACATCACGCCGAACGTGCCTACCAGCGAGAGCGGCACGGAAATGCTGGGAATGATCGTGGCACGCACCGTGCGCAGGAAAGCAAACACCACCAGGATCACCAGGATGACCGAAATGACCAGCGTGGTTTCGATATCCTTTACCGACGCCCGCACCGTCACGGTTCGGTCCATTACGACCGTCAGATGAATCGCCGGCGACACCGACGACTGCAGATACGGCATCAAGGCTTGTACGCGATCCACCGTGTCGATGATGTTCGCTCCGGGCTGGCGGAAAATCACCACCAGCACGCCGGGCTTCCCGTTCGCCAACCCAATGTTGCGCAAATCGGCGACGGAATCGATCACGTTGGCGACATCGCTCAGCCGTACCGCACCGCCGTTGTTATACCCCACAATCAACGGCTTGTACTCATCCGCGGTGAACATCTGATCGTTATCGTCGAGTTGCCACGTCCGCGTGGAATCGGCAATCTGTCCCTTCGCGTTGTTCGCGTTCGCCTGAAACAGCGCGTTGCGTACATTATCCAGTCCGATGCCCAGCTTGTTCAGCAGCGTCGGATTCACTTCCGCCCGCACCGCCGGCTGCGACGATCCCCAGACAAACACTTGTCCGACGCCGCTTACCTGTGACACTTTTTGCGCCAGGATCGAATCCGCCGCGTCGTACATCTGCGCCACCGTATTCGTGTCCGAGGTCAGCGCGATGATCAGAATCGGCGCGTCTGCCGGATTCGCTTTCCGATACGACGGATTGCTGGGAAGATTGGCCGGCAACTGGCTCCGCGCCGCGTTAATTGCAGCCTGCACGTCGCGTGCCGCGGCGTCGATGTTCCGGTTCAGATCGAACTGCAGGGAAATACTCGTAGAACCCAGCTGACTGGTCGACGTCATCTGGTTGATGCCGGCGATGCGCCCGAACTGCCGCTCCAGCGGAGTCGCCACCGCTGATGCCATGGTCTGCGGGTCCGCTCCTGGCAATCCGGCCCCCACGGAGATAACGGGGAAATCAACTTGAGGCAGCGACGCTACTGGAAGAAAATTGAACGCAAGAATTCCAGAAAGCAGCAACGCCGCCGCCAGCAGCGACGTTCCAACCGGGCGCCGTATGAATGGACCTGAGATATTCATCGCTAGTCCGCCGGCATGTCTCCGGGCATCGCGTCTCTGGGAATCTCGTTCCCGATCCGGTATTTCGCAAAGCGCTGCGACAGCCGGTCAAACCACAGGTAAACCACCGGAGTCGTATAAAGCGTAAGCAACTGGCTCAGCAGCAGTCCGCCCACAATCGTGATGCCCAGCGGGCGCCGCAACTCCGCACCAGTTCCGCTGCCCAGCGCCAGCGGCAGTCCGCCCAGCAGCGCCGCCATCGTCGTCATCATGATGGGACGGAAGCGCAGCAAACACGCCTGGTAAATTGCTTCCTCCGGCGGCTTATGCTCATCGCGCTCCGCCTCCAGAGCGAAATCGATCATCATGATGGCGTTCTTCTTCACAATTCCAATGAGCAGAATGATGCCTATCAGCGCCACCACCGTCAGGTCATTGTGCGTCAGAATCAACGCCAGAATTGCTCCCACCCCGGCTGAGGGCAGCGTTGAGAGAATCGTGATCGGGTGAATGTAGCTTTCGTACAGAACTCCCAGCACGATGTAAACCGTAATCACAGCTGCCAGGATCAGCCACGGTTCCGACGAAAGTGATTTCTGAAATGCCGCCGCCGTCCCCTGGAACGACGCGTGAATGCTCGCCGGAAGTTGAATGTCCTTTTCCGCCTGCTGGATGGCGCGCGTCGCCTGCCCCAGCGACGCTCCGGGAGCCAGATTGAATGAAATCGTGACCACCGGGAATTGCCCCTGGTGGTTGATCGACAGCGGAGCGCTCGTCGCGGTCATCCTCGTGAACGCCGCCAGCGGGACTGGCGCTCCACTGGTCGCCACCGTCGTGCCATTGGCTGTCGGCGCGCCCGTGTTTTGCATCGTGTTGCTGGGCCGAATGTAAACGTCCGACAGGTCGGAGAGATTGTCGGCAAACGTCGGCAACACTTCCAGCACCACGTGGTACTGATTCAATTGCGTAAAGATGGTCGAGACCTGCCGTTGTCCGAACCCGTCGTACAGTGTGTTATCGATCGCCTGCGGTAGGATTCCGAGGCGCGATGCCGTGTCGCGATCGATCTCGAGGCTCGCCCGCCGGCCGCCCAGCAGTTGATCCGTCGCAACATCGGTCAGCTCCGGCGATTGCCGCAAGCGCGCGACCAGTTTGGGCGTCCATTCTGCCAGTTCCTGGGAGTCCGCATCTTCGATCGAATACTGAAATTGCGTGCGGCTGACGCGATCTTCCACGGTCAGATCCTGCACCGGCTGCATGTACAGCGTAATCCCCTGCACTTTGGCCAGTTCTGGCTGCAGGCGGCGAATGATCGCCGACGCGTCGTCCTTCCGTTCATCGCGCGACTTCAGGTTGATTTGAATTCGTCCGCTGTTCAGCGTGAGATTCGTCCCGTCCACCCCGATGAAGGAGGAAAGGCTCTCGACGTCCTTGTCTTTCAGGATGACGTTGGCCAATTCCTGCTGCCGGTGCGACATGGCATCGAACGAAACATCGTCGGGGGCTTCGGAAATGCCCAGGATCACTCCTGTATCCTGCACGGGGAAGAAGCCCTTCGGGACAACCACGTAAAGCACCAGCGTGAGCACCAGCGTGCCGAATGTCACCAGCAGGGTTGCGGTCTGATGCTTGAGCACCCATTTGACCGTCCGGCCGTAGAACGCAATGACTCCGTTGTAAAACTTTTCCGTAACATCGTAAAAACGCCCCCGCTCGCCTTCTTTCTGGTGCTTGAGCAGCTTGGCGCACATCATCGGAGTCAGGCTCAGCGAAACTCCGGCCGAAACCAGAATCGTTACCGACAGCGTGACCGCGAACTCGCGGAACAGGCGACCGACGATATCGCCCATGAACAGCAGCGGAATCAGCACGGCGATCAGCGACACAGTCAAAGATACGATCGTGAACCCGATCTGCCCCGATCCCTTGAGTGCGGCCTCCAGCGGCGCATCGCCTTCCTCCAGGAACCGGTCGATGTTCTCGATCATCACGATCGCGTCATCGACCACGAATCCTGTCGAAATCGTCAACGCCATCAGCGTCAGGTTATTCAGGCTGTAGCCCAGCAGATACATCACCGCAAATGTGCCGATCAGCGACAGCGGAACGGCAATGCTGGGAATGACCGTGGCCGAAAGGTTCCGCAGGAACAGGAATATGACCATCACCACCAGCGCAATGGTCAGCATCAACTCAAATTCCACGTCTTTCACCGACGCGCGAATCGTCGTCGTACGATCGGTCAGGATCTGCACCTTGACCGCTGCCGGCAAAGACGCCTGCAATTGCGGCAACAGCTTCTTGATCCGGTCGACGACGCTGATGATGTTCGCGCCCGGCTGCCGCTGAATATTTACGATGACCGCCGGCGTCGTGTTCATCCACGCCGCCAGCAGATCGTTTTCCGTGCCATCGATCACATTCGCGACATCGCTTACCCGCACCGGCGCGCCATTTCGGTACGCCACCACGATCGGCTTGTATTGCGCCGCCGAAAACAGTTGGTCATTCGCTCCGATCGTGTACTGTTGCCGCGGGCCGTCGAGCACGCCCTTCGCCTGATCAACGTTGGCTTGCATCAGGGCTGCCCGCAGGTCTTCCAGGCTCAACCCATACGACGCCAGCGCCGTAGGATTCGCCTGAATGCGAACCGCCGGCTTCTGGCCGCCGCTGATGGAAACCAGGCCCACGCCCGGCAGTTGGGAAATTTTCTGCGCCAGCGCCGTATCGGCGAGGTCCTCAACTTTCGAGAGCGCCAGCGAGTCCGACGTCATCGCCAGCGTCAAAATCGGCGCGTCCGCCGGATTGACTTTGTTGTAAATGGGAGGATTCGGAAGGTCGGAAGGCAAATACGTCTGCGCCGAATTGATGGCAGCCTGTACCTGCTGCTCTTCCACGTCAATGTTCTGGTCAAGCCCGAACTGCAACGTGATCACCGACGACCCGACCGAACTCGTCGAAGTCATCTGGCTCAGGCCCGGCACCTCGCCGAATTGCCGTTCCAGCGGAGCCGTGACCGAGGAAGCCATCACTTCGGGATCGGCTCCCGGATAGAACGTCACGACCTGAATCGTAGGGTAATCGACCTCGGGGAGAGCCGAGACCGGCAGTTGCATGAACGCAACCCAACCCACCAGCAAGACCCCAATCATCAACAGCACGGTCGCGACCGGGCGGAGAATAAACAGCCGTGACGGACTCATGAAGCGGGAGTTCCTGCTCCCTCAGCCGACGCTTCGCGGTTGGCGCCGTTGGTGGCTGGGCCAACCACCCGCGGAGTAATCTTGCTGCCGGTCTGCAATTTATCCTGACCGTCGGTGACGACGCTGTCGCCCGGCTCCAGGCCGGAGGAAACCGCGGTCAGGCCCCCCTGCGCCAGTTCTACCGTGACTTGCCGCGCCTCCACCGTATCGTCCTGCTTTACGGCATAGACATAGGACCCCTGGGGCCCGTGCAGAATGGCTGCGCTCGGCAGCACCGTGCTGTTCTTATGCGTCTCCAGCAAAAGATCGGCATTCACGAACTGGTTTGGCCACAGAGCGCTGTCTTTGTTCTCAAACACCGCCTTGAGCTTGGCTGTGCCCGTCGTCGGATCGATCTGGTTATCGATGGTCAGAAGCTTGCCGGTCGCCAGTTTCGTCTGATCGTCGCGGCTGAACGCGTCCACTTCCAGCGTGGCCTGCCGCATCCGCGCTGAAACTTGCGGCAGCACGTCTTCCGGTAGCGTGAAGATCACCGCAATCGGCTGGAGCTGCGTCAGGATCAGCATCGGATTCGTATCGGTCGCATGCACGATGTTGCCCGGATCTACCTGGCGCAGGCCGACTCTGCCGCTGAAGGGCGCCGTGATGTGGCAATACGTCAATTGCAGCTTGGCGTTATCCACCTGCGCCTGGTCGTTCCGCACCGTGCCATCGAGCTGATCCACCAGCGCTTTCTGCGTATCCACCTGCTGTTGCGAGATGCTCCCGGAAGGCAGCAGCGCCGTATAGCGCTCCAGGTTCAGCCGCGCATCGCGCAACTGCGCCTGATCGCGGAACAATTGTGCTTGCATCTGTTCCAGTTGCACCTGGTAAGGCCGCGGATCGATCACGATCAGCAAATCGCCTTCGTGCACGTTCTGGCCTTCCTGGAAGTTCACTTTCATGATCTGCCCGTCGACCCGGCTCTTGATGTTCGCCGTGTTAAAGGCAGTGACAGAACCCAGGCCGACCAGGTACACCGGCATGTCCTTCCGTTGCACAGGCACCACGGACACGGAAACCGGCCGCGGGGCTGCAGCGTGCGCCTGCTGCTTCGCATCGGAACTGCAGCCGACAGAGATCGCCAGCGCTAACAGCGGTATCACAACCAACAGCAATCGCGGCGCGCGTGAGTGGCGCAGTCGCTTTGGAGCACAACCTGAATAATCTTTGATCACTTTAGTAGTCCGGACCGAAGCGGTATAAATTTAGACGTACACTTCCGACACTCGTTTGCGGAAAAATCCTGCAAACGATCTACCCAGAAATGGATGCCGTCGAACGGGTGGGAGTCGCAAAGATAACGTCCTCTCAATTTTAAGACCGTCCACTATCAGCATCAACTCCAATCGGCAGCGGGTCAAGCAAAGAACGCCTGTATTTACAAACTTTTACGCGGGATGACGCAGGTTTACGCTAGGCCGAATTTCCATTCACAATTTGACCGGATTTGACCCCAAATTCGCGCGATTCTCGCGCGGGGCTAAAGGAGGAATTTTTCAGGACTTCAGCGCCTATCGATACCCTAAACCCAAGCCTTTGGATGCTTCGCCTCATACGCCGAAATCTCGGATTCATGTTGCAGGGTCAGGCCGATGTCATCGAGTCCATTAAGCAGGCAATGGCGAACGAAGTCGTCGACCGGAAATTTGGCGCAAAGTCCTTGTTCGTCCCTCACTTCGCACCTCTCCAGGTCGACCGTCACCTGATATCCGTCATGCTTCTTCGTGCGCTGCACGATCTCCCCAACTTCCTGCTCACTGAGTTTTACCGTGAGGAAACCATTTTTCGTGCCGTTGTTCGCGAAGATATCGGCGAACGACGGGGCGATCACCGCGCGAAATCCGAAATCCGCCAGCGCCCAGACCGCATGCTCGCGCGATGATCCACAGCCGAAATTCTTTCCCGCGACGAGGACGCTCGCCCCCTGATATCGCGGCTCATTCAATACAAAGTCACGATCCTTCTCGCCGCCCTTCAGCCGCCAGTCATAGAACAGGAACTCCCCGAATCCCGTCTTTTCAATCCTCTTCAGAAACTGCTTCGGAATGATCTGATCGGTGTCGACATTCACCCGATCCAGCGGAGCGACAAGTCCTTTGTGAACACGAAATGGTTGCATGCTTAGTCTTTCTGAAACTTCCAGTTCCTTACATCTGTGAAATGCCCGGCAATCGCCGCCGCCGCGGCCATCATCGGGCTGACCAGATGCGTCCGTCCGCCGCGCCCCTGCCGTCCTTCAAAATTGCGGTTGCTGGTCGAAGCGCAACGCTCCCCCGGCTGCAGGATGTCCGGATTCATGCCCAGGCACATCGAGCATCCCGACTCGCGCCACTCAAATCCCGCATCCAGGAAAATCTTGTGCAGGCCCTCGGCCTCCGCCGCGCGTTTCACGCGCTGCGATCCCGGCACCACCATCGCCCGTACCTTGGGATCGACCTGATGTCCGCGCGCCACCTTCGCTGCCGCCCGCAGGTCTTCCATCCGCGAATTCGTGCATGAACCAATAAAAACCCGATCGATAGCTATATCTTCGATTCTCTTTCCGGCCTGCAACCCCATATACTGCAACGCCAGTTCTGCCGACTTCCGGTCGCCATCTTTGTAATTCGCCGGATCCGGCACCCGCCCCGTGATCGGAGCCACCATCCCCGGATTCGTTCCCCACGTGACAAATGGCGATAACTGCGCCGCATCAATCTGCACAACCTTGTCGTAAACCGCGCCGTCATCGCTCGGCAAACTGCGCCAGTACGCGAGCGCCTTCTCCCAGTCCTCGCTCTGCGGAGCGAACTTTCTGCCTTTCACGTACGCAAACGTCGTCTCATCCGGAGCGATCATGCCCGCCCGTGCTCCCGCCTCGATGCTCATATTGCAGAGCGTCAGGCGTCCTTCCATCGAGAGATCGCGCACCGCCTTGCCGGCGTACTCAACCGCGTACCCGGTCGCGCCATCGGTGCCGATCTGTCCGATAATGCCCAGCGCAACGTCCTTTGCGGTGACCCCTTCCGGCAGACGGCCAGAAACTTCGATCTTCATGGTCTTCGGCTTCTGCTGCGCCAGGCACTGTGTCGCCAGCACGTGCTCGACCTCAGACGTGCCGATGCCAAAGGCCAGCGCGCCGAACGCTCCGTGCGTGCTGGTGTGGCTGTCGCCGCAGACGATGGTTTTCCCCGGTTGCGTCAAACCCAGCTCCGGGCCGATCACGTGCACAATGCCCTGCTCCGGAGAATCCATGTCGAACAGCTGGATGCCGAATTCTTTGCAGTTTGCCTGCAGCGCCTCAATCTGCCTGGCGGCAATCGGATCGGTAATCGGCGTGCCGCGCGGTTCGGTAGGAATGTTGTGATCGACCGTCGCCACCGTGCGCGCCGTCTGTCGCACCTTGCGCCCGGCCGCGCGCAGCCCGTCAAATGCCTGTGGCGAAGTCACCTCATGCACCAGGTGCAGATCGATATAAAGGATCGGCGACCGGCCTTCCGGTTGCGCTACCAGATGCGCATCCCAGATCTTTTCAAATAATGTTCGCTTTTCTGCCATGTGGAATCGTGGACCAGGAAAATTGTGCGCGCGATGTTCCGTAGTTTACCAGCTTGCAGAAATTAAAGAGGCTGCGGCATGCCCCGCTTCTCGCCGGTTTTGCCAGAAGTGGGGAGCGTTTTGAGCCCACTCGGACGCCCAAAGTATCCATTCCGGCATCTGACGTCCGAAGCCCCGCGCCCGATCTGCGCTTTCCGTTAAACTATTTCCATTGTCCCCCAGGAAAATGTCCCCCAGGAAAAAATCCGCTGCTCCCACCACAGCCCCGGTTGCGCCACCTGCGCCCGCTCCGCGCAAACCCGCGTCCACCCCTGAAGTTACCCAGGGCGCCATCTTCCTGATCGATACCATGTCGTTCATCTTCCGCGCCTATCACGCCATGGCGCGACAGCGGCCCATGTCGACCAAGGGCGGCCTTCCTACCGCCGCCATCTACGTCTTCGTGAACATGCTCCGCAAGCTGCGTGACGACTTTTCCCCGGAATATCTCGCCGCCGTCTTCGACGTCGCCGCACCCACCTTCCGCGATCAGCAGGCCGAAGCCATCACCACCGTCCGCAAATTCGACATCAAGACGCAGACCTTCACCGAGATCGAATACAAAGGCTACAAAGCCAACCGCGCCGCCATGCCCGAAGATCTGGCCCAGCAGGTGCCCTACATCCGCCGCGCGCTCGAAGCCTACCGCATCCCCATGCTCGAACTCGCCGGCTTCGAAGCCGACGACCTGATCGGCACCCTCGCCCGCAAAGCCACCGCCGCCGGACGCTTCGTCTACGTCGTCTCCAGCGATAAGGACATGATGCAGCTCGTCAACGACAACGTCTGCATTCTCAATCCGCCCAAAGACAATTTGATCTGCGATGCCGCCAAGGTGGAAGAAATTCTCGGCGTGCCGCCGGAGCGCGTCGTCGACGTCATGGCCCTCCGCGGAGACTCCATCGACAACATCCCCGGTGCGCCCGGTATCGGCGACAAAGGCTCCGTCGAAATCATCAGGCGCTTCGGATCCGTTGAGCAGGCGCTCGATCGCGCCGCCGAAGTCGAAAAGAAAACCTACCGCGAGTCGCTGCTCAACAACCGCGACGTCATCCTCTTCAGCAAGAGCATGGCGACCATCGACACCAATGTGGCCGTCGATCTCGACACCAACGCCATGCGCGTCGGCGATCCGGACATCGCAGCCCTCCGCCAGCTCTTCACCGAACTCGAATTCACGTCGTTATTGAAGGAACTCCTGCCGGTGGTCGAAGTCACCGAAGCCCATTACGCCGAGGCCAAGTCTGTCGCGGACATCGACCGCCTGCTGAAATCGGTGAGCGCCGAGTCTCCGCTCGCTGTTGCCATTGAGCACGCATCCGCCAGCCCGCAACCTGCCGAAGATGAAGAATCCGAAGAGGAGCCGCAGGAAGCCATGCTGCCATTGCTGGCCGCCGCACCGGCCGAGTCCGAACTCGCCGCTTGCAACGTCGCGATCTCTGAATTCGCCGCTTCCGCTTTGACCGCAAAGCTCGACGAAACCGAGATCGGCTCGAAACTCCGCACCATCCTTGCCGATCCCACGATCCCAAAATCCATTCACGATCTGAAATCCGCCGCGCATGCGCTCGCGCCGCTCGACATCGTTCCGCAAGGTGTGCTGCACGATCCCATGCTGTATTCGTATTTGCTCGACCCGACCTATTCGAGCCATGAAATCGCCGAGGTTGCCCTGCGCCGCTTCAATCTCAAGCTCGCCGGAAGCCTTGCCGAATCCGCCGACATCACCGGACGCCTCGCCGCCGCCCTCCGCGATGAAGTCCAGCAAGCCGGACTCACCAAGCTCTATAACGACATCGACCTTCCGCTTGTTCCCGTGCTCACCCGCATGGAGCAGGCCGGAGTCCGCATCGACACCGCCGCTCTCTCCCACATGTCCGGAGAACTCGAGCGCGAAATCGCCGCCAAATCCAAACAGATCTACGCGGCCGCCGGCATGGAATTCAACGTCGGCTCGCCCAAGCAGCTCGGCGACGTGCTCTTCAACCGCATGAATCTTCCCAAGCCCGTGAAATACGGCAAGGGACGCACCATCTCTACCGCCGTCGACGTCCTCGAAGATCTTGCCGAGGATCATCCCATCGCGCGCATGGTGCTCGACTATCGCCAGCTTACCAAGCTCAAATCGACCTACGTCGATGCACTTCCCGCCCTCCTCAATCCGTCAACCGGGCGCCTCCACACCACCTTCGGCCAGACCGGAACCGCCACCGGACGGCTCTCCTCGGCCAATCCGAACCTGCAGAACATTCCCATCCGTACCGAGCTCGGACGCGGCATTCGCGCCGCCTTCACCGCCGATCCCGGCTCCATCCTTCTCACCGCCGACTACTCGCAGATCGAACTCCGCCTGCTGGCGCATTTCTCGCACGATCCGCTGCTGGTCGAAGCCTACCGCCGCGACGATGACATCCACACGCTCACGGCCTCCCAAGTCTTCGGCGTGCCCCCGCTGATGGTTACGCCTGATCATCGCCGCCAGGCCAAAGTCGTCAACTTCGGCATCGTCTACGGACTCTCACCCTTCGGTCTCTCCCAGAATCTCGGCATCGAGCCCGGCGAGGCCAAGCAGTTCATCCAGGCATATTTCGAAAAATACGCCGGCGTGCGCGCCTTCATCGACAAGACTCTCGACGAAGCCCGCCGCGACCTGAAAGTCAAAACTCTTTTCGGACGCATCCGCCCGATCCCGGACATCAACAGCAAGAATGCCAACCAGCGCGGTTTCGCCGAGCGCACCGCGGTCAACACGCCCCTGCAAGGCACCGCCGCCGACCTGATCAAGATCGCCATGATCCGCATCGACGCAGCACTTCGCGAACGCGGGCTGAAATCCAGAATGACGCTGCAGGTACACGACGAACTGGTTTTCGAGGTTCCGGAAAACGAGGTGGACGAGATGAAGCCGCTTGTGCGCCACCACATGGAAAAGGTCCACGAATTATCCGTGCCGCTGCTGGTGGAAATGGGAACCGGTCCGAACTGGCGCGATCTGGAGTAAGCCTCTTCCGAATTCTGCTTGAGCGCTTCGGCGGTCGTCAGCGTCTGCCTGTCAGCATCCGAGAATCGTGGACCCCGCTCTATTGCAGGTCGGTTTTGTCGGGGTTGTAGTAGAAGCGGAACCGCAGCGCAAGAAATGGGCCGGTAAATTCGCTCGGTAGCGGCGGAAACGGATTCGATCCCGTAATGCTGCCCCATGCCGGACGATCCAGCGCCACGTCGCCCGAGGAAGCTACCAGCCTCATGCCCGCCACTTGGCCGTCGCGGGTGATGGCAAACTCAATCGCCAGCTTACCCTTCTTCATCTCCGCCGACTCGGGAATCAGGTGATACCAGTTCTCCCGCACATCTTCCAGAATGCGCTGCAGGTATGGGCCGAAATCCACCCCTTGCGTATCGCTCAGGATGTCGAGCGCTCCTAGTTGACGCCCTCGCGCTCCTGTCCCCAGGCCGAAGTCTCCCCCGTCCCCGTCGCTGCCACCGCTCGCCCGCCGTGCCGCGGCCGCCCGTGCCGCCTGCTGAATGGCGGAACCCGGCGACATCCCCTCCTGCATCTGCTTGAACGGATTCGGCCTGGCCGGAACCTGCAGCTGCGCATTCGTGTTCGTATTCGGCGGTTGCTGCATCGATGGTTGCGGCTGCTGTTGCTGCGGCATGGGCTCGTTCTGCGCCATCGCCGGAGCCTGTTGTTGGGGCTGCATCGCTTGCGGCACGCGCGGTCCGGGCGCTCCCGGCCGTCCCGCCGGCGGCGTCGCCAGAACCTTTCTCAATTCCTTGGGATCCAGCTCCGGATGCCGCGCCATCGCGATCCGGTCTTTATCCGATAGCACATTCGTGTTCGGACGATGCGGCACCTTCTGCAGATCCGGAGGCAGCGTCAGGAATGTGACGTTCTTGTCCTGCATGTTGTTCATCGCCACCGCCATCACCCGGTGGAACGGAATGTATTTCTCGATGATCTTGAAGTTCCACAGCACAATGAACAACACCAGGTGGAAGATGATCGAAATCCATATGGCTTCCCGCTTGCGCGAGCGCGCCAGATCATCTTGCAACTGAATCAGCAGGTGGGGAACGCGGTCGTCCAGTTCGCGGTAAGCGCTCTCCCAGTCGCGCACGTCATAAAGTCCGAGTTGCTCGGGCTGCGCTTTGTCCGGCGGAGCTACTGGGTCCTGAAATGGAATCTGCGTAATCGGCATGCGCTGGACTGCGTACTTCTACTCCGCTCTTTAGACACGAAAATGCAGTCGTTATGTTGCAACCTCGAACCCCACTCGCATTGGTTTGAGTTCACACGACTGGATTGACCTATTTTCGCATCTTTCCGCCCACTGTGCTTAGTATCTGCCCGGCTGCTCGTTACTTACGTAAATATTTGTAAACACAGCAGCTTCGGCGGCAATATCTTCTCCCGAATTCGCGGCCCGCCAGAGAAGGGACAAACGGCGCAGCCACCCTCGCCGGTCCGGCGGATCCTGCGCCGCGCCCTCCGCCATTTTGAGCGCCGCGGTGGCGTCAAAGATCTATGCCTTTGCCTCGCCCCTGGCAAATACGATGGCAATTTTCGTGAGTACCGTTCGCTTGGAAACCTTCCACTCGCGCCGGCCCTGGCACAAATAAAGAAAAGGCTCTTCCGATCCCCCGCAGGGTCATCCGAAAATAGGCCGGCGCCGCACGTCTTAATCTCCGCCAATCCGGCCCAGGTTCAACTGTAGTGCGTGCTCGCGAATCGCGTTCAAGATCTCCAGGGCCAGCTCCAGTGCCCGCCTTCCATCTTTCAGAGTAACCTCCGGAGCCGCCCGGAACCGTACCGCCCGCAGAAAGGATTTCAGTTCGGCATGCAGCGGCTCTTCTGAATCCACCTGCGGTTTCCCCACCTTGATATCCGGATTCACCGACGGCTCTCCCGACATCTCCTCATCCTCGCCGACAGTGAACACCAGCACTTCCTGCCGCCCATAATCCAGCGACACATATTGCTTCGGCTGAAAGAACCGCAGCTTCCGCACCCGCTCCGTCGAAACCCGGCTGGCCGTAAAATTCGCAATGCATCCCGTTTCGAACTCAAGCCGCACGTTCGCGATATCGACTTTCCCCGAAAGGATCGGCAGCCCCACCGCCCGCACTTCTTTCACCGGGGCATTGGTGAACGCCAGCACGATATCCAGATCGTGGATCATCAGGTCGAGCACCACATCCACGTCCAGCGATCGCGGCGTGAATACGCTCAGCCGGTGCACTTCAAAAAACATGGGACGCGTCAGCAGCGGAATCGTCGCCCGCACCGCCGGATTGAATCGCTCCAGGTGCCCGACCTGCACGATTCTCTGCCGCAGCAGCGCCGCCTGCACCAGTTCGTCCGCCTCGGCCACGCTTGTCGCCAGCGGCTTTTCGATGAGCACATCGATGCCCGCCGCCATCAAGTGATGGCTCAGCGTTGCATGTTGCACAGTGGGCGCCGCCACCGACGCCGCTCGCACTTTGATGTCGTTGTACAGCAAGTCTTCCACTGATGAAAATGACCGGCAGTTGAACTCGCGCGCCACTGCCTCCGCGCGGCTCGCATCCGTATCCACCACGCCCACAAGCTGCACCGCTTCGCCTTGTTTTTCCAGTTCCTTGTAAACCCGCGCGTGATTGCGACCGAAAACGCCGGCCCCTACGACCGCCACTGGAACAAGGTCCGCCCTCGACACGATTTGCCTCAATTCCCGATTTCTTGCTGAATTTTAAACTGGAACCGACTCGAAATTGTACGCGCAATGCCGCCCCAGAGCACACTCGATTCGCCTGGACAAGTGTTTCACTCCCCCGCCTTCTTCAAAATTGCGATCTGTCCCGCATGATAAAGCTCGTGCTGCACCACCCCATGCAGCATGTACTCGAAGTCGTACCGCTTCCCCGGCACGCGGTCGTGCAGCCGCGACTCCGCTAACCGCTCCACCGTTTTCACCAGCGTCTCGTGCGTCCGCCGCACTCCCGCCACGGCTCGCCGCCACGCCGCTTCCGACACCTGTGATACCGCCGGAAAATTTTCCGCCGCCTTCAGTTGCAGCTTCTCCCCGTCCAGCCGCCTCAGCACCGCCCCATCCCACGCTTCAATGTGCAGCGCCAGTTCCCATATGCTGTGCACGCGCCGCAGCGGTCGCGCCGCCGCCATCTTTGCCGGGACATCCTTCAGCAGCTCCACCAGCGCCGGACCGTGCCACGCCGTTCCATTAAATGCCCGCCGCAACTGATCCGCAATGAACACGCTGTTCGCACATCTTTCTTTCATATCTCCGCATTTTCCCCCGGACGCATGCCGCCTACGCAACCCGATCAAGCCTGAGCTTGAAATCGGCAAACGCAAATCCATCGCGCCGCACCGATTCCCCAACCTCGATTCCCAGCTCGTCTTCAAACATGGGTCCCGCATACACGAACGTATGAAACTCCCCATTCTCCCCACACGGATCGACGCCTTCCGGCAGATCCGCCAGCAGCCCCTCATCGAATTCTCTCCCAACAAACTCCGGCGCCACCCGTTTGCAATCCACACACGCAAGCTTGGCCCGCAAGCCGGACGTAATCATCGCTTCCGCCACTTCCCGCGTCGGCATGTCCCACAGCGGAAACACCGGGGTCAGCCCGGAACCTTGCAACTGCCTTTCCCGGTACTCGCGCACATCGCGCAAAAACAGATCGCCGAACGCAACGCATTCCATCCCGGCCTGCACGGCCGCCCGGCACGTCTCCGCCATGAGACGCTCGTAGTCGTCGTTGCCGCACGGCCAGGGCAAATCCACATCCCACAGCGGAACTCCCGCCGCCTTTGCCTGCGCCTTCAGCAGGCTGCGGCGCACACCGTGCATGGCGACACGATCCATGGCGCTGTTCACCGTCGTCAGCAGCCCCGCGACTTCATGCTCCTTCCGCTGCCGCAGGACATGCAGTGCCCAGGCACTGTCCTTGCCGCTGCTCCATGACAATAACGTTCGTTTCATCGGTTTCTATTCTGGAACAGACTGAAGGATTCAGCCAGAGGAAGTTTAGCTGTGCTTTCAGCCGTTGCGCCGCGCGCCCCGTATACTGCCTGCATGAAAACGTTGCTGATCACCGGCGCCAGCCGCGGCATCGGAGCCGCCACCGCTCGCCTCGCCGCCCACCGCGGCTATGCAGTCGGCATCAATTACATCAGGAATGCTGCGGCCGCCGACTCTCTTGTCCGCGAAATTCTGGCCAAATCTGGAAACGCCACTGCCATCCAGGCCGACGTCGCTTCCGAGACCGATGTCACCCGCATGTTCACCCAGTTTGACCGCGCTTTCGGAACCCTGGACGCCCTCGTGAATAACGCCGGCATCGTCGACCAGCAGATGCGCCTCGAAACCATGGACTCCGCCCGCCTCCACCGGATGTTCACCACAAACGTTACCGGCAGCTTTCTATGCGCCCGCGAGGCGGTTCGCCGCATGTCGACCCGCCACGGTGGAAAAGGTGGCGCAATCGTAAATATCTCCTCCAAAGCCGCTCAGCTTGGCTCTCCCGGAGAATACATCGATTACGCCGCCAGCAAAGCGGCTATCGATGCCATGACCGTTGGTCTGGCCAAAGAAGTTGCTGACGAAGGGATTCGCGTCAACGCTGTCCGGCCCGGAATCGTGCGTACCGAAATCCACGCCAGTGGAGGCGAGCCCCACCGCATCGAGCGCGTCAAATACTCCATCCCGATGAAGCGCGCTGGTGAAGCGGAAGAAGTGGCGAACGCCATTCTCTGGCTGCTCTCCGACCAAGCCTCCTACTGCACCGGCTCCTTCATCGATGTCAGCGGAGGAAGATAGCGCCCCCCAGTTCAATCCCTCGCCGATTCACTCTTTACCGCGCGTACTCGCGCACCTTGTCATCCACCACAACCCCGGCGTACTTTTCCCTCTCCAGATCGCGGATCTGCACCACGCGATGCCCCTCGCGCGCCAGTCGTCCCCATTGGCTCGGCTTCTCCGGATTTTGTTCAATCGCCTGGTACTCTCGGCCATCCAGCAAAAAACGCACCGTACGCAAACCCTGCGATCCGGTGCGCGACACGCGATACTTCTTCCCGCCAATCTCGACGTCGGTGCCCTTCATCATCTGCTCCGATACAGCTACCAGCGCCGCATGGTCCAACATGAGTCAACCGCCTGTTGATCGCTCCAGCTATTGTCCTCCGGAACTTCCCTCAGACCAAATCTCAACCTTAGAGGAAACTCTGAGCAGTGCAACTCCATCCACCATGGGGAGACAACTCCCTCACTCCATCACCACTTCGCACTCCGCCCCATCCGGCGGCAGCAGCGCCCGCAACGGATCGTCGCTGTGCGAACGCCTTCTCAGCCACTGTTTCAGCACCTTCCGCGCTGCCGGTGAGAGTTGCGAAAACAGGAATCCCGCGCGCCCCTGCTCGTTGGCCCAGATCACGTTCGCATGACCCTGCAGCTTGTGATGCGTCCCCGGCAGGATGAAGCGGAAGGGCAGCCCCGGACGCACCGGAATCGGCTCCGTCGCCTGCACCGCAAACCCGTGTTCATTCACGTCCACCCCGATCCCGGGCACAGTCCCGGTATCCAATTCGATGTAGACCATGGTTTTCATTTCAACGCGGGAAGAACGCCGGCGGTTGTTGCGCATCATCCTCCGGCAAGTCGTGAACGCCTCTTTCACTTCCCGCGGCGCCAGCGGCTTGTACAAGATGCGCCTCGCGCCCGACTGGAACACATCCCCTGTGCCCAGCCATGCCCGCGTCGTGATCGCCATCAGCATCGGCTTCTGCGGAGGCGTCAGAAAATCCGCCACCCGCAATACATGCCGCACGCCGGGCACGTCGAAATCCACCACCAGCGTGGAGCACGCGCCATCCATCACTTGTTCCAGGGCCTTTTGTGGAGTCCGGCAGATCACCGGATCGATCCCTATTTCGTCGAACACTGATTGCAGGGTATGAAGAGAATCATCGTCGTGTGAAAGAACAGTTACCGGCCAATCCATGACCCGAAACTACAACCTCGCGTCATCGGAAAAAAGTCACACCCGTAATTCAAAAAATGGTTACCAAAGCCAGATGACAAGCCCTCGCGATCCTGATCGCTTCGCTGCCCGTCATCCCACACCCGAGACGATGCGATGCCCACCGTGGAAGAGCGGCGCTTCAGCGCCGCGTTTAGGTCCTTAAAAAACACGGGATTTAGCCCTCTTTTTTCTGCGTCCTCAAATCCACTCCTCGCGGCTTGTTATCCTGATGCGCGCCCTCGCGCCCTGCCCGCTATCGTGAAACCTCCCTCGCCACCGTCACCTTGCTGTACGCCACCCGAAATCCCGCCCGTTCACAATTCCGTTGCGACTCCGACCCTCCCTGCGTCACTACAACCGCGTATTCACACCCGGCTTCGGCTGCCGTCGCCATTCGCGCCTGCAACAATGCCGTCTGCAATCCCCGTCGTCGAAACTCCACCGCCGTTCCCGCGCCGCACAAGGCGAAAACGCCATGCTCGGGAATCACCAGCCCCGCTCCGCACGCCGCTAGCTTTCCGCCGGCGAACGCCATGTAGGTGATGCCGCCCTCCATCTCGTAGATCGGACGCAGCAATCCCCGATATGCTTCCGGCGCGCCCTCGGGAAAGAACGCGCGCTCCACCAAGGCAGACGCAGCATCCGCGTCCTCCTCCGTTCCGCGCCGGATCTCGCATCCTTGCGGCGGGCTGACGCGCTCGAGAGAGTTCAATTCGCGATAGAGCACATTGTTCAATTCCGCGATCGCATATCCGCGTTCCTTCACCATGGCAAACACCTCCGGCTCATGCACCGGGCACAAATCCACCTGCGCCGGAGCGCCGTGTGCGTTGTAGAACGACTCAATGCGATCCAGGTCCTCCGCCGTCAGCGGACGATCCAATCCCACGCCTCCCGCTCGTCCGACCGGCGACCCCAATCCCGCAAATGACATGTGGCCGCCACACACTTCTTCTTCCGCGGCCCCAACTTCCGGCTTCCATTTCGCCAGGATGCGGGCATACATCACCTGCACGATCTCCTCGCATGACTCCAGGCGGCGTGC